>DASRCZ010000066.1:0-6594 GCA_035652855.1 Candidatus Acidiferrum sp.
GCACCCAGGGCCGCACGCCGTTTCAAACCTGGTCAGAAGGGGTTTTGCAACTGCGCCGAGAGGAGGTGAAACCCGAAGCCGCTTAGTTTACAATCCGCGCCACCGGTCTCCCGGTGTCCGCCCATCTCCAGCTAAATACACCTCACTTCAAAAGAATCTGAGCGTAAGGCGTTTCTGGATGGGATTTTTACACGTGCGGCGCAACGTGGAGAGGAGCTGGAATACAACCGCTCAGAGTTGGAGCAGGCCTTTGAGGGCCAGATCCGCTACGCGCCCGGAGAAAGGTATCAAGCAACTAGGCAGCAGCGTGCGGGACTGCGCGCCTTCACCGCTGGGTTAATTGCACTTTATGTAAATACACTTGAATTAAATCCCGCCAGCACGAGCTCTCTTGATGAGAGATACGTTCGATTCAATGATGAGCTTCGCCGAAAAGAAGTTTTCATGCTGAAGGAGCTCACTTGGCATTATGTGATTCTGAACCCATCTCTTCGCTCAAAGCAGCATGGTCAAAGACAGATCATAAGAACGCTGTTTAAAATTTACACAGATGCTGCAGTTAGTCCCAAAGACCAAACGATTTTCCCATATGCGTATCAGGCACAGTTGAAAGACTCTCACAAAAGCCCCGACCAAGTAGTTCGACTGGTTACGGACCTAATTGCTAGTATGACAGAACAACAGGCCGTGAGCACTTTCCTTCGACTGACGGGCACTTCTCCGGGCTCAGCTCTCGACCACACAATTCGCTAAATCGCTCTGTGTGACGCGGTGCCATCCGTTCATGTTGGCACACCAAAACGCGCCGCCCGCTTTGGCGCGGCCAAAGCGGGCGGGAAAGTGCCAGGTTGTGCAGGTTGGCGCCGCAGTTTGCCGGCGCTCGAGCTTCAGCTCGCGGCTTCCGCCGGCTCTTCCTTTTTCGCGCGTTCCTTCTTTTCCTTTTTCTTGAACTCGTAGTTCACGAGCTCGAGGATGGCCACCTTGGCCCCGTCGCCGGCGCGCACGCCCGCCGGTATGATACGCGTATATCCTCCGGCGCGGTCCGCGAATTTCGGCGCAATCTCGCTGAAGAGCTTTTGCGTCACGCCCGCGGTCATGATGTACGCCGCAGCCTGCCGCCGCGCATGCAGCGTATCCCGCTTGCCGAGTGTGATCATTTTTTCCGCCACCGGCCGCGCCGCCTTCGCGCGCGTCAGCGTCGTCGTGATCCGCCCGTGCTCGAAAAGATTGGTCACCAGGTTACGTAATGTCGCGCGGCGGTGCCACGGATTCCGTCCCAGCTTCGATCCTGATTTCAAATGTCGCATCGTCCAGTGTCCTTGTCCGTGTGAGCCGCTTTACAGCCCGACCGTGTCTTCCGCCGCAGGCGGCGCCGTCTGGCTCGGCAGTGGCGGCCAGATAATCCGGCCGTGCTCGTCGAACTTCATGCCCAGGCTCAAGCCCATCTTCACGAGAATGTCTTTAATCTCGTTCAGCGACTTGCGCCCGAAATTCTTCGTCTTCAGCATTTCGTTCTCGCTCTTCTGCACTAGTTCGCGAATCGTCTGGATATTCGCGTTCTTCAGGCAGTTGTACGAGCGCACCGAAAGCTCCAGCTCTTCCACGGAACGGTCAAGGTGCTCCAGCCGCGGATCGTGCGACGTGTCCACCGGCGCCTCCACCGTGTCCACCGGCTCCTCGAAGTTGATGAAGATGCTCATGTGATCCTTCACCAGCTTCGCCGCCAGCCCGATAGCGTCCTGCGGCGTCAGCGCGCCGTTGGTCCACACTTCGATCATCAGCTTCTCGTAGTCGGTCATCTGTCCGAGACGCGCGGCCTCCACCGAATAGTTCACCTTGCGCACCGGCGAGTGCACGCTGTCCACCGGAATGTAGCCGATCGGCAGGTCCTCGTCGTAGTTGCGGTCCGCCGCCACGTACCCGCGTCCGTTCTTCACCCGCATCTCGATCTGCAGCTTGCCGCCTTCGCTGACCGTCGCGATATACACGCTCTTGTCCAGCACCGCGAAATCCGCGTCTTCCTCGATCTGCGCGGAAGTCACCGGGCCCGGCTGCTCGACATTCAAATAGATTGTCTTCGGAAGGTCCGTGTTCAGCTTGATGGGCACCTGCTTCAGGTTGAGGATGATATCGGTCGCGTCCTCCACCACTCCTGGAATCGAGGAGAACTCGTGCAGCACTCCTTCGATTTTCACGGCGGTGATGGCGGCGCCTTCAATCGAGCTGAGCAGCGCGCGCCGCAGTCCATTGCCGACCGTCGTGCCCCATCCGCGCTCAAAAGGCTGCGCGGAAAAGCGCCCGTACTTCTCGGTCAGTGTCTCCATCTCCGGCGCGAGTCGCTTTGGCTTCTGAAATCCCTTCCACATCGTGTTCCTTCCTTCCGGCGGTTCCGCGGAACCGCCATCGAATCTCTTGGACCGAATCTCGTTCCAGCCGCTCCGGCCGGCGCGGGGCGCTTGCTAACTCCCGAGCCGCGCCTTTCTTACTTCGAATACAGCTCGACGATAAGCTGCTCGTTGAATGACGGCGTCTGAATATCCTCGCGCTTCGGCATCGCCACCACTTTGGCGCGCAGTTGTTCCCGGTCTGTCTCGAGCCACGGCACCGCGTTCTGGCTCTGCGCCACGTTGCGCGCGTCCAGCACCATCGCGTTCTGCTTCATGTTTTCCTTGATGCTCACCTCATCGCCCGGCTTCACCAGGTAGGACGGGATGTTCACCTTCTTGCCGTTTACCCGCACGTGGCCATGCAAAATGAACTGACGCGCCTGCGCATGAGAGGACGCGAAGCCCGCGCGGTTCACCACGTTATCCAGCCGCCTCTCCAGCGTGATAATCAGGTTTTCCCCGGTGGGCCCTTTCATGCGCACGGCCTTCTCGAAATACGAGCGGAATTGCCGCTCCAGCAGGCCGTAAGTTCGCTTCACTTTCTGCTTCTCGCGCAACTGCAATCCGTACCCGGCCACCTTCGCACGGCGCGATTGCCCGTGCTGCCCCGGCACGAAATTGCGCTTCTCGATCGCGCACTTCTCCGTAAAGCACCGCAGGCCCTTTAGAAATAACTTCTGCCCTTCCCGGCGGCACAGGCGGCAGACCGCTTCTCGATGTCTCGCCAACTTCTTCCTCCTTAACCTCAGGTGACGACCGGTTTACAGGCTGGCAACCCTTCCTCCCGGTCCGCTACAAACTCCTTTAGTGCTGCTCCGTATCTCCGACCAGCAAACAGTACCCATCAGGGTCGTCGATTCGAAACTCCCCATGCTGCGCGTACGGCGGATAGCTCAGTTCGCTCGGTTGCAGTCCCTGTGCTAGCAAGCCTTCCCGATAGGCCGCCACGCCCTTCGCGTACAGATAGATCAACACGTCCTGCGCGGCAGGATTCATGGGGCGTTGCGAACGAACCAGCATCAATTCCGCGCCCCCGTTGCGTATATACGCCCACTGCATCGGCGCACCTGGCGGAGTCAGCGTGTTCTCGGCAACAAAGCCAAGTTTCGCGTACCAGGCGATTGACAATTCCACGTCGGCCACGTGCGCCATCGGCGTCAGGGCCGCCAGCGCATTGGCAGTCGTGCCGGTCATCGATGCGGCGGTTTCGGTCAATCTCGTTTCCTTATACCCTGCGGCGCTTCGGCGGACGGCACCCGTTGTGCGGTATCGGCGTCACGTCGCGAATCACCACGATGTGAATGCCGGCCGCAGCCAGCGCCCGCACCGCGGACTCGCGGCCTGAGCCCGGTCCCTGCACGCGCACCTCGGCCGATTTCAATCCGTACTGGTCCCGCGCCGTGCCCGCGGCCGAAAGCGAAGCCTGCTGCGCGGCGTACGGCGTGCCCTTCCGCGACCCCTTGAAGCCGATCGCTCCCGCCGAAGACCAGCACAGCACGCGCCCGTCCGGGTCTGTGATGGTGATCTGCGTGTTGTTGAACGACGCGGCAATGTGCACCACGCCGTGCGGCACCACCCGCCGCTCGCGCTTCTTCTTGAATTCCTTCTTGCGCTTCGCCGCTGCCGCCGGTTTTGCCGGCGCGCCCGTATCCGGTGCCGCGCCTTGAGGTTCCTTAGCCACTGTTCGCTCCGTTCTCTCGACTGCTTGAATCCAAAAGCTCCAAGTTCTCTTTCAGTCTGTGCTGCCCGCCGTCCGCAACACGCCTCGAAAACTAGCCCTTCTTGCCTTTCACCTGCTTCTTCGCCGCAACCGCGCCCCGCCGCGGCCCTTTGCGCGTCCGCGCGTTCGTGTGCGTGCGCTGCCCGCGAACGGGAAGATTGCGCCGGTGCCGGATCCCCCGGTACGCCTGAATTTCAATCAGGCGCCGGATGTTCATCTGTATCTCCTTGCGCAGATCGCCTTCCACCCGGCCTTCCTGCTCGATGACCTGGCGAATATGATTCACTTCGTCTTCCGTCAGATCGCGAATCTTCTTCGTGTGATCCACGTTGGCCTTCGCCGCGATCTTCTGCGCGCGCTTGCGGCCGATCCCGTAAATCGAGGTCAGCCCGATCCACAGCCGCTTCTGCGGCGGTAAGTCAACTCCCGCTATGCGTGCCATCTTCTTTTTCTCCCAAACCTTTCGATCCGCCCTGCTTCGTTCGAAACTCGCCCGCGAATTCCGCCACTACCCTTGCCGCTGCTTGTGCTTCGGGTTGACGCAAATCACCCGCACCACGCCCCGCCGGTGGATCACCTTGCATTTGTCGCAAATTTTCTTGACGCTCGCCCGAACTTTCATGCTCTTCCCCCTCCTTGAGTTCCTTGCCGCCCGGCAACCGCGCCGGCCAAGCAACTCGCCATTGGATGCTACTTGTACCGGTACACGATTCTCCCGCGCGTCAGGTCGTACGGCGAAAGCTCCACGGCAACCTTGTCCCCGGCCAAAATGCGGATGAAATTCTTCCTCATTTTACCGGAGACGTGGGCGAGGACCTGGTGTTTGTTCTCCAGTTCAACGCGAAACATGGCGTTGGGCAGCGGCTCGATGACCGTGGCCATGACTTCGATGGCGTCCTCTTTCGAATTGCCGGAATCGCCCTTCTTTTTATCCCGATCGTCCTCAAACCGCTTCGCCATAATCTCCCGTTCTGCTTGCGGAACACCGGCTACCACGAAGGGCCGGTGACATGTTTTGGCCGCGTGAGAATCCACGGGCCGTTCGCGGTGACGGCCACGGTGTGCTCGAAGTGGGCGGAAGGACTTCCGTCCGCCGTCTCCGCAACCCACTCGCCGCGCATTCGAACGGCGGGACCGCCGGCGTTGACCATAGGCTCGACGGCGATCACCATGCCTTCCTGCAATCGCGCGCCGCGCCCGGCTTCGCCGTAGTTCGGCAGGTTCGGCTCATCGTGCATTTTTGTGCCGATGCCGTGCCCGACGAACTCCCGCACCACGGAATAGCCGTTCGCTTCCACAAGGCTCTGCACCGCGTGGCCCACGTCGCCGAGCCGCTTACCCGGCCGCATCTGTTCGATGGCGCGGTCGAGCGAATCGCGGGTCACATCCAGCAGCTTTTGCAGCTCCGGGCGGATTTTCCCGACCGGGACCGTGACCGCCGAATCCGCGAAGTACCCGTCGACTTCCATCCCGAAATCGATCGAGACGACATCGCCTTCGCGCAGCTTGCGCTTGGGCGAAGGGATGCCGTGAACGATTTCGCTGTTCACCGACGTACAGAGCACGCAGGGATAACCCCGGTAGCCCTTGAACGCCGGCTTGCCCGGCTTGCCGGCGATTTTCTCCTCGGCGAACTTTTCGAGGTCCATCGTCGTCAAACCTGGCCGCACGAAACCGCGCAGCGCGGTCAAGACTTCATGCACGATCAACCCGGCGCGATGCATCTTTTCAAGCTCTTCCGCGCTGCGAAGATGAATCGCCATCCGTATCGATCTCACCGGGTCCGCGGCCCGGTCTTCTCCTTGCCGAACCAGCGCACGCGCCGACTACTTTGCCGCGCGCACGATATCGAGCACCTGCCGCGTCACTTCGGCGACGCTCTTGGCGGCGTCGACGTCATGCAAACGGCCAAGCCGCTTGTAGTACGCCACGAGCGGAGCGGTCTGCGCCGCGTACGCATGGAGCCTCGGTCCGACGATTTCTTCCCGGTCGTCGGGCCGCTGTTCCAATTCACCGCCGTCGTTATCGCAGCGGCCGGGAACTTTCGTGGGGCGTTCGTAAATATTGTAAATTTCGCCGCCCACTTTGCACATGCGGCGTCCGGTAATACGCCGCATGAGCAGCGCCGGATCGATGGCAAAGTGCACCACGACCGGCTGTTTGTACCCGTGCTGCTTCAACAGCTCCCCAAGATATTGCGCTTGCGCGACGGTTCTCGGGAAGCCGTCAAACACAAATCCATCGGCGCAATCGGGACACTGGATGCGGTCCGCGATCATGCGCAAGATGATCGAGTCCGGCACCAGCTCGCCGCGCTGCATGACCGGCTGGGCCTGGGCGCCAAGCGGCGTGCCTTTCGCGATATTCTCGCGAAGCATGTCGCCCGTCGAAAGATGGGGCACTCGGTACGTGCGCGCCAGTTCTTTCGCCTGTGTGCCCTTCCCGGCGCCCGGAGGCCCGAGAAAAATCACGGCACGATGCAATCTC
>DASRCZ010000067.1:0-6577 GCA_035652855.1 Candidatus Acidiferrum sp.
GCCGCGGCGAGATACGTGCACTCCACAGGACAATCGATGCTCACTTCGCGTTCCCTGCCGCAGCACACCGCGCATATCCTCTCCCCTTTTGCCGGACAGAACCGCGCGGGTTTGCGTTTCTCACAGATCGGGCAGCTCATCGGACTCCATTTTCGCCTGCATCAGAAGCAACGGACGAGGTTAGCTTGTGCCGCTCAAAAAACAAAACTGCGCCGTACCAGCGTGGCATCGCCCCACTGCATCGGAATGCATTCCGGCGGCCGGCCGATGACCGCGGTGCCCGGCACTTCCGGCAATCCAGGCGACTGGTCCGTTACCATGAGGCGTACCGGCCCATTGCCGCTCGTATGCAGCAACAGGTCCACGCCTTCCGCCGGCAGATTGGCATAGTCAAATCCCCAGCTTCCGCTTTTCCATCGGGCTTCGGCAGGCATTCCCAGCCGGTGGCCATTCACGCTGGCATCGAGCACCGCGCCTTCCGTTGCGAACACTCGAATTTGCGGCGCATGCCGTCGAGAAACAATTCGCAGATGCAGCGTCCGGCCGGTTTGCCCGGCCGAACTCTCGGCCAGCTCCGCCTCCGGCCCCTCCAGCGTCACGGCGCGAGCGTCGCTCACCAGCAGCTCGCTCCGCAGCCACGGAGGATAAAAATACGGCAAGCTCCGATGTGCAGGCGCGGGGCCGAGGTAGTGCTCGGTCCAGGGATCAAGCTGCGAACCGCTGCTGGCCCAGAAGGCTTTCCCGGTGTCTCCATCCAGCGCGTAGGCCAGTATCGTCGCCTTCGGATGCTGCGCCGTGTAGCTCGTGCTTCTGGCGCCTATTCCGAAAAGCGCCACACAAGCCGCAAGTGCGGCGGAGCTTGCCACGCGGCTTCCCCCGCCCGAAAGCAATCCCATCAGCGGCCCAAGCAGGAAAGCAAGGAAGGCGAAGCACGCGCCAAGCGCCGGAGCACTTTCCCTCGCGAAGCCCATGGCTGTGAAAAAGCCTCGCAACAGCGGCACGAACACCAGCAGCGCCGGCACGCTGCACAAGCACACTGAAATGAGATTGCACGCGGAGGGCCGCTCCGCCCGTACCCCCGCGCAAGGGATGGCGGCGAGCGAGAAGAGCAGCGGCCATACAATCACCACGCTTACGCCTGGCGTCCAGAGCGTGGCGGCCGCCGCGCCGGCAAGGACGACCAGCAAGCCGCCGAGCGAAAGCGCGGCCGCCGAAATCCGTTTGCTGAGCCATGCCTGCAGCGCGGCATAAGTCGCCGCGAGCAACGCAAACAGGCTCAGCAGATACGGTACGCTCTGCAGCAGTCTCCCCGGATGCAAACGATGCGCGTGCAGCCAATAGACCCCGCCGGTGAATCCCATCGCCACAACCGCAAAGAGCGCCAAAATTCCTATCGAGCTCAAAAAGCCTGCCAGGATTTGCCTCCAGCGCGTTTGAAACGCGCCGTTCGCCCAGAACGCCACCGCCACGAACACCGCCGCGCACAGCCCGGTCAAAGGCCACGCCCACTTCCCGCTGTAGTGAAAAAAGATTCCAGGCGGAATCGAAGCGAACACCGCATCGCGTTCGCGTAATTGCGTCAGATCGGCGTTGCCAAGCGCCCGCGCCAGCGATAGCACGTTTTCACCGCTCTGTTGCAGGCTGCCCGGATCCAGTGCCTCCGGATTGTCGAGCGGCGTGTGATATGCCTCCCAGTTGCCGATGAATCCAAAGTTCATCACGGCGATTCCGGCCTTTTTGAATATCGTCATATCCGTATCGTTTGGCAGCCGTTTGTATACTTCGTAGGTCAGCGACGAACCGTAGGGATGCCGCGCGGATGCCGCGTAGAGCCCAATCAGCCGGCCATTCTCCGGGCTGGTCTCGAAAAGCTGCGAAGGTCCGGACGTTCCCCGGGAGTCCAGGTTCACGGCTGCGCGAATATCCTTGGCCCAGGGATGCTCGGCGGCGAATGCGGAAGCGCCGAGAAGCCCTGCCTCCTCGCCATCCGTGAACAACACGACGATGTCGTTCCGCGGCGGCGGCCCCGTTCGCAGCGCGCGCATCGCCTCCAGAATCGCCGCCACGCCGGATCCGTCGTCGCCCGCCCCCGGGCCGGCCGCCACCGAGTCGTAGTGCGCAACCAGGCCGATCGCATCCGAGCCGCCGCTCGTCCCTTTCCACCGTGCCACGATGTTCTCGACGCTGCCCGCCACCTGATACAGCGCTGTGACGCCGGTCGTCCGTTGAACCTCCGGATTGCCGCCAAGCGCCGTGAGTTGAGCGACCAGGTAGTCTCGTACGCGGTCGTGCTCCTGTGAGCCGATCGGATGCGGCGCTCTTGCAAACGCGTGCAAATCGTCGAGCGCGCGAGCCGCCGAAAACTCCGCGGGCGCGGCGCTGGTGGGCAGCGGCCCAGGCGGCCGGTCAAAATAGATGCTGCCCGTCGCCGCGGCCGCGAGAAACCCCAGAATCCACATGCCTGCCGCCTTTTTCGTCACTCAACCCTCCGCCTTCGCCTTCGCGCGCCGCCGCGCCACTCTCAGGTTCTTCCGTGCGCTGCTCGAAACGCATCAAGACAAAGCCGCGCCGTCTCCAGCTCGGGAAAGCGGCTGCCTTCCTGCTCGATCAGGTAATACTCCAGGCCGCCTCCGCCCTCCGCGGCCTCGAAAATCTCTTTCCATCTCGCGGCACCCTCGCCAAACAGCACCCTGTAGCCCTTTCCCGGCTCGGGCGACCAGTCCTTGCAATGCATCGAGCGAATGCGGCCCGGATTCACTTGAATCCACGCGACCGGGTCGCTTCCCGCCTCGAGACACGTGCCCACGTCGAGCTGCAGCATCACTTCCGGCTTGGTATTTTTCGCGATGATCTCGATGGGACGCATGCCGCCGGGCAACGGCGTGAACTCCGCTTGATGGTTGTGATAGCCGGTCTTCAATCCGGAGCGCGCGAGCTTTTCCGCCGCGGAATTCAGCGTCTCCGCAACTTCTTTCCAACCGTCCGCACCCGGCTTCGGATTCGAGGACGCCATCACCACGTACTTGCTGCCCAGGATGGCATTCCAGTCCGCCGCTTGCTGCATCTTGTCGGCGCCGAAATAAGAACTGTCGTTGTGCGTGGAATAGCAGCGCATGCCCAGCGCATCCAGCAGTCGGCGCGTGTGTTTGGCCTGCTCTTCGGTCCACTCAAGGTAGGGCGCGTAGAATTCCACGCACTCGTAGCCCATGCAGCGCAGCGCGCCGAGTGTGCCGTCCGGTTCGCGCTTCAGCTCGTCGCGCACCGAATACAGCTCGATGCCCACGGGAATCGCCGCAGCGTCGAGCGGCCGCGCAATGGCCCACGGCAGAGTCGCGGACAGGGCAAGAAAGGAACGGCGCGATACGCAGGGAGGCATCGCCGCATCCTACAGCGGAAGCTTTCGGATTTCACTGGATTTTCGCGCTGGAAAACATCGCCTGAGCTGAGCGTCACATTCGCGATCGGCTGCGAATCGGGTTCCCGCATCTCGCGGCGGCTAGGTAGTAATCACCTTGTTCTGGAAGCGGCGCGCGGCAACCACCAACAGGAATGTGCCCATCACGAAGAGCACTAGGGCATCAGACCACAAATGCCGCAGTCCCGCGCCCCGCAAGATGATTCCCCGCGCGATGTTGACGAAATAGCTTGCCGGCACCAGATAGCTCAGCGCGTGAAAAATCCACGGCATCGTCTCCCGGGGGAAAATGTATCCCGAGAAAAACACGCTTGGCAAAATCGGCAGAAATGCCAGTTGCACCGCTTGCGCTTGCGTGCCCGCTTTGCTTGAAATCAGGATTCCCAGCGAAAGCGATACAAACAGGTACGGCAGGGAGAGAAATGCCAGCAGCGGCAGATTCCCGTGAATCGGCACGAGAAAAATGAACCGCATGAAAAATACGATCGCGCACAGCTCGAAGAAACCGATGAAAAAATAAGGCAGCAGCTTGCCAAGCAGCAGCCCATAGGGCTTCACCGGCGTCACGAACAGTTGCTCCAGCGTCCCTTGCTCCTTCTCGCGCACGATCGCGAACGCCGTCAGAAACGTTGTCACGTTCAGCAGCAGGATGGACATCAGGCCCGGCAGAAAAAAATTCGGCGAGCGCGAGTCCGGATTGAAGAGCAGCTTCGGCCGCATGTCCACGGCGAAATTCTCGCCGTTCGGCAGCGCCCGGCGCAGCGATTCGTCGAGCCCAATCGCCGTTGTCACATTGATCGCCTGCCCCGCAACGGAGGAATCCGAGCCGTCGATCAGCACCAGCACTTGCGCGGACATGCCGTGCAGCAATCTGTCCGAATAGTCCGCCGGAATCTTGATCCCGGCCCGCGCCCGGCCTGAAATGATTTCGTCGTTCAGCTCGCGGTCGTTTTCCACATAACGGATCACGTGAAATGTGTCCGAGTTCCGCAAGCGGTCGAGCAATTCCCGGCTCTCCTGCCGCCCATCCGCGTTGTAAACGACGGTATTCACCTGCCGGATGTTCGTGTCGATGCCGAACCCCAGCACCACCATCTGTAATAGCGGAATGAATAGCGAAAAGAAAAGCGTCGCCGGGTCGCGCCGCACGTGCAGTACTTCCTTGAAGAAGACCGCGCCGAACCCCCGGAAGAGGTCACGCACCCGCCGCCTCCCGTTCCGCTTGCCGGCGGTACGTCAGCTCCATGAACACGTCTTCAAGGCTCGGCGTCAGCCCGCGTATTTCCGTCACCGGCATTCCTTCGCTCTGCAGCCGCTTGCGCACGTGTTCCGCGCTGAAATCCTCGTCCACCAGCGCGTGAATCGATTCGCCGAAAATCGTCGCGCTCCGCACTCCCGGGATCTTCCGCAACAGCCGCAGCGCTCGCGTCACCTCCGGGGTTGTAATCTCGATCCGTTTCGCCCCTTTCGGCCGCACTTCCGGCAATTGCTTCAACTCGGCAGGCGTTCCATCCGCGATAATCTTTCCGTAGTAGATATACGCCACGTGATTGCACCGCTCCGCCTCGTCCATGTAATGCGTCGTCACGAAAAACGTGATGCCTTGTCCGGAAAGCTCGAAGAGCAAATCCCACAGCTCGCGCCGCGCCACGGGATCGATTCCCGCCGTCGGCTCGTCCATGAAGAGCAGCTTCGGCTCGTGCAGCATCGCGCAGCCCAGCGCCAGCCGCTGCTTCCACCCACCGGAGAGCTGCGCCGCCCGCCGCTCGAGATACGGCTTCAAGCCATTTAGGTGCACGATCTCATCCATCCGCCGCTGCATCCGCGCCGCGTCCAACCCGTAAATTCGCCCGTAAAATTGCAGGTTCTCCGTTACCGTCAAATCGTCATACAAACTGAACTTCTGCGACATGTAGCCGATCCGCTCGCGCACTCGCTCGGAATCCGTCCGTACGTCCAGCCCCTCCACCCACGCCCCTCCCGCCGTCAGCGGCAGCAAGCCTGTCAGCATCTTGATCACCGTCGTCTTTCCGCTGCCGTTCGGCCCCAGAAAGCCGAAGATCTCGCCCGCCTCCACGCGAAAGCTCACGTCCGCCACCGCCGTGAAGTCGCCGAACTTCCGCACCAGATGCTCCGCAAGCACCGCCGTCTTCGCCAGGCTGGGGCCGCTCTCCGCCATTTACGGCTTCCCCTCGCTCAATCTCACGTCCGCCGCCATTCCCGCCTTCACGCGCCCGGATGTGTCATCGATTCGAATCTTCACCCCGAAAACCTGGTGCACCCTCTCCTCGGCCGTCTGCACGTTGCGCGGCAGAAATTCCGCCTGCTGGTTGATCTGGTCCACCACGCCGTGAAACACCTCGCGCGGAAACGAATCCACCCGCACCTCCGCCTTCTGACCCACCTGCACGCGCCCGATCTCCGTCTCCGGAATGTAAATACGCACGTAAATCTGATCCCGCTCGAGCAGCGTCGCCACGGGAGTGTTCGGCGCCACGATGTCCCCCGGACGAACATCCAGCACTTCGACCGTCGCATTCGCTGGCGCCACCACCTGCCGTTCCCGAAATCGCGCTTCGTCGTAGGCGTAAGCCGCTTTCGCCTCTGCAATGTCCTCCGGACGGTTCCCCCGCTCGTATTTTTCAAGCGCCGCCTTGGCTTGCAGGTAGCGCGCTTCCGCCGAGGCTATCTCCTCGGGGCGATACCCGCGCTTCAGCTCGTCCAGCTTGTGCTGCGCGCTTTCCTGCTGCGCCAGCGCCACCTTCCAGTTTGCTTCCGCGGTATCCCGCTGCTGCCGCGACACCAGATCCTTCTGCGCCAGCGCGTCATACCGCTGGAAATCTAGCCGCGTCCGCACTTCCTCCGCCTTCGCCCGGTCCAGATCCGCTTGCGCCGCCGCGATGTCTTCCTGGCGATAGCCATTCTTCTTCTCCTCGTAATCTGCCTTGGCTTGCATGGCCGCCGCGCGCATCTCCGCAATCTCCTCCGGACGGTAGCCGCGTTCCGCTTTCAGCGCGCTGGCCCGCGATTGATTCAGCGACGCGAGCAGTTCTTTGTCATCGAAGGTGATCAGCACCTGCCCCGCGGCCACCGAATCGCCTTCGCGCACCAGCACTTGGTCAATTCGCCCGCCGATTTTCGATCCCACGCGGATGTTCCGCG
>DASRCZ010000068.1:0-20875 GCA_035652855.1 Candidatus Acidiferrum sp.
GTTGTAGAAGAGAACGAGATCAACATCCAATCCATTTCGTCCGGGAAGGTGCAGAAGGGGAACCGTGTAGTTGTATCCAGAACTCCCAACGGTGACCGGAGCCTTCGCGGGGCTGCCTTGCGCGAGAATGGGCGAGCCGCCTGGAAGTGTCGAGAGTGAACCTCGGTGGCTATTTTCAGGACGGGGTCGCGCTTTGAATGTACCAGGATATGTCGTCGAACCTGGGTCCGGAGGGCAGGTAGTATCGCAAACTGGGGCGTGCTGAGCTGGAAGCGCAGCTGCAAGAGACAGAAAAACAAAGAGAGCGAGGACTACTCTCGAAAGGGGCATCGGGCCTCCGTCAGAATTCTGGTGGCTAGATACCACCTAGCCAAGCTGACGTCAATAGTACGGGGTGAGAACGAGAGACCGCTTTGATTGGTTCCCTAGGCTTCAGACCAGAAGGTCGGATGTTCAGGTGTTCATTCTTGGAGGCATTTCAGCGCCAGTGCCCAGCCGTCCGCGATTTGGTTCCGAATTTTGGCGCTTCATTCAAAGGAACAGTAAGGGAGCGACTTAAGAATTCCCTTCAGTGTGTCCCCGAGGCTTTGTGCGCCTCAGTGTTCCACGTGAATGCTGTAGCCATAGCCATGCGTTTTGTCACGTCAGTGCCGAGAGGAAGAGGAGTTTTGCCATCCGTGCCGCGTTTAGTTCAACTGATCAAGCCACCTCCCTTATTGCTGCCTTTTGCTGCCTCGTGGCTTACGCAAGTCCCGTGAAGTGAGTGAGAAAGCTGGTAGGGGCGGTGGGGATCGAACCCACGACCTTCGGCTTAAAAGGCCGCTGCTCTACCACTGAGCTACGCCCCTGAATTTGCCCACACGTTTGCTTGGGCCGGAAAAGGTGTCGCAGGCCCAAATCGATGGTGCCGCATCACGGGAAGTCTTCGGATTCGGCAATCTTCTCCGCGGAATGCCTCATTTAAGTCTACCATGCCTGCCGTGTGCGCGTCTGTGGTGCGCAGACAATGCGGCGAGGGAGCGTACCGACCCGAGACCTGGAAGAATTTCGAGCCGCAGTCTGTGGCTGGGGCAAATCTGTGGGGGCAAAAGCCAGCGGCAAACGGCAGAAGATCCGGCGCTCGTCGAGCAGTCCGTTGTCGCCCGGGAGCAGAAGAATGCGGACTACGCGGCGGAATTGTAGGTGCTTCGGACCGAGGCATGGAACCCGTATTTCGGTGCTCCCGATGCATCCGTGATTCGCACGCGTGCTCAAGCGATTCCGTTGAAACAGACGATGGAGAGATGGCTCATCAGCACAGACCCGGAGCCGAAGATTGAAGCATGGCAATTGTTTGACAGCGCCGTCTCGATGATCAATGTAGACGCGGGACAGGCCGATCAACCCGCGCGTGATCAACTTCCACGGCGAGAGCGTTCTTCCGCACTTCCGGTCGGTCGCGCGAGCCGGCCGCGCACAAGCAGGATCGGGATAAAGTCCAGCGCCGCCGCAGTTCTCGGCGGCCTTCTGAACCGAGCCCTCAGGAGGCCTTCTCGCTCTTGCCCTTCGGCGGAGGTACCTTCGCGCCTTTTTTGCGCGCTTCAGACAGGCCGATCGCAATGGCCTGTTTGCGGCTCTTGACGGGTCCGGCCTTCCCGCGTTTGCCGGAGCGCAGCGTGCCCCGCTTTCTCCTGCGCATAGCGCTCGCGACGGATTTAGATGCCGCCTTCCCGTATTTGGCCATAAACCACAGTCCTCCGTTTTGCCGATCTGCCGGGCAGAACAGGTCAGGTTAGGTTGTTGCAACAGCCGCCTTGGCTTCGCCGAAGCAGATGAGAATCTTGGTGTAGCCTCCCCCGGCTGTCGAATTTGTCGTGCGCTTCCGGAACCTGATCGGTCGAGATGTGATGACTTACGATCTTGCTGGGCTTCGCCTTTCCGTTCACAACCGGATCCCGCAGGTATTCGTTGTATCTCTTTACGGGCGCCTGGCCGCTGCCGCGGGTGATGGATTTTTCGAATACCGTGCCGACGAGAAAGGGATGGACTCCTCGCTTCGCCTGTTTGTTAACACCTCCCGGATCGGAAGCGAAATAGGCTTTGATGATTCCCCGATGGCCCGTTGGATTCTTTCAAATCGCTGCACCCGTCGTAGCGTGTGCAGGTCACTCCCGCAAATCGCGCTGGCTGTCACGCGCAGCAGCGCTCCGTGGGTTGACTGATCTTCGGCTTCGGTCGTTCGCTGACCCTCATCGTGCGCTCTTTTTCATGTACGGCAGCTTTCGTCGCAGCCTCCCGCCGGCAGACTGCCTACGCCATCGACCCTAGACCGCCCCGCTGGTTAAATCGATGGTCCAGTCGCTGTAAAGAGGCAGGGGACTCCATGTATTTCATGCACTTTGCGCATGCGCCTGCGTTGAGGCGGCCGTTCACGCGCGAAAATCCGTTCACGTCCGGCACAGCTTGCTAAATGAATCAGCGGATGGCATCGGTATTTGCGCATGGCTGCCTGGCCCTCAAATCCCCGTAATTCGAATCCCGGCGTGCTTCACTTTGTTTCGTATGTTCACTGTGATCAGCAGCGCCGTGATCTGCTCCACGAACCGGCAATTCTCCAGCGCTCCTCCATCCACTGCGCGCACTCCCGGAACGGCTCGCGCCAATTCATTCGCCGCTTGTCGCGCCCCCGCGTCGTTCGTGCAAATAATCGCGTCGCAATTCACTTCGTGCTCGCCTTCCAGCAGCGTTGCTGAAATATTGTGAAATGCTCCCGCAACCTTCACACCCTCTGGCGCGAAGGCCGCCGCCTGCTCCGCCGCCGACCCTTGCCACACGCCCAGCACTCGCGTTGCGCGGTCTCCCACAGCTGCCGCCAGCGGCACTGTCGTCGAAATCAGTACCGCGCCTGGCCGCAGCGCCTTCTGAATATGCTTTAGCGTCGCCGCTTGCGCTTCAAAGGGAACCGTCAGCACCACCACTCCGCTCGCCGCGGCCGCTGCGGCATTCTCCATGCCTTCCACTTTCGCCGCTCCTCCCGCGCGCTGCGCAATCTCTTGCGCCGCTCGCATCGCCCGCCGCGCGTCCCGCGAACCCACGATCACTCGGATTCCCGCGCGTGCCCACCGCAACGCCAGTCCGCGCCCTTCATTTCCCGTCCCGCCAATCATCGCCACCGATTCAATCATCTTGCCCGAACCGCCTCTCGCCAAATAGTGCTGCTCGTGCCATCGTGCCGTTCCGCCGCACTCATCCTACTACCCCGAATCACGAAAAAGACATCGGGCCCCGAGCGCCGTGTCCTCGCCACGCTCCTCATGGACCGGCACGTCCCAGGTTTTGTTTTGTTTTGTTTTCAGAGGGCCGCTCAAGAGTATCGAACATCTCATTTCGTGCGCGAAGAATTGGGGCAGATCAGCCGCAATCAGGGCGGATACATGGCTCACGACGAATGAAAAGCATGAGCGGCGGCTGCCCCAACATTGGTGGCATCTGCGTCGCGTGCACGATGCCGGGGTTTCCAGACAAGTCCATGCCGTTCATGGATGAGCCGCCCGGGGCAAGCCTTTCGACAAGCACCTTCGGAATTTACGGCAGAGCCATCCGCGCGCTCCGCGCCATCACCGATACCACCGTGAACAAGATGTGGATAACCTGGTCTGTCCCTCTTCCTACGATTTAGGCGAGCGGCTGCGCCTCGTCTTGATGTCAGTAACGGAGGGTGAAGACAAGCCCCTGAAATATCCGACCATTTTTAATACGAGCGACGCAGCCATTCTAACGAAGCGCGATCTTATCGGCGCCGTCGAATTCGATGCCGCGCTTGTGCGACGCAATATCGAGGCCGTTCGTCCAGGAATGAGCGTCTTTACGCTCTCCGCCAAGACGGGAGAGGGAATGAGCGAATACCTTGAAGCGATTCGCGCACATCGGCGTCCCGGGCAAGATTGACACTCACACTCCGTTGAGCGTAACGTGACTTTGCCGTTTTGAGATTTTTCCCCGGAGGAACGGATGCCTCGTGCCATTGTTTTGCCCGCTGCGCTCTTACTCGGTGGGTGCGTGTTTGCTGCGCAAGAAACCGCCGATCAGCCGGTCGTGGCGAGAAGTACCATGGCGAAATTCGAAGCCGCGAAGGATCTGCCGGACTGCGTGAGCATCGCCCCGGCTCGAGGCAATCCGAGCAATGGTCCATCAGCAATTTTTTTGAAAGCGGAGTCGAACTGCATCGTTCCGTACCATTGGCACACGGCTAACGAAAGCCTGGTTCCGCTCCTCGGCCTGTTGCAAGTGACGGTCCATGGTGAGCGGCCGAAGGTTGTCGCCAACGGTGATTACGCATATATGCCAGCTCAGCGCGTCCATATGGCCAAATGCGCCAGTTCCAAACCTTGCACCGTGATTCTGCAGTTGGACGCTGCAATGGACATGCACTACGTGGATAAGGACGGAAAAGAAATCTCCGCAGAAGCCGCACTAGCGAGCGTCAATCAGCCTGTTACCAAGAGCGCTCCAAAGCCCTAGCTTTGGGCGCCCAATTGGCCGCGCTATTCTCCCGCCGCGGAAATTGCACTGCGACATGTATGAGTCGCGTATCGAACGGCCGGAGAATCGAATGAAATGAATCGTGATGGCTGCGGCGTTTGCCGCCTTGTTTTCGCGGGCCGTCTTCGCGAGTTGCGCTTCGCCAGGAGCCAAGCACAGCTCTGCATGAGAAGGCGGAGTACAAAACGCCGGGGCTTGGCTGGTCCGTGAGACGTGCTTGCAGGGAAGGAGCAATGCCGCCCCGGAAGGGGCGCTGCCGGTGTAACCCGCGGTTGCTATAGTATTTGCATTCCAATCGGCGGAGGGCTGGCATGAAACCCGAAATTCAGGTGGCGTCCCACTACACGCGGGGCAAGCTGGAAGAAGCGATTCTGGCGGGAGTGCGGGCAGCGGGGAAAGACAGCGGCACGCTCACCGCGGCGGACTTGGCCCCGGTGGATGAGTTTCACGTCGGTGGGCTCGAAGCAACGCAATTTCTTGCGAAAGCGATGTGCTTGCGCCCTGGAATGCGTCTGCTGGATGTTGGTTGCGGGATCGGAGGGCCTGCGCGCTACTTTGCCGGGGAACAGAAGTGCGTGGTCAGCGGGATTGACCTGACCGAGGAATTCGTCAGCACAGCGCAGAGTCTGACGAAGCTTGCCGGGCTTGACGGCCAAGCGGAGTTTCACCGCGCGAGCGCATTGGAACTGCCGTTCGAAGCGGGCTCTTTCGATGGCGCCTACATGATCCACGTAGGCATGAACCTGCCGGACAAGCTCTCCGTATTTCGGGAGGTCGCGCGTGTCTTGAAGCCTGCGGCGCGATTCACCATTTTCGATTTGATGTTCGCGAAGAAGGCACCCCTGCGGTTTCCGGTGCCCTGGGCGATGACCGAGGAAACCAGCTTTGTGAGCGATGTGCCGGCTTACCGGACGGCCCTCGAACAGGCCGGGTTCTCTGTCGAGAAGGAAATCAGCCATCGAACCTTTGCCATCGAGTTTACGCAGCGGTTTGCAGCGCGGGTCGCGGCGGGTAGCGCGCCGGCGTTGGGGCTGCATATTCTCATGGGTGAGAAGACAGCGGCGATGTTGAAGAATGTGTTGGGGGCGATGGTAGACGGAGTGCTGGATCCGATGGAACTGGTTGCCCGCAAAGGGTAGGAGGCGGAAGGTGGCGGTTCGCAGAGTGCTGCAATTGGGCGATCCGGCGTTGCGGGAACCCGCGCGATGCGTGGACGATCCATGTGCGCCGGAGATTTTCGGATTGGTCGAGGATTTGCGCGACACTTTGGCGCATTGGCGCACAGAATCCGGCTATGGCCGCGGTATCGCGGCGCCGCAACTTGGTGTCGGGCTGCGAGTAGTTTTTTTGAATTTGCCCGGGTATCCCGATTGGCCGCTGATCAATCCCGAAATCATCTGGCGCGGCGAAGAGAAAATCACCGTTTGGGACGCCTGTCTGAGCTTTCTTTGCATTTTCATGCAAGTCGAGCGTCACCGCGATATTCGCGTGCGATACCAGAATCTCGGCGGCACATGGCACGAGCTTGCCGCGGGCGATCACAGCAATTTATCCGAGTTGCTGCAACATGAAATCGATCATCTGGATGGGATTCTCTGCATCGATCGCGTGAAGGACGTGCGAACCATTTGCACAAAAGAGGAATTTGAGGCGCGTCACAGCGCCGGTAGTCCTTATGCCAACGCGGCACGGAAGGGATAGGAGACACCAGTTCGGTGCTCGAATGGAATTTTGGATTCACAACGATACACCGATTGGACCGCTGCTCTTAGCGGGAGATCAAACAGGGCTGCGGCTTTTGAGTTTTGCGGCGAGCCGGCGCGCCCAAAAGCCGAATCCCGGCTGGCGAGAGAAGCGATCCTCGTTCACGGACGTGATTCAGCAGCTGGATGAATACTTTTGCGGGAAACGCCGTGAATTTGGCGTGCCGTTGGCCCTGGATGGCACGGAGTTCCAATTGCGTGTTTGGAACCGGCTGCTACAAATCCCTTATGGTGAAACTCTGGCCTACGGGCAACTCGCGCGCGAAATCGGGGCGCCGCGAGCGGCGCGAGCGGTTGGCCTGGCAAACGGAGCGAATCCGATCCCCATCATCGTTCCTTGCCATCGTGTGATTGGCAGCAACGGCAGCCCACGGGCTTTGGCGGCGGCCTGCCACTGAAGAACAGGCTGCTCGCCCTGGAAAGTGCACAGAGGCCGCTGCTGTTTACCGGCGAACCGAGCTGAAAGCCCACTTCCAAGCAAAATAGCCGATCCCGGTTTCCCAACGGTCCCAGGCGCCGGAATCGCCGGATCCTTTGGTCTTCTCCCGATTTGAGCAAAGGTGGGAAAACAATAGAGCAACAGCAACGGTACATCCGGTCTGTGCTCTTTTTGCGACGAAAGGCAGGTAAGGTTGGAAAAATAGCTTTGTGGTCCCGCAGTTAGGCGACCGCCCATCTTCAGGAAAGCGCCATGAGTCCAGCCACGCTAGTGAGCGGCCGACATTTTGCCTTCGCACTGACTTCTTTCTGCGACTTTACAGGCGCAGCGAACTGCGGAATCCTCTCGCGGCGTAGTACGAATCCGCTCCATTGTGGTAACGGAAGACCGTGTCGTAGCGGCGATCGCAGAAAAGGGCGCCGCCGAGTTTTCTGATCGCGGGCGGTGTCTTTATCCAGCTTGACGTTTTCGTGTCGAAATTGCCGAGCGTTTGCAACTCCCGATACTCGTCTTCGGTCAGGAGCTCGACACCCATGGCCTTAGCCATGGCGATGGCGCTGCCTTTTGGTTTGTTTTCCTTCCTTGCATCGAGCGCTTCCTGGTCGTAGCAGAGGCTCCTGCGGCCTTTCGGACTCTGCTCGGAACAGTCGCAGAAGAGGAATTCGCCGCTGTCCTTGTCATGACCGACGACGTCCGGTTCGCCGCCAGTTCTCTCCATTTCATGGAGCGACCAGAGCTTTGCGGTATTGGCTTCCAATCTGGCCTGCACCTTGGCCCAGTCAAGCGACTTGTGGCGGTTCATGTTTTTCGCGAAACGGAGCTTCAGTGCTTTGATGATTTCTTCCCGCTGCGCCTTCGAGAGATTCGCATTTGCCATGGCCATCCTCGGGAAAAGATAAGACTTCTGGGTGTAATGTTGCCTGCGCGGGAGCCGCGAGTTCAAGCGACGCTTGATGGAGGCTGCCCATTCACTGCGCCCGGCCGACCAAACACGCTCCGGACGTTGCGAGCAAAATTTCGGAAGCATCGCACATCTCGCTACCACCATAAGAGAGAGCGGCCCCCCCTTCAGAATTAAGCCTCCGCGAGTCCCGGTCACTACCAATGGCCAGTTAACTCCGAGGCCACCGTGAGTGCATTCGGAAATTGCCCCTCCCCGGGACGGATGCTACTGTCGGCTTCTAGCTGGAATCAGGCGGAGTCTACACGCTCATGGCCCTTAGCATCGACGACCTGCTGCGCCGCGCTGTCGAAAACAAGTCCTCGGACTTGCATCTGAAGGTCGGAAATCATCCGTACCTTCGGGTGGATGGTCTGCTGATGCCGCTGGCAGACGTCCCACGCATCACCCCGGAAGAGATGCTCTCGATGGCGTTCAGCATGATGACGAACCGCCAAAAGCAGAAGTTCAAGGAAACAGCCGAGTTGGATATGGCCTATGGCGTGGCCGGGCTTGGGCGCTTCCGCGTGAACGTATTCCAGCAGCGCGGCAACGTCGGCATGGTGCTCCGCGTCATTCCGACAAAAATTCGCACCACGGAAGAACTAAACCTGCCCGCTGTGATCAACCGCATCTGCGAAGAGCAGCGCGGATTGGTGCTGGTGACGGGAACGACGGGTTCCGGCAAGTCCACAACGCTGGCGGCCATCATCGACCGGATTAATGCGAATCGCGCGGATCACCTGATCACCATTGAAGACCCGATCGAATTTTTGCATCGCGACAAAAAAAGCTTCATCAACCAGCGCGAAGTGGAAGTGGACACGGCGAACTTCTCGACGGCGTTGCGCGCGGCCCTGCGCCAGGACCCCGACGTGATTCTCGTCGGCGAAATGCGCGACCTTGAAACCATCTCCACGGCGCTGCTGGCCGCGGAAACGGGCCACCTGGTGCTCTCGACCTTGCATACGCTCGATGCCACGGAAACGATTCAGCGTATCATCGCGGTCTTCCCGCCGCCCGAGCAGAAACAGATTCGCTTGCAGCTTGCCGCCACGCTGAAGGCGGTGATTTCGCAACGCCTGGTGCGCCGCGCGGACGACAAAGGCCGTGTGCCCGCTGTGGAGGTGATGATCGCGACCGCGTACATTCGCGATTGCATCATCAATCCCGATAAGACCCGGCTGATACACGACGCAATCGCCGCGGGAACGTCGCAGTACGGAATGCAGACTTTCGATCAATCACTATTCGATCTCTACAATAAGCAGCTCATTACCATCGAGGAAGCCCTGACGCGAGCCTCGAATCCGGATGAGTTTCGCTTGCGCATTCAAGGCATTCGCTCGGCCGCTGACTCCGCGCGCGAGGAAATGGAGCGGCAGATGTCCGACTTCGAGCGCTTCGCTCGCAAGTAGCCTTCCCGACTCTCGCGCATTTGCCTTTGCCCCGTCACTTGCTTGAATCGCGGAGTTGCCTGCCGAGTCGATCGTGCTTGGTGAGCGATTCGACTTTGCGGATCTTGCCGCCGGCTGCTTCCTTCCCGGCCCGCCTTTACGTCAGCAGGCAAGCTGGTCCAGTGCAGGATTCTTCTTCGACACCCGACTACTGCCTTCGAACCGGGTTTTCGCTGTATTCCCCGGTTTACTTCGCTTGACTCGGGGCCTATTCTCTTCGTGTGTTCCGGAAGGCGCGACAACTCGATACGGAAGCCGAGCTTTACGAAGTGGCGATTCGAGCGCTCATGCGGCGCGCACACTCCGTTTCCGAAATGAAAAAACTGCTGGCGCGACGCACGAAAAACGACTTGCTTGTGCAAGTGGTCATGGCGCGGCTCAAGGAAAGCGGCCAGCTTGATGACGCGCGCTACGCCAAGCAGTTCGTGCGCCAGCGGAAGGAAATCCGCCGGCAAGGGGCGTACCGGATTGCGCGGGACCTTCGGGCCCGCGGCGTACCCGACCGGTATATCCAGGCCGCCGTCGAAGCCGCTGCCGGCGAATACGCGGGCACGCCTGCGGACGAATCCGCGCTGATCCGCCATCGGATCGGCCGCAAGCTGAAATCCTGGCGCGGCGAAATCGACGACAGGAAGGTTGCCTCGCTCTGCCGCTCACTGCTGCGCGCCGGTTTTTCCGCAGACGCCATCCGTCGCGAGATTAAGTCCCTTACAGCGGAGGAAATTCCAGAACTAGCTCGGGAAACTGAGCTCGGCTAGCGGTTGATACTTCGTCCTCCGCTGATATGTTCCGCCGCGACGCCGCAGCCTTGCGACGTGGCCTGCTGGCCTTTACTTCGCGCGCTTCGAAAACGGGATGAGCATCGGGACCCGCGCTCTGTAATCGCGGTACGTATCGCCAAAGAAGCTGATCAAGTCGTGCTCTTCGAGTTGAATCGCAACCAGAATGTAGCCCGTGGTGGCGAGCGAGAACAGCAAATGCCCCTCCGTCATGGTGGGCGCAGCCCAGAAAGCGATCAGGAAGCCCAGGTAAATGGGGTGGCGAACGCCTTTGTAAAGCATCGGTGACTTGAAGCCGATGGGTTGATACTGCTGACCCCGCACGTGATACATCACCTGGCGCAAGCCAAAGAGGTCCATGTGACTCACCAGGAATGTGCTAACAAGCACCGTGAGCCAGCCCAGAAAGAAAAGGCCCATCAGGACCATGCGCCAAGTGGCGTTCTCGACGTTCCAAACGATGCCGGTCATCGGACGCCATTGCCAGTACAAGAGAATCAGGCAAAGGCTCGCAAAGAGCACATAGGTCGTTCGCTCGACGGCGTGCGGGACGACTTTCGTCCAGGGGCGCTTGAACCATTGGCGGGCCATCACGCTATGCTGGATGGCGAAGAGGCCGAGGAGCAGGGCGTCGATTACTAAAGCGGTACTCGAGAAAACGCCGCCGCCCGAATCAATCGATTTCGGCACGACCAGATTGCCGACAAAACCAATCGCATAGAGAAACGTCACGAAAAAGATCAGATATGCGACGACTCCGTAGAGAAAAGCGAGAATCTTGCTCATTTTCTACCTCCACCCGAGCTTGGGCGCTCGGAAGCCAACCGTTTTGGGAATTTGCGCGAATACTACTGAGCCCAGCCGCGATGGTCAAGGACACATTTGCTTATGGCTCAGCCCGTCATCAGCAGATCACCTGTCCGGCGAGAATGAAGATGTGTACCACCCGGCGGCCCCAGATGTATTGCGTGCGGCACAATTTCTCATCAAATATTCTATTCCAACAGCGACGCCGCCATTCCCATGAGAACTCTCTAACGCAATGCGCGATAGCACGCGAAATCTTATGTGCGGCTGGCCCAAAAATTGCTTCCTCCCAACAGGTACCTCCATGCGTAAAGTACTCTCGCAAGGTGAAATTGACGCCCTCCTGGGGCGGGCTCAGCTATCGCCGAGTTCCGCTGCAACACCCAAAACCGTCGTACCATGCGACCTCGGCCGCTGGAATCAGCTCAGTGCGGACCAGGTTGCTGCCGTAACAACCCTCCACCAATCCCTCGCAAGACGCCTGAGCAGTTCGCTCGGGGCACACCTTCGGGTGGCTTTTGGAGTCGAGCTGGGCAGCGTCGAGCAACTGACCTATCGCGAATTCCTTGAAAGTCTTCCGGATCCGGCTTTTTTTGCTTCTCTGCATGTGATGCCCATTGACATCCGCGCGGGCGTACAGCTCGACCTCGCTGTTGCCTATCCTATGGTCGACATTCTCCTGGGCGGCCCCGGGTCGCCTTCCGAGGAAACACGCGACTTGACGGAAATCGAGGAAGAGATTCTCGAAACCGTTTTCCGCCTGATCGTCCAGGACTTGCACACAACGTGGTCAAGCGTGCTCGACCTTGATTTCCGTTTCGAGGGGCGTCAACGAACTCTGCAGATGCAGAACATGATGCTTCCCGCCGAAAAGGTTCTTTGCGTCAGCTTTCGGCTGCAACTGGCCGAAGTGGCCGGTGGTTTTGCGCTGGTGTTTCCAGCCGCCATTGCCAGCGCTTTGCTCCGGCGCCTTTCTCTGCAATGGTCCTTCTCCGAGCGCATCCCGTCCCGCGAATCACGCCGGCACATGCGCGAGCGCCTGCTGGACAGCAGCTTTCCTGGAGATCTCTCCCTGCCGCTCAGCCCTTTGCCCGTGCGGCAACTCGTGAACCTGGAGCCCGGTCACGTTCTGATGATGCCCAAGAGCGCGGCTGAACCCGTGCATTTCAATATCGCTGGAAAGCCGGTGTTCCTTGCCTATCCTGTCCGGCACGGCACGCAGCGAGGCGCAAAGATAGTCGAGCGCATCCCGGTCGGGCCGCCCGGCATTGCGCAAGCCGGCGACAAGGCGAACATCTAATCGTCACCCTGCGGTCGGCTTGCTGCTCTCCGCTTTCGACTGGGCCCACATCTGCCGCAGAACTTCCCGGCTATGGAGCAAGTAATGCCAATCGCCGGAAAAGACTTCCAGAGTGATTGTGCCGTCGTAGCGGACGGCCTGCAGGGCCCGCACGCCCCCAGCGATGTCCATTTCTCCCGCCCCGAGGGGAAGATGCAGATCATGAGTTCCGCCGCGATTGTCGTGCAGGTGCACGTGCCGGAGGCGCGTTGCGTATACAGCCAGCACGTCCTCCGTGATGTTCCTGGGCGTCATCAGGTTGGCGTGGCCGATATCCAGATGAAGTCCCAGCGCGGGCAGGGGATCGAGTAACTCGCTCAATTGCTCGACGGTGTTGAAGCTTCCGGGAATGTTTTCCACCATCACGCCGACTCCGGCATCTTTCCCGTACTCGAGAAGCTCACTTAGCGACTCCAGATTTCGTTCCACCGTAGAGCCGCGACCGTGCATCGGCGAAACACCTGGGTGTACGTTCATCCAGCGCGCGCCGAGTCCGTGCAGCACGTCCATGCAACGGCGCAATTCAAAAAGCGCCGCCTTCCGCAATTCCTCGACCGGGCTGGCAATCGGCAGAAAAGGCGCGGTGTGACCGACCACACCCAGGTGCGCGGCCTCCAGCATGCCTCTGATCTGCCTTGGATCGATCGTCCACGACGCGGCTGCCGGCGGTTCCAGTGTGAGGTCAATGAACTCAAAGCCATTTTCGCCGAGCCAGGTGACCTGTTGTGCTAGGTCCCGAGCCGGATGGTTCATTGCGCCGATGAGCATCGATTTCTTACCCTGCTCGTCCGCTAAGCGCCCGAAGCCGCGGCGAAGGTGTTCTGCCGGCCAAAAAGCAGTGCAGCGCGCTCGTGTTCGGGCTCGATATCGGCCGCCTGGGGCTCGCGCAGCCCGGCCTTCCGCCAAACCCAACCTGGGATGGCGGACGTTCCACGCGGGCTGAGCCACGCAAAAACGGAGAGCGCTCCTCCGAGCAGCGGATAGTCCTCCCCAAGCCGCCGAAACAGGCGCTCCCAGTCCAGACCACTCCCGCACACGCGGATGTAATTCAGCACGTCCGGCCAATCGGAGCGCAGGCGACACAGAACGTAAAGTTTCGCCCACATCATTTCCTCCGGGGGCGTGACAAAGAGTTTCACGCTGCGCACCGCGATCTCCCCCCAGCCCGTCAGCCACTCGAGGTCCACATCGGCCCGCCGATTCTGCATCCGCCAAATCACCTCCACGATCGTTTGTCCATCGGTCGCGCGATACGTCCATTCACGGTCGTAAGGAAATTCCTCGTAGATGTCTTTGAGTCCTGTGCCTTCCAGGAGCCGCCGCATTTCCCGGCCGTTCTCCGGCAGGGTGTAGAGGTCCAGGTCGTTTGTGTCGCGCCACACTCCCGTGTGCGTCGCCGTTGCAAAAGCGCCCGCCAGTGCAAAAGGAATCGCGCGCGCATTGGCCTGCTCGATCACGCTGCGGTAAATGTTCCACCGCTCCGGAGGAACCAACTCCGCCCAACCTGCCCAGGCCTTCGATCCGTGCATCGCCGCCTCCGCGCAATCGCTTCGCAAGAGCCAGAACTCGCCCTGTGGTGACTTCCGCGCGCAATCTCGCGCACTGGTTGGATGAATCCGCTTTTCGGTCTGAGGCGTCCTTTGCGCACGCTGCCACAGCCCAAGCTGGACGGCTTCCGCGCCGCTCTTTACATCGTTCACCTGATGTGTGAAGCGAAGTTATTCCGTCATGATCCCGGGAGCCGCCGGAGGCAGCGGGATGCGAGTGCAAAACGTATTGGCGACTTCTCTGGGCGCGGCGGGAACCGGGGCGGCACTGATGTTCTTCCTTGACCCCGCCCGAGGAAACCGGCGGCGTTCCCTTGTGGTCAATAAGGCAACAAAATTCGCCCGAGAAGCTGGCAAGACGATCACAGACGCCGCAGAAGACGTAAGGGACCGCGCTCAAGGAATCGCGGCTTCCGTGCGCTCCCGTTTCTCGAACGATCCTCCGCCGGATGAAGTTCTGGCTGAGCGCGTCCGATCAAAACTGGGACGAATCGTCTCCCACCCTGGCAGCATCGAGGTGTCGGCGCGGCGCGGTACCGTCACGCTTCGAGGCGATGTGCTCCGCTCTGAAGTGCGGGACCTGATTTCGCGTGTATCGTCTATTCCTTATGTTGAAGCCGTGCGAAATTTCCTGCGCTCGCGCGCGGAGGGTGGCGAAATAATGAACCGGAAACGCTGGCGGTCCGATTTTCGCGAACCGCGGAAGGCCATCACCAAGAAGCGTATCGCCCTCACGGCAGCGGGGGTCGCGCTCGTCCTGCTCGGCTCGCGCAGGAGAGGCGTGCCCGGCCGTATCATGGCGGCGGCTGGAGCGGTCTCCTCGGCAGCGAACTTACGGACACCAAGCTGAATTTCCTCGGCCACCGGCTGAAAGAAGACTTGCTCGCACGCTGAGCGCGTTTCGATCTCACGTTTCGATGCTCTCCAGCGCCTCGACGGCCGCGTTGTATCCGCACATTCCGTGTACTCCCCCGCCCGGGGGTGTTGAAGCGGAGCAAAGAAACACGCCCTTCAAAGGCGTTTTGTAGAATTTGCGGGTTGGCCGCAGCACGAGCTGCGCCAGCGTATTTGCACCTCCGGTCACGTCTCCGCCCACGAGGTTGGCGTTACCGTGCTCTAGCTGCGCGGGCGATTTAGTCGAACGCGCCAGAATCAACTCTTTGAAGCCTGGAGCGAATCGCTCGATCTGCCCCTCGATTGCGTCCGTCATATCCGCATCGCAGCCGTTCGGGACGTGGCAGTACGCCCATGCCGTGTGATTCCCGGTTGGAGCTCGCGTCGCATCAAACAGGCTCGGCTGCGCGAGCAGCACAAACGGCCGTTCGGGAACCTTCCCGCGCCAGGGATCCCGTTCCGCTCGGCAAATTTCCGCCAGCGTTCCTCCGAGGTGAATCGTCGCCGCCCGCACGCACTCCGGCGCCCTCCACGGAATGGGTCCGCGAAGCGCCCAGTCCATTTTGAAAACGCCGGGGCCATACCGATAGCGCCGCAGCGCCCGGCAGTACCGCGCCGGGAATTCGGCTCCCGCAATTTCCAGCAAGCCTTTGGGCGAAACGTCGCAAAGCAGCAGCCTCGATTCCGGCAATTCCCTCCTCGACCGCACTCTCACACCGGTCGCAATTTCCCCGCCGAGCGACCGAAAATGCCCCGCTAACGCGTCCACAATCCGCTGCGCTCCTCTTTTCGGAATCGGCCATCCTCCCACATGCGCCTGTACCGCTAACACTAAGCCAATCGCCGAAGTCCCCAAGCTCTCGAGCGGTCGCACCGAGTGCGCCGCAAGGCCTCCGAAGAGAGCCCTGGCTTGTTCCGTTTTAAATTTTGCTTTTGCTGCCCGCGTCGCGGGTTGTGTGGCCAGCAACGCGAAGCGCGCTCCCAATGCCAGATCACGAGGCACGCTTAGCGGCCGCAAAATCATCTCCTCGATTCCGGCCCAATTCTCGACCAGCGGTCCGACTAACTTCCGGTAGCCTTCGCCGTCAGTTCCCAGTTCTCTGCACGTCTCTTCGAGCGAGGGCCTCAGCACCACCGCCGTTCCGTCGTCAAACGGATGCGCCAGTGGATACGGCGCATGTATCCATTCCAATCCGTGCGCGCGCAGAGGCAAGCTCCGGAAGAAGGGCGACGCCATCGCCAGCGGATGGACTGCAGAGCAAATGTCATGCGTGAAGCCCGGCAGCGTCAATTCCCCGGACCTGGCGCCTCCGCCAATGCTGTCGGCCGCCTCCAGCACGAGCACGGCCAAGCCCGCTCGCGCCAGCACAATCGCCGCCGCCAGTCCGTTCGGTCCCGCTCCGATCACAATCGCGTCGTATTTCGGTCTTCCGATCAATTTTCGCTCCCGCTTCGGCCGCTTTCTGGCGCGGGTGCCGTACGGGTTCGTGCGCGCCTGAACCACTTGGCCGCATTCTCCCACTGATGTCACAGTTGTCCAATCCAGACAAATCAAGTTCGAGCCGAGCCGTTTTGGGCGCTGACAATCCGACGGACTGCGCGCTCTCGACACCATGCGCGAGGTTTCGTGAACGTGTGTTGTACTTGCTTCTTTTGACCGAGCGGCTCAAGCTCATGGTAAGGGGAGGAAATGCCATGGCTTCCGGTTGCGCTCACCTGCGGCAAATCAAAAAAGTAAAGCCTCACACCGTGGGCTGCGAAGAATGCCTCAAAATGGGCGACATCTGGGTGCATCTCCGGCTGTGTCTCGAATGCGGCCATGTCGGCTGCTGCGACTCGTCCAAAAACAAGCACGCCACCAAACACTTCCACGCCACGCATCACCCCATCGTTCAATCCATCGAACCCGGCGAGGGCTGGATGTGGTGTTACGTTGACGAACTTGTAATGGAGCCCTAGCAGGCTGCCGAAAAAGCCTGTGGCGCAGGCTTTCAGACTATGACGCGCCGGCCAAAGCCAATGTCTTCAGGGCTAACTCCCGGACGCGTGAGGCTCCCTCGCCGGTTTTGTCGCTTTTCCGCCGCCCGCTGGTCCCTCGATGAGTGTCAGTTGGTCCGCTCGCGAAGAAAAATACTCTGCTTCGCAGGAGTCCGCTCCGCTTGCGCCTACTTGCCTTCGTTCGGCGGGAATTTCTTGAACATCTTGTCCACCGCCTTTTCCACTTTCTTCTGATTCTTGTCCGGATTGTCGCTCAGCGTATCGGTCGCCGTCCCTATCCAGATCATCGTCTTGGTCTTCGCGTTCCCGATGTCCACGATCAACTCGCCGGTCGGAATCTTATTCACCGTGGTAGTGGACATTCCTGTTCCCCAGTAGCCCCAGCCGCCCATATTCGTCGTGTTGAACTGTGTCTCATGGCCCACCGCGGCGTGGTAAATCACAACCAAGTCCGGATTCGCGTCCGGGCTTACCTTCTGTAAACCCTTGGCTTCCAATTGCTCGTCAATCGCGCGAGTAATTCGCTGATCCCAGAGCGGGTTCTGTGCCGGCGTACCGGGCTCCCAGGCATACGTCTTGAACCCGCTGAAATCCGCATGGTGATCCCAATCCACCTTCACGTCCTGCGCCTGCGCAGCCAAGCTGGCTCCGCCGAGGGCCAGCGCCAGCAACATCATTCGTGTCCATCCCATCTTAAATGCCTCCCCAATCCCGTTGCCCAATCAGCGTAGGGCGCAAGCCTGACTCGCACAACTGCAACATTTGCCAGCCCTTCACTTTCGGCGGCTCCGTCTGCGCGAGATCCCACGGCCTCAAAAGCTCACGTCCCCGCGACCGCCGAAGGGTTGCGTTATACTGAGCATCGTTTCCGGCTCACCAAATGCGATCAGCCCTCATCTGCGACTTCATCCGCACGCCCATCGGACGCTATGCCGGCGCTCTCTCGGCAGTACGCGCCGACGACTTGGCCGCGATTCCCATTCGCGAACTCCTGCGCCGCAATCCTCGCGCCGATTGGTCCGAGCTCGATGAAGTTTTCCTTGGCTGCGCCAATCAGGCGGGCGAAGACAATCGCAACGTCGCGCGCATGGCGCTGCTCCTCGCCGGACTTCCCGACTCCATCCCTGGCGTCACCATCAACCGCCTTTGCGCTTCGGGCATGGACGCGGTTGGCACGGCGGCCCGGGCGATCGCTTCCGGCGAAATCGAATTCGCCATTGCCGGCGGCGTCGAATCCATGTCTCGCGCGCCCTTCGTCATGCCCAAAGCCGAGTCCGCATTTCAGCGCACGAACGAAATCTACGATACGACCATCGGCTGGCGCTTTATCAATCCGCTTTTGAAGCAGCAGTACGGTGTGGATTCCATGCCGGAAACAGGCGAGAACGTCGCCGAGGATTGCAGGATTTCCCGCGAAGATCAGGATGCCTTTGCGCTGCGCAGCCAGCAGCGTGCCGCAAAAGCACAAGCGTCCGGCTTCTTCGCCGAGGAAATTGTCCCAGTCACCGTCTCTGGCAAGAAAAGCGCAGCTACGGTCGCGGTTGACGAACACCCCCGGCCCGATTCCACTCTCGAGGGCCTCGCCCGGCTCAAGCCCGCCTTCCGCAATCCCGGCACCGTTACGGCCGGTAACGCCTCCGGCGTCAACGACGGTGCCGCTGCCCTGCTCCTGGCCTCCGAAGACGCGGCGAAGCGGCATGGCCTGACGCCGCGCGCTCGCGTCCTCGGCATGGCGACGGCCGGCGTCCCGCCGCGCATCATGGGCATCGGCCCCGTTCCAGCCACTCGGAAACTTTTGCGGCGGCTGCAACTGCAACTGAGCAATTTCGACGTTGTCGAACTTAACGAAGCATTCGCCAGCCAGTCTCTTGCCTGCCTTCGTCAGCTCGGGCTCCCGGACGACGCGCCCCACGTGAATCCAAACGGCGGGGCCATTGCCCTGGGCCATCCTCTGGGAATGTCCGGCGCGCGCCTGGTGCTTACGGCCGCTCACCAACTGCAGCGCACCGGCGCCCGCCTCGCGCTCGCCACCATGTGCGTCGGCGTGGGCCAGGGCGTCTCGCTGGCTCTCGAACGCGTGTAGCCATTGCGGCACTTCGCCCCGTGCTGCCGTTTCCCGTTTTTCTGCTTCGTTTTCCGCTCGGACGGGTGTTCCTCTTTTTCTAAAACGATTTAACTCGACCCGCTCTTGCGCTAGAATCCCGGCACACCCGGAGGTCCAATATGAAATTGTTCGAGCGCTTCGCCGCTTTCGCTTCCCTTGCGGCAATCTCATTTGCCGCCAGCGCGGCTGCTCAATCCAAACTTTCGCCCCGCTGGGAAGAGCTCACGGCCGGCGACTTCCGCAGCGCGATCCAGCAGTCCCAGGGCGTTTGCCTTCTTCCCTTCGGTATACTCGAGAAACACGGCCCGCATCTGCCCATCGGTACCGACCTCATTAACGTACGCTATGCTTCTCTCGAGGCCGTCCAGCAGGAATACGCTCTCGTTTTTCCCGAGTATTACTTCGGCCAAATCTTTGAAGCCAAGCACGAGCCCGGCACCATCGCCTACAGCCGCGAACTCCAGATGCAACTCCTTCAGGAAACCACGGATGAAATGGCGCGCAACGGCTGCAAGAAAATCATCATCGTCAATGGTCATGGAGGCAACGAACACCTGCTCCCCTACTTTGCCCAAAGCCAACTCGCTAAGCCGCACGACTACGTCGTTTACGTGCTCGACGGTGAACGGAGCCTTCCCGGCGGCCCGCCCAAGAAGTCCACGGGGATTGACTATCACGCTGGCGAAAACGAAACGTCAAACACGCTCGTTTCCCGCCCCGATCTCGTTCATCTTGACCGGGCCGCCAGCGAATCCGGCGCGGACCAGAAACGCCTCCGCCTTCCGGACAACGTCTATACCGGCATTTGGTGGTACGCCCGGTTCCCCAATCACTACTCCGGCGACGGCTCGGTCGCCACGAAAGAGCTCGGCGAATGGAACATGAAGGGCTACATCGGCGCGATCGTGGACGCCATCCGCGCCGCTAAAGCAGATAACGAGAGTCTGAAACTCCAGAACGAGTTCTACGAAAAGAGCAAGCACCCGCTCGAAACGCGCCCCTAAGTCCTGATGCGCGTTTCAGCAGGCTCCGTCAGCCGGCATGAGTGGCGGTTACTCGGCGGCCTCACTCGACGATTGCCGGCGAGCCGGTCGCCTCGCGAGCAGTCGCCCAGCCAAAGCGTCGAACTCCGTCCCGCCTTGTTCGCAGCACTCCGAGCCTCTCCGCCGAACCGGTGGCCGGGACACCGCCTATTCCTTCGTCTCCCTCAAATCTTCCTTCGCCGCCTTCTCCGCTTCCTTGGCTTCGGCCTTGGCATTGGCATCCGGCTTGAGCAGACGAATCACCTGCGCCAAACCTATCGCCTCGTCTTTCTCCGGAGCCTTGCACGTGGCCGGGTCCGCTGCACTATGGACGTGCGTCATGTTCACTCTGACGCACTGAAAATCCATTCCCAGCTTGTGAGTCGCATGAAGCGCCGCAACGCAATCGGCCAATTCCTTAAAGGTGCCGCATGCCGCCTTGACGTCCATGTTCTCCGCCAGCAACTGCTGCGCTCGCAGGCGTTCCGTCAAGCGTTTGCTCTGCTCGGTTTTCGCATCCAGCTCGTCGCCCGCCGTCTTCCCGGATTCCCTCTTCACCCACTTCAGCGGATTGTAGGAATGCGAGCCGCCCTCCGATGCGGCCGCCGATGCTGCGCCAGCTCCCGCCGGTCCCTGCGCCTCCGCTCGTCCTGCCGCCAACCCAATCCACGCCATCACCGCCGCGCCAACCACCAACACTTTTTTCATGGCTCGCTCCCGTGCGGCCGTTCCTCCAGCCGTCTCGGCACAGTAAGCCACGCCGCAGCCGCACTTGCCGCAGACACGGTCCAGTACTCCCCCAATCCGTCACGCTGTCCCTGTGTACAGTGTTAGCGAGATTGGTTAGCGAGATTCGCCTTGCCAGCGTTCGACGAACGTCCGCCTGCGCCGGCGAATTGGTCCCCAATAATTTTCGATTTCAGCTGGTCACCGCCAATTCGTGCAGGTACTCCACATGCGATAGCACCGCTCCGTCGAGTCCCTGCACCTTCGGATTCTTCGACTCAATCACGTAGTACTCATCCGGCGCGTGCGCTCCGCTTCCGTGTCCCAAGCCGAAGTGTCCTGCCGGCAATTTAAGCGGCTCGCCCGTGAACACATATCCCGGCCACGAACCGGCATTGCGCGGCAAAATCACGGGATCGATTCCACCGCGTTTGTAAACGGCAACCTGTGCGCGAATCATCGCCGAATCTCCGGGTGTGCTGGTCGGGTCGTATCCTCCGGTCATCGTTACTTCAATGTCGCCGAATCCTTTCTTCTCC
>DASRCZ010000069.1:0-10907 GCA_035652855.1 Candidatus Acidiferrum sp.
CCGCCCCACATGCCATTCAGCTCCAGCGTCGGCCGAATCCAAAGGCGCTCGACCATGCTGAAACCCTTCTCGCCGTCATAGCCCGGCGCGCCGGCGGCCCGCTCGAAATCCTTCTTCTTCCAGGGAAGCCGGTTCAACGCCTTGCGCTCGGCGCGCGAGACTTTGGCGACGTCATCGTAAAAGCCGGGAACGGCGACGCGGAAATCCTTATCGTGGAGCTGGGCGAAAAGCTCCGCGAGTATCGTAAGGGGATTGGGAACAGCGCCGCCGTAAACGCCGGAGTGCAGGTCGCGCTCGGGCCCGGTCAATTCAATCTGGTAGTAGTTGAGGCCGCGCAGCCCGTAGGTGATCGAGGGAATGCCCTTGCCGAGCATCGAAGTATCGGAAACGACGAGAGCATCGGCTTTGAGTTTTTGCTTGTTGTGCTGCACAAAATTCCAGAGACTGACGCTCCCAACTTCCTCCTCGCCTTCGATCAGCACTTTGACGTTGATGGGAAACTTGCCGGCGGTCTGCTTGAGGGATTCGAGCGCCTTCAGGTGGATGTGCACCTGGCCCTTGTCGTCGGCCGTGCCCCGGCCGTAGAGATTTCCATTGCGCACCGCAGGATCGAAGGGCGGAGAGGTCCACAGCTCGAGCGGCTCGGCGGGCTGCACGTCGTAGTGGCCGTAGAAAAGGATGGTCGGTTTACCCGGCGCTTCGAGCGATTCGGCATAGACGAGAGGATGGAGAGCGGTGGGGACGATCTCGACGGAGGAAAAGCCGGCGGCGCGCAGATGGTCGGCCACCCAGCGCGCGGCGCGCTCGACATCGGGTTTGTGCTCGCTCTTGGCGCTGACGCTGGGGATGCGAAGAAATTCGTTGAGTTCGGCGAGGTGCTGATCGCGGCGTGTGTCAATGTGCTCGGAAAGATTCATTGGGACGGATGAGTCCTTTCGTAACAACCAATGATACGGAAGATGGTGGTGCGTAAGTTCGCGGCTGCCGAGCGGTGCGGGAACAACCTGGGCCGCAAGGGCATTGTAATGTTGAATTTGGGAAAAGGGAAATTCCGCAGCAGCGGTAAGGGAACCGTAGATGGCGACGAGGCGACACGGCTTACTGTGGGTAGTAATTCAGTAATTCCTGACGAGCCGACTCATGACAGGTGAAAACGACGGAGCGACTGCATGCGCCCAGAACGCACAAAATGTGCGGAAGCGGATCAAATTCCGGGAGATAAGCTCGATTCATTGGTGGCAGCAGGCCAGCGACCGTCGGCGCGAACCGAGAGCATCCCTGATTGGGTGACGGCCGGGAATGGGTGTGGGTCATCCCTGGTCAGGCGAAGGGTCGCTTCGCGTAGCTGTTCGCTACAAATGAAGGACGCAAGCAGATTCCCCGCGCAAAAGGCGCGGGGAATGACAACGTTAGCCGAGCAAGCGGATACGACCCCACGCCGCTCAGCGTCTCGAAGGCGGAGCCGGGGAGTGCGGCGAGGGTTGCGCGGCGCTGGCGAGTTGGGCGGGGTTGCAATCGCCCAGGCCGGAAGCGCAATCGTGAAGATTGCGACTGTAGGCAGCGCGAGCCACTTCCTTGCGCTCGGCATCGTTTAACGAGCTGGTATCGCACTCGCCGAGTCCCTCGAGGCAGTTCTGAAGATTGTGGTCGCGTTGCGCGACGGCCACGGCTTTCTGCTCCCACTCATTGAGCTTTGTATGGTCGCAGTCGCCGATGCCCTGCAAGCAGGCTTGCAGATTGTGAATGCGGGCGGCTTCGGCTACGACTTCCTTTTCCGCGTCGGAGAGATGCGCGGCGTCGCACTCGCCGATACCACTCAGGCAGTTTTGCAGGTTGCGGTCGTGAGCGGCGGCGGCGACGATGCGCTGTTCGTCCGCGGTCAGCTTCGTGTGATCGCAATCGGCGAAACCGTTGAAGCAATCCTGGAAATTGCTGTCCTCGGAAATGATCGCGAGTTCCTGGCGTTGCGCGGCGGTAAGAGCCTTGCGATTGCATCCGTAGAATCCGTCCACGCAGTTCTGAAAATTCTGATCCTGGCGCGGCGGGGTTTGCGGGTGCGACCGCAAGGGCACGAGAGTGACGAGGGCCGCGAATACCAGGACGGCTGGGATAGAACGAGCGAGCTTCATAGTGACCTCCAGCGGCTTCGAGAAGCGCCGTACGAATCGCCCGGCGGGGCCGGCACGCTGGCCCATCTCACTGGCCCATCTAAAGACCGGCTGCTGCAACGCGGGCGGCTCCCATGGAGCTACAAACAATATATATCGTACCACGATATGTTGTGAGCGGCGCAAGGATGACCTTCGGAGGCGCTCGCCCGCGGCCCGCGTCTTCATCGGTCCTCAGGCCCTCGGCGGTCAGCAAGAGACATTTGCCAGAACCTGTTGATTCTGCTCACAGCGATGCCCTCCCAAGGGGACGGCGTAGGTTAATCTATCCTCGCGGACCGCTCGTTAGCTTCTCCCACCGGGTGGCGCACCAGGGAAGCGACATGCACCTTATTCTGGCCAGCGGGATACCCGGCGCACAGGCGGATCCCGTTGTTCCCATCCTGATCGCGCTGGTTCTTTTGACGGTGGCGGCTGCGCTGGGCGCACGGCTGATGACGCTGGTGAATCAGCCTGCGGTGCTCGGTGAGCTGATGGTGGGGCTGGTGATCGGCAACCTAGCGTACTGGCTGGGCAATCCGGGGATGACCGTCCTGCGGGAGGGGGAAGGGCTGCGGCAAATCGCAAACCTGGCCCTATCTTCGAGTTTGAGTTTGTCTCAGGCTGCCTTGCGGATTCTGCCGCCGGGACCTGACGCGGTGAGGGTGTCGGGCCTTCTCGGGGGTGCGCAAGGAATTGACTACATCGCGGTGTACACGTTCATTGATCTGCTGGCGCGCATCGCCATTCTTGTGCTGCTCTTCCTTGTCGGTCTCGAGACAAGCCTGCGGGAGATGAAACGTGTGGGAGGCGCGGCGTTCCGCGTGGCGCTGATCGGGGTGGTTCTGCCGATGGTTCTAGGGCTGGAGACGATGCGGCTCCTGCACCCCGCGTCGGACCTGGCACGAGATCTTTTTATCGGAGGCATCCTTACCGCGACCAGCGTTGGGATAACGGCGCGCGTGTTGCGCGACCTGCGACAGGACACTACAGGCGAAGCGCGGGTGATTCTGGGGGCGGCGGTTCTTGACGATGTTCTGAGCCTGATCGTTCTGGCGGTGGTCAGCGCGCTGGCGGTAACCGGCACGGTTAATCTTTGGCAAATCGGCTGGACCAGCGCAAAAGCGGCGTTATTTCTCGCAGGGTCTCTTTCGATCGGGATCTGGATCAGCCCGTGGGCAATTCGGCGGCTGGCCGCAGCCGGCATTCACAACGTGAAGCTGCTGGCGGGGTGGACCTTCGCGTTTTTTCTGGCGTGGCTCGCCAGGCGGGCGGGGTTGGCAGCGATTGTCGGCGCCTTCGCCGCCGGGATGATTCTGAATGAAGCATTCGAGAAAGATCCCGGCGAGGACACAAACAGCATCTCGCTGCGCGAGCTGCTTTCGCCCGTGGAGTCGCTGATTGTGCCGCTGTTCTTTGTGTGGATGGGAATTCAGGTGAAGCTGGAGGCGCTGGCAACGAAAGAAGCCCTGATTGCCGGAGGACTGCTTACGGGCGTGGCCATCCTGGGGAAAGTGGCCTCGGGATTCGGTTGTCCGAAGGGAATGAATCGCCTGGCAGTGGGATTCGGGATGATGCCGCGCGGGGAAGTGGGATTGATCTTCGCGGGCATCGGCAAAAGCATCGGGGTCGTGGATGACAGCCTGTTTTCAGCGGTGATTCTGATTGTGATGGTGACCACGTTGCTCACGCCGGTGGCATTGCGATGGACGGTTCAGCCGAAGCCGAACGTGATCTAGCGGCCGCCAGAAAAGAAGCGAGAGCGCGGCGCCTGCGGCGAAGTAGATAAGCCGTAACTATTTGCTTTTGGGCAATAGCGGGAAACGCTTTGGAGGGCTGATTAGGGTGCGGCGTCGCCGGATATACGCCGTTCGCGGTAAGTCCGCGTCCGCCCGCAGTTCGTATGATTTGGGAAGGAGGCAGATATGGAGGAAATCAGACTCCAAAACGAAAATGTCGCGCTTACCCCGGGGCGTGCAAACTGGTCGGCGATCTGGGCGGGCGTTTTCACGTTCATCACGATCTGGACCGTTTTTGGCATGCTGGGTCTGGCGATTTTCACGAGCGCAGCGAACCCCAATGCGCCACATCCGATTACGGGAATGGGTGCTGGCGAGGGCGCCTGGGTCATCATTCTGACGATAATTGCCATGTACGTGGCAGGACGTGTGACCGGGCACTTCGCGGCGATCAGCAATCAACGGGATGGAGTCATTCACGGCATGGCAATGTTTGGGCTTTCGTTTGTCGCGTTCGTGATCGTCCTATTCTTCGTGGGGTTGAGCGTAGCGTACTCGAGTCCGGGACGGGCTACGTTAGGGCTTAACTTCTACTCCGCGTTTGGGTGGGCAAGTTTCCTGGCCACCTTGCTCGGATGGCTCGCGGCCATGGCAGGAGCAGTTTCTGGAACCAAACGGCGGCTGCCCGGCACGGCTGCCCAGCAGCAGCAAGTGCGGCACGCCTGAAGCTTACCGGTGCGTTCGTCACGCCCGGCGGAATTGCAACCGGAACCCCGGGCTATCACCCGGGTTCCGGTTGTTCTTGTCCAGCCCGCTCGTTGGGGAGCCCCCAGCCGAGGTCCTCTTTAGCCTGAAACGCATTCGAGGGGTTCAGCATGGCTACGGTGCGGCCGCGGAGTCCGCGTCCGGTTATTCAAATCACAACCAAAACGCCCCCAACGCAGTACGAAAACCGGCTGCAAAGAGGCTCGACGCGGCATCTGGCGGTGGATGTAGCTGGCTTGGAGGCGGAGTTGCGCGGCGCCGTGAAAGGCGAGGTGCGGTTCGGCGCGGGCGACCGCGCGTTGTATGCCTCGGACGCCGGAAACTATCGCATGGTCCCGATCGGCGTGGTTTTGCCGAGGGACATCGGTGACGTGGAGAACGCGGTTGCGGTATGCCGCAAGTACGGCGCCCCGATTGTTGCGCGCGGCGGGGGGACGGGAATCCCAGGGCAAAGCGTGAACGTGGCCGTGCTGCTGGATTTTTCGAAGTACTTCCATCAGATACTTGAACTGAATCCTGAACGAAAATACGCGCGCGTCCGGCCCGGCATCGTGCTGGACGAGCTTCGGCGTGCTGCAAACCGCTTCGGACTGACGTTCGGGCCGGACCCGGCGACGCACAGCAGATGCACGCTGGGCGGGATGATCGGGAACAACTCGTGTGGAATTCACTCGATGATGGCGGGCGAAACGGTTGGGAACGTCGAAGAGCTTGACGTGCTTACCTACCGGGGGCTGAGGCTGAGGGTTGGCGCGACGAGCGAAAGGGAGCTCGAAGAGATTATTCAAGACGGCGGGCCGCGCGGCGAAATCTACAGACGTTTGCGCGATTTGCGCGACAGGCATGCGGAGCGGATACGCAAGGAGTTTCCGAATATTCCGCGGCGCGTTTCCGGCTTCGATTTGCCGCAACTTCTGCCGGAGCGGGGTTTTCACGTGGCCCGCGCTCTGGTGGGAAGCGAATGCACGTGCGTGCTGGTACTGGAGGCCAAAATCAAGCTCGTGAGGAATCCGAGCTTTCGCTCGCTGCTGGCGCTGGGCTATCCCGATATTTTCATCGCTGCAGATCACGTTATCGATGTCGGCAAGTTCCAGCCAATCGGCCTGGAGGCTCTCGACCACACGTTTATCGACTACATGGAGCGGAAGGGCTTGCATCCGCCCGAGCTCCAGCTCATGCCGGAAGGACGGGGGTGGCTTTTGGCGGAATTTGCGGGCGATAGCAAAGACCAATCCGATGAAGCCGCTCGCCAATGCATGCAGGAGCTGAAGAATGCGGGGAATCCGCCTTCGATGAAGCTGTTCGATGATCCGTCGGAGGAACAACTCGTCTGGCACCTTCGTGAGGAAGGGCTGGGGGCGAGCGCGAAGGTTCCCACGCTTCCGGAGAATCATGAAGGATGGGAGGATTCCTCAGTGCCGCCGGAGCGCCTCGGCAAGTATTTGCGGGACCTTTGCAAGCTGTTTGGAAAATACGGTTACGAAGGCCCCCTCTATGGGCATTTCGGCCAAGGTTGCGTTCACACGCGGATCACGTTTGACCTGGAGACGGCTCCCGGGATTCGGAAATTCCGGGAATTCCTGCAGGAGGCTGCCGATCTTTGCGTGAGCTATGGCGGGTCGCTTTCGGGGGAACATGGAGATGGACAGGCACGGGGCGAGCTTCTGGCCCGGATGTACAGTCCCGCGATGATCGAAGCGTTCCGCGAATTTAAGTCCATTTGGGATCCCGACTGGAAAATGAACCCCGGCAAGGTGATTGATCCGTATCGGGTGGATGAAAACCTTCGACTGGGAGTTTCGTACGAGCCGGTTAATCCCGAGACGCATTTCCAATTTCCGCAGGACTATCACAGTTTTGCTTACGCGAGCGAGCGATGCGTGGGCGCAGGCGTGTGCCGGCGGCACGATACCGGCACGATGTGTCCGAGCTACATGGTCACGCGGGAAGAAAAGCACTCGACCCGGGGTCGCGCGCGCCTGCTGAGCGAGATGCTTCGCGGAGACCTGCTGAAGGAAGGCTGGCGGAATGAAGCAGTGCGCGAGGCGCTGGACCTGTGCCTTTCCTGCAAAGGATGCAAGCATGACTGTCCGGTAGCGGTGGACATGGCCACGTACAAAGCCGAGTTTCTTTCGCACTATTACGAGAGGCGGGTGCGCCCGCGATATGCGTATGCCTCGGGGTTGATTCACCTTTGGTCGCGGGTGGCGGCGGGAATGCCAGCCACAGCCAATTTCTTCACGCAGACGCCGGGGCTGCGCGGCTTAGTCAAGCGGCTGGCCGGCTACTCGCAAAACCGGCAAATTCCGCCGTTTGCGCCAAGGACATTCAAGGAATGGTTTCATGAGCGCGCGCGTTCCCGGCCAGGCGGGCCGCAGGTCATTCTGTGGGCGGACACCTTCAACAATCATTTCACGCCGAAAGTCGCGGTGGCGGCGGTCGAGGCATTGGAGCACGCGGGATTTGACGTAATGGTCCCGGCGCAAAACCTGTGCTGCGGGCGGCCTCTCTATGACTATGGCATGCTGGACCACGCCAAGCGTCTGCTCAAGCAGATTCTTGCCGCATTGCGCGAACCGATTCGTGCCGGCGTGCCCATTGTGGGCCTTGAGCCGAGCTGCATGACGGTGTTTCGGGATGAATTGGTGAATTTTTTCCCGAATGACGAGGATGCGAAGCGCCTGCACAAGCAGAGCTTCATGCTTAGCGAGTTTTTGCACGATAGAGTGGAAAATTACCGGCCGCCCCGGTACAAACAAAAGGCCATCGTACACGGACACTGCCATCAAAAGGCCTTGCTGGGTTTTGACAAAGAAGTCGCTTTGCTGAAGAAGGCCGGCCTCGATTGCCACGTCCCGGATTCGGGCTGCTGCGGGATGGCGGGATCGTTCGGATACGAGGCCGAACACTATGATGTGGGTCTCGCCTGCGGCGAACGTGTTCTACTGCCAGAAGTTCGCAATGCTCCCCAAGATACGCTCATCGTGGCGGATGGTTTCAGTTGCCGGGAAATGATCCGGCAGGAAACACCGCGCCGCGCCTTGCATTTTGCGCAGATCTTGCAGATGGGCTTGCGCGAGGGCGCGAGCGGAATCCCAACTCCCTGGGCGGAGCGGCGATATGCTTCGCTGGACCGGACTCCGGCGGTGCCCCTGAGCATCCTGGGAATCGGAGCGGCCGCTGTGGCCGGCATTTGGCTGGCATCGCGCAACGGCAAACGCTAACGAGTGGAACGCGATCTCTGGATGCAGCTCGAGGTTCAAGGCAGGCCGTTGCGGCCAGTGCTCGCCAGAAGAAATCAGCGGTTATGGGCGTAGAGAATCACGCCGAGAGCGCTCGCGACGCCGAGTCCCGCCGCAATCCACTTTCGATGGGTAGTTCCCCAAAGCTGTGCGCTCCTCGGGTGAGCGCGATCGTCGAAGATTCCGTGCGCGCCGTGATCGCCCGCGACAGGTGCAAACAGATTGTCAGGCCGGTTCCGTTCCACAGGCTGGTCGGTTTGCTGCGAGTCGTAACCGGTTCGCGCAAGATACTTGTCCAACAGCGCGGGCACGATCTTGTTTCCTTCGATGGCTTGAACAGTCGGGCCGCCCACATAGACTTCACGGCGGCGGTGACAAGCGGCCCAGATGATCGCCCTGGCCGCGACTTCGGGTTCGAATATCGGTGGCACCGGCCGGGGATGCCGGGGCAGCCGCGTCCTGCACCAAGAGAATTGGGGGGTATTCAGGGCAGGCATCTGCACCATGGTGATATGAATGTCGCTGCCGTCGTGCAGTAGCTCGCTGCGGAGAGAATCGGTAAAGCCGCGAATGGCATGCTTCGCTCCGCAGTAAGGAGCCTGCAGGGGGATCGAGCGATAGGCCAGCGCGGATCCGACTTGGACGATGGTTCCACGATTGCGCGGATACATGCGCTTGAGTGCCGCCATCGTTCCATAGACGGCTCCCAGATAGGTGACCTCGGTGGCGCGCTTGAATTCCGCAGGGGTGATGTTTCGGAATGGGGAGAACACGGTTGTCATGGCGTTGTTCACCCAGATATCGATTGGACCGAACTCGCGCTCGACGGCATCGGCAGCTTGCTCAACCTGCTCACTCTCAGCCACATCCGTGGGAATCGCCAGCGCGCGGCCTCCGCGGTTGTTTACATCCGAAACCGCGCCGTTCAGTCCATCTTGTCCTCGCGCCAGCAGGCCGACACGCGCCCCACGCTCGGCGAATGCGCGCGCGGTTGCGCGTCCCACGCCAGCCGATGCGCCTGTAATGACCACGACCTCTGCCGGCCTTTTTTCTGCGTTCACGTTGCCCCGCCTTTCCGCCAGGTAACCGGCTTGTTCAGGGTGTTCTCAGCATGGGGCCGGTCTCTATGGCCTGAAATACGGCCAATCACTCAGCTCGTTCGATAAACTGAGCGAATTGCTGAAGGGACGTAGCAAATCGTCCTCGTAAAGGTCACACCGGTCGATCCGCGAAACGATACTGGTCAGCGACAAAGCAAGCAATTTCCAGAGGCCAAAGTAAGCGCCATGGGTTCGACAGTCGCCCAGGGGAACTGAACGGGGAGTGGAGCAACAAAGGTGCTTTTGACGTGCATACCAGTTCTTAGAAGAGCGCGACGACGGAGGACCTATTTGCGTCTAAGCAAGAGGCCGGTGGTTCGCGGGTGAAGCCCAAGTCAAGGAACTCTTTTATTTTCGTAAGGTTAGCGTAAAATGGCTTCGGCCTCTTATCGCCGCCAGGTTCGAGGCTGCAGGCATCGCCGGGACGCGTCTCTACCTCGGGGCGCACAGGTAAATTGCCCCCGCGAAACATTTCGATGCGCAAGGGCGTATTGAAAGTTAGAACGTCTAAATAGAATCAAAAATACTTGTGTCCTCCCGCTTAGACGACAGGAGGTCACCAAATGGGTTGGCGGCATGAAGGGGAATGGAATGAAGATGTGGAAGAGGGTGGCGATTGGCATTGCCGCCGTGGCCGTGCTCGGCGCGGTCGTTCTGGTCAGCGTGAAGGCCGCCAACAAGGGCGTCGTCACGGTACAAACGGCAAAAGTAGCCACCGAGGATTCGCTGGTTTCGCTGGTAACAGCCTCAGGTGAGATCAAACCCACGACCTACACCAATGTCACGGCTCAGGGTTTTGGCCGCATCACCGACATTTTCGTCAAGGAAGGCGACCACATCAAAAGGGGCGAAGTGCTTTTGCAGCAGGAAAACGTCCAGGCGAACGCCGACGTTCAGGCGCAAGCAGCCGCGATCACCTCGCAAGAGTCCGGCGTGCAAGCCGCGGAAGCAAGCTACCGGGCGGCTCAAGCAGATTTAGTGACGCAACAGGCCAACCTGGAAAAAGCCAAACTGGACTACGAGCGCGGGCAAGGCCTTTTTAAGGACGGCCTTATCCCCAAACAGGATTTTGACCAGCGCAAGACAAGCTACGATGCCGCGGTCGCAACCGTGGAATCGTCCAAGGCGCGCATGCTTTCCCTGAAAGCGCAGCTCGAACAGGCGCGCGCCCAGCTCACGCAGAGCCGCGCGATTCTCGTGCACACCACGGATATTCTTCATAAGACCAAATACATTTCGCCGATCGATGGAATCGTCAGCTATCTTCCCGTGCGAATGGGCGAGTACGTGGTGCCTGGCATTCAGAATGCCAACGGCAGCTTTCTCATGACCCTTTCGGATATGTCCGTGGTGACAGCGGAAGTAAAGGTGGACGAGACCGACATTGTGAACGTAAAGATCGGGCAGGATGCGGATGTAACAATCGACGCCGTGCCTGGCAAGGTCTTCAAAGGCAAAGTGACGGAGATTGGCTCGCAAGCTGTGCTGCGCAGCTCGGGTCTTGCGACGACGCAGAGCACCACGAGTACCCAGGAGGCGAAGGATTTCAAGGTGGTGGTGACGCTGGATAATCCGCCAGAGAACCTGCGTCCCGGGCTTTCCACAACGGCAAGGATCAAGACTGCGGAACGCAAAAACGTGATTGCGATTCCCATTCAGGCTTTGGCAGTCCGGACGCGCAAGGACCTGGAGGACGCGGCCAAGCACACCAAGAGCGAATCCGGCGTGACGCTTGCCGCTCCGCCTCCGCCAACCGCTGGCAGCGACAACAAGAAGGAAGAGATTCAGGGCGTTTTCGTCGTCAACGGCAAGAAAGCCTTCTTCCGCCCGGTGGAGACCGGCATTGCCGGAGTCACGGATATCGAGATCACCAAAGGACTTCGCGCGGGCGACGAGATTGTGGTCGGCAGCTAC
>DASRCZ010000070.1:0-6118 GCA_035652855.1 Candidatus Acidiferrum sp.
GTCGTTTTCACACCGGCGCGTGGGGTCATCCATCCAGCTTCCCTCTCAGAGGCAGGTGGGAACGATCCGCGAAGAGCAGCGAGCAAGCCCCTTCCCCCTCGCCCGCCATCCTTTTCGAACCGTCATTGAAACGCGCCCACATGGGCGGTAATGCACGGAGCGCGCCAACCCGGCCAAAGCACGCTGGACGAAGTATGTCATTGTAAAATAGCAACTTAGAGTAACACACCTCGGGTGCACACACACCAAAACAGGTCCGAAGAACCGATTTGGAACCGCACGCCAGCCCAAACCGGAATTCCACACCCCGGAACCTCCATCGACCAGGTTACAGGACCCCAGTAACAAAATTTTCGGCTAGCCGGCACTATGGGTTTGCGCGGTCGACCGAGGCGACACTCGGCTTATGCCACGCTGGACGCCATTCAAATCCCCTTCGAACCTTTGTGCCCCTCGCAAGGTTCCCAAGATCGTACCGCTGTTGGCGTTTACGCTCGCCTGTCGAGCCGGACTCCTGGCCGACACGCCTTCGCGGATTCGGTCTGTGGATACGAGCGAGTGCTATTGCCGCTGCGCAGAGGGCCACACGCGGGCAGGCTGCGCAAAGATGTGCGAGCTGCCGAAGTATGCGAAGCGGTGGTGGGCTACGACCTGCGTGAAACCGCGCTACAAGCGTCCGGCCGAGGACTCGAATGCCGGACCGCACCTGCGCCATCCGGCCCGCGCGCAGCACGCCCAACTCTAACAAAGCGGAGCCGGTTCCCTCGGTTCCCAAGCCAAACGCCTTACGAAATGGCCATCAGCACCGGCGGCTGCTTCTGAATTGTGGAGGCTGACGGCGCGGGAGATTCGCCGAGCAGTCGTGCGAAAATTTCCGGGACCTCAAAAACGGCACGATTGTTCAGGGCGGAGACATGGCGCCGGAATTCCGCCAAACGGCTTGGATCGAGCATGCTTCTGACGCCGGAAACGACGTCGCGAAAACTGTGCAGCACGATGCCGACCCGTTTTTCCTCCACCCATTGCGCGTTGTAGCGTTCTTGAGGAAGGGTCCGGGCATTCCGCTCGATGATAACGGGGAGGCGGCAGACCATCGCTTCGGCGATACTGCCGGGTCCCGGCTTGCCGATAAGAAAGTCAGCCGCGCGCATGAGCTTATGCACCTCCTTCGTGAAGCCGACAATGCAGACTGGGAAGTTCCATCGGCGGGAACGCAATTTCGCGGCCAGCTCCTGATTCCAGCCGCAAATAAGAATCAATTGAAGCGGCAGGCGCGCTTCGTGAATTTTTTCGGCGACGCCATAAATCACGCCGGAGCCATGCCCGCCGAACAACACCACCGCGGTGGCAAGTTCCGGCTGCAGGCCCAGGGATTTACGAAGTTCCAGGGAATCAATTTCATCGTCGGCGTAAAAATCCGGACGCAAAACCATTCCCGACGTGGCGAAAATATGGGCGTCATCGCGGCCAAACGCACGCGCCTGCTCGACGGCCTTTTCCGTTCCCGCAATGACATATTGCTGCGGAATCGGCTCGATCCAGAAGCGCGGCGGGAAATCCGCCAGGTCTGTGATTAAGGTGACGAAGGCACGGCCGGGGCAGACCGCAGCCCAGCTCTGATAAATCTGACGGTTGAAATGGGGAATCACCGACACCAGCAAATCGGCGGGATTACACCGCCAATAGTGTTCGAGCAAACGGACCAGGGGGCGATGAAACACTCGAATGGTGGTTTGCAGAATTCTCAGGAGGTATTCGCTTCCGAGCGTCCAGCCGTTTTGCAAGAGAATATTGTATTGCTGCTGAATTCGAATCCCCGTGAGGCGACGGAGCAGGTCCAGGCGGTCGGTGAGTTCCTGAAATTGCACGAGGTGGACCTGCCAAGGGCGATTTTGCCGCGCGATGATGGTTTGAAGGGCAACCGCGGCGTTCCGGTGGCCGCCGCCAGCGTCATGGTAAACGATATGGATATTCTTCATGCCAGGATTGTTGCACGAAGCCGTGGGGAGGAGAGGAAGCGCATACTCCATGCCATGTGGATAGCTTCGGAAGTACCTTGTGCTCAGTAAGTTCCGTGGGCACATTGACGCAGAATTTTCGGCCTCTTCATAGGTTGTTCATATCTGGTCCCGAAGATGACGGCATGCGCTGCGACCTTCATGTGCACTCGATCGCATCCGGCATGTGCAACACTCCCGGCCTAACGCGAATTTGCCGGGAGTCCTACAACCAGCCGCGGGACGTCTACGAACGCCTGAAGATGGCGGGAATGTCCATCGTCACGCTTACCGACCACGATTCGATCGACGGCGCGGAGACGCTGCGCCGGTATCCCGATTTTTTCCTCAGCGAAGAGGTCACCGTGCGAATGCCGAGCGGCACGGAAATGCATTTGGGCGTTTATGGAATCGGTGAGCGTGACCACGCGGAAATCCAGCAGCGAAGGGACGATTTCATCGGACTGGTGATGTACCTTACCAGGCGAAAGCTCTTTTTCAGCGTCAATCATGTGTTTTCGGGTCTGACGGGCCGGCGCGAGTACGAAGACTTCTCATGGCTTGCCCGCTATGTGCCCGGCCTCGAGACGCGTAACGGCCAGATGTGGGACGAAGCCAACGCCGGGGCCGCCAGGCTCGCGTCGCAACTGGGAAAAATTGCCGTTGGCGGCAGCGATTCGCACACCTTGCGAGGAGTTGGACGAACATACACGGAAGTACCAGGGGTCCGTACGATCGATGAATTTCTCGGCGGACTGCGCACGGGATGGGGCCAGGTTCACGGACGGAGCGGCAGCTATCTCGGCCTAACGGCGGACGTGTTTTCGATCATCAAAGGACTGCTGCTGGAAAAGCCGTGGACCGCGGCGCTCCTGCCGCTGTCCTTGCTGGTACCCGCCTTTGTAATGGGTCACTGGATGAACGAGGCGCGGTTCTGCAAGCGCTGGGTTGCAGCGTGCGAAAGCCTCGAAAGGCAGCCGCGGCTCTGGGAGGTCGATTCGAGTCTCGAGCCGATCTTCGCCGAATTGTAAAGGCGACTCTGCCAATACGGTTCCTGGTTCGGACTGTGAGGGTTGCGCCATGCCGGTGGCACGAAATCTCTGGGGACACATCGAACGGCGCGACCATCGCGTCATGCGGCGTGTCCATCGCTGGCGCGCCCCACGGTGGGTGCGCATCTGGATGACTGCCGCAACGCGCATGGGCGATGGCTGGATTTGGTGCGGGCTTGGCTTGCTGCTCCTGGCGTTTGGCGGAGCAGAACGATTTGTCGCAGTTGGCGCCGCAGGACTGGCGGCCCTCTCCGGGATTTTTGTGTTCAAAATACTTAAGCGGCTGAGCCAACGCCCGCGTCCTTGCGATATCGAGCCGCATTGCTGGTCGAAGATTTTGCCGCCGGATCAGTTTTCGTTTCCCTCGGGTCACACGATGACGGCGTTTTCCATTGCGCTGGTCATCGGCTATTTCTATCCCGGCCTGGAGGGCCCGCTTTATGTTTTGGCCGCCAGCATTGCCATCTCGAGGATCGTGCTGGGTATGCATTTCCTGAGCGACGTTCTTGCGGGCATGCTGCTTGGCGCGGGCCTCGGCTGCGCGGCACTGACAACTTTCGCGTCGCTGCACCTGCTGTGATGGGAGCTTTCTGATTTCACCGGGAGGCCGTGACGTCCGGATGGCTTGCTCCCCCGGGTTCGATTCGTCACATCTGCCGCCCGCGAGAGTCAAGGCATCGGCGCGGCGAGCGTATATTGGGACGAAGAATGGAGCCATCCGCTTCCAGCGTTCCGCGGAGCATTGACGGCGCTACGCAGTCTGCGCCGCAAGCACGGCACCCGCTTACGCACCGCGGCCGCGCCTTGCCGCCAGGTGCCGCCGTAATTTTTCCGGGGATCAGCTCGCCAGGTCTATGACGACATCACCCGGAACCTGGCACCTTGAATTTCGAAGTGCCATACGGTGATCGAGCTGATCGATGAACAACCGATTTCTTCTCGAAATCAGCGTCGAGTCCGCAGAACGCGCCGTGGCAGCCGAGCGGGGCGGCGCGGACCGCCTTGAACTCTGCAGCAATTTGGCTGCGGGCGGCCTGACGCCTCCGGCCGAGCTGATGCGAAGCGTGCGAGCCTGCGTGAGCCTTCCCGTATTCGCGATGGTCCGCCCTCTCGCTGGCAGCTTTGTGTATGCGGACGAAGGGTTCGAGCAAATGAAACGAGATATCTCTCTCGCTCGAGAATGCCGCATGGATGGCGTGGTTCTTGGATTGCTGCGGGACGATGGCGGCGTCGATGCCAGGCGAACGCGCGAACTCGTGCAATTGGCAAAACCGCTTCCGGTGACGTTCCACCGGGCCTTCGATGAGTGCGCCGATCCCGAGCGAGCTCTTCGAGAAGTGATTGCATCCGGTTGCACGCGAATTCTGACTTCAGGCGGCTTGGCATCGGCCTTTGCTGGACGAGACCGGCTCGCGAAGCTGATACGCGATGCCGGCAAGCTTGTCACGATTTTGGCCGGCGGCGGAATTACGGCAGCAAACGCCGCCGAGATCGCCCGTTCGACCGGGGCGACGGAATTTCACGCCGCGCTAAGCTCCGTTGCAGGCCGCGGCAGCAAGACAGCTGAGTTCGAACGCGAAGTCGCGAAACTCGCGGCGAAGCTCCGGGACGCCTCTTCAAACCAAGGGCTGGACTGACAGTCCCGGCGCCGCCACAACAAGGCCACACTCTGCGGTGCCCCGCGGCGAGCAGCCTGAACACCCGGCTGACGCAGAAGGCCTAGGCTTTTTGTGCCTGGCGGCGGAGGAACGTCGGCACGTCGAGATCATCGGCGCGGACTTCCTGCTGGACTTCGCGCACATTCTGCTGCACTTGATGGACGACATTCGGCAGGGGCTGCTGTTGCGGAACGGGAGGCGCGTTCGGCACTTCCCTGCCGGCTTTCCACGTGCGGGGCAGGAACGCAGACTTTTCGTGGACGGCTTGTTTTTTGCCGGCTTCCTTGAAACCCGCGGCGATGACCGTGATTTTTAGCGCGTCCTTCATGTTGTCGTCCTGCACTGCCCCGAAAATAATGTTCGCGTTTTCATGCGCGGCCTTCTGGATGACGGAGGATGCTTCGTGGACCTCGTGCAGTGTGAGGCTGGAACTGCCGCTGATGTTGATGAGGATGCCCTGGGCGCCCTGGATGGAATTGTCCTCGAGGAGCGGGCTGGAGATGGCGCGATTGGCGGCGTCGACGGCGCGATTCTGGCCGGTCGCGACGGCCGTGCCCATAACCGCGTAACCCTGGCCGTGCATGATGGTCTTTACGTCGGCAAAGTCGCGATTGATGATGCCTGGGACGGTAATGATGTCCGAGATGCCTTGAACGGCTTGCCTCAGGATATCGTCCGCAATGCGGAAGGCGTCGAAAAAGCTCGTGCCGCGTTCAACGGTTTCCATGAGCCGTTCATTGGGAATGACGATAACGGTGTCAACGGCGCCAACAAGCTCATTGAGCGCTTGTTCGGCTTGCAGCATGCGGCGCTTGCCCTCGAACCCAAAGGGCTTGGTCACTACGGCGACGCTTAATGCGCCGAGCTCGCTCGCGAGTGAGGCCACAACGGGCGCGGCGCCGCTCCCAGTGCCTCCCCCAAGACCGGAAGTGATGAAAAGCATGTCTGCGCCTTCGAGCGCTTCAATGATTTTGTCGGTATCCTCGAGGGCGGCTTTGCGGCCGACCTCGGGATTGGCGCCCGCGCCAAGTCCTTTGGTCAGCTTGGCGCCGAGCTGCAGCTTGACCGGCGCTTGCGAGAGCTTGAGGGCCTGGAGGTCGGTATTCGCAGCGATAAATTCGACGCCTTCGACCTTGGCGCGAATCATGCGGTTGACGGCGTTGCATCCGCCGCCGCCGACGCCAATGACCTTGATTTTTGCAGGTTGCAGCTCCTCGGAAAAACTCATGCGGATGCCCATGTCCTTTGCTGTCATGCTTCCCTCAACTTTTCCCCAGTTCCACCGTCAACTGCCAGGCAGTTGCGATTCGCTTTTGACCGATGCGGTCGCGCGGCGAACGCGCCTCGGGCAGGGTCACGAGGCTCCAGCGAACATGGCTTTCAATTTAGATACCAGGTTGCCGCCGCGCGC
>DASRCZ010000071.1:0-4130 GCA_035652855.1 Candidatus Acidiferrum sp.
TGCAGGCCGCGATCGGGCAGAAGACATCGGCGGAAGACCTGGGCGGCGCAAAGATGCACGCGCAGATCAGCGGAACGGTGGACTTCCGGGAAGCGGATGATGAAGCGTGCCTTCGGCGGATTCGCGCGCTGGTGGACAAGATGGGGCCAGCGGCGGCGCCGGCCTTCAGCCGGACGGCGGCGCGAGAGACGCTACATCCAAGCGAGGAGATTTACGGGATTTTCTCGAACGATCCGGGCAAGCAGTACGACATGCGTGAAATCCTGGCACGCATAGTGGACGCCGGCGAGTTCGAGGAATATCGAGCGGAGTACGGCGAGACGCTGCTTTGCGGATACGCGCGGATTGGCGGGTGGGCCGCCGGCATCGTGGCGAATCAGAAGAAGCATGTGACCGCGGCAGCTCGGGGCTCGGATCAGAAGCGGCTGGAATTTGGCGGCGTGATCTACACCGAGTCCGCGGAAAAGGCGGCGCGGTTCATCCTGGATTGCAACCAGAACCGGGTGCCGCTCATTTTCCTGCACGATGTGAATGGCTTCATGGTCGGCAAAGACGCCGAGTGGAGCGGGATTATCCGGGCTGGGGCGAAGATGGTGAACGCCGTTTCGAACAGCGTTGTCCCGAAGATTTCCGTGATTTGCGGCGGCAGCTTCGGCGCGGGACACTATGCCATGTGCGGCAAAGCTTATGACCCGCGCTTCATTTTTGCCTGGCCAACGGCGCGCTACGCCGTGATGAGCGGCGAGTCCGCCGCCGGCACCCTGGTCGAAATCAAAGTGAAGCAACTGGAACGGGAAGGCAAGAAAGTCGACGAGAACGAGCGGAAGGCCCTCTACGAATCGGTCCGCGCCACGTACGAGCACCAAAGCGATCCACGCTACGCCGCCGCGCGGCTTTGGGTGGATGCAATTATAGATCCGGCGCACACGCGGGAAGCATTGATCTGGGCGCTGGAAGCGGCAGCGTTGAATCCTAACGTTCCGGAATTGAAGACCGGCGTATTGCAAACGTGAAGCGGAGGAGCTGGGGAAATGTCAGGTGGAAACGCCCCGGAAAGGGTTGGCCGGTGGTTTCCGAGGTTCAACGGGAGTCCCTGCGTCGGACAAGTTCATCGTGCACGCTGAAGCCGGCCGGCTGATGACCAGGCAGCTTGTGTTAGATAGCAATTGAGAGGAGCTATGCCGCTCCATGTCAAGAAGCATCTCGGAGGCGGCACGAAGGCCCATGAATGCTGAACCAGTGAAGCTCGTGGAATGCCCGCGGGACGCATGGCAAGGGTTACAGGAGTTCATCCCGACGGACGTCAAGGCGGAGTATTTGCGCGAGCTGGTCCTCGCGGGCTTCCGCCACATTGATGCGGTAAGTTTTGTTTCGCCGAAGCACGTGAAGCAGATGGCGGATAGCGAAGAGGTGATGGCGAAATTGATGGCGGGACTTACCGAGGGCGTCGCGGCGCCGGAGATCATTGGGATCGTGGTGAACGAAAAGGGGCTGGAGCGAGCGCTGGCCACCCCGGGGGTGACGACGATTGGCTATCCGTACTCGATCTCGGCGTATTTCCGGCGCGCGAACGCGAACATGACACGGGAGGAGTCGCGTGCGCTTGTGGCGAGACTAAAGAAAGAGACGCTGGCGGCGAACAAAGGCCTGGTTGTCTACATTTCGATGGCGTTCGGGAATCCGTATGACGAGCCGTGGGGACCGGAAATCGTCGCGGACACCTTGGAATGGCTGAAAGAGATCCGTGTCCGAACGGTGTCGCTTGCCGATACGGTGGGCACGGCCTCGCCGGAACTCGTGGGCGATTTGTATGGCAGTGTGAAAGACCATGTGGCGGGCGTCGAGCTGGGGGTGCACTTGCACAGCCGGCCTGAAACTGCCGAGGCAAAGGTTCTTGCGGCGTATGAGGCAGGTTGCCGCCGCTTCGATTCCGCGCTGACCGGTCTGGGCGGGTGTCCCTTCGCAGGGGATCATCTGGTGGGCAATATCGCCACGGAGGACGTGATCGCCGCGCTGCGCAAAGCGGGCGCGGACCCTGGAGTTGAGTCAGGGCGCCTAGGCAGAGTCGTGGAAATGACGAACGAGATTCGCGCCAAGTATGCTCATGCGCCGCTGGTGAATTAGAATGGGGCAGAGCGTTTGTTCCTTGGGTAGACGCGCGCGGCCGGCGTGTCCGAGCGCTCGGTGCCCTGCGTGCGGCGTTTCTGATTCGTTCCAGGTTGCGGCAGAGAGGCGGCTATGTACGAGACGTTGTTGCTGGATACTTCTGGCCAGATTGCGCGCCTGACGCTAAACCGTCCGGAGAAGCGCAACGCGCTTTCTCCGCTGACGATTTGCGAGCTGATGACGGCGCTCGACGAAATTGAGAAGAGCAAAGCGCGAGTTGCGATTTTGACGGGCGCGGGGAAGGCTTTTTGCGCGGGCATGGACCTCGAGACGCTTGCGGCCATCGCGAAGCAAACTGCCCATGAGAACCAGGAAGACTCACGGAAGATCGCGAAGATGTTCCGCCGCATCTGGAGTTTCACAAAGCCGCTGATTGCCGCGGTAAATGGGCACGCGCTGGCGGGAGGATGCGGCATCGCGACGCTGTGCGATTTCACGATCGCGGTGCCGGAGGCCAAGTTCGGATATACGGAAGTGAAGATCGGTTTTCTGCCAGCGATCGTTTCGGTGTTTCTTTCGCGGCAAGTGGGCGAGAAGCGGACGCGCGATCTGCTGCTGACGGGCCGCCTGGTGGAAGCCGCCGAAGCGAAGGAAATCGGACTGGTGACCGAAATCGTCGCGCCGGAGCGGCTCATGGCGCGCGCGGAAGAAATCGCGGAGGTGCTGATCGCGGCGAGCCCGAGCAGTGTGACGCGAGCGAAGCGACTTCTGACGTCGGCCGCGGCCGCGGGGGTTGACCACGACCTCGAGCGCGCTATTCTCGAGAGCGCACGGATTCGGTGCACGCCCGATTTCAAGGAAGGACTGGCGTCATTCCTCGAGAAGCGCAAGCCGGTTTGGCGCGGGGAATCCGAGTAACCCGGAAAACAGAATGATCGAATATCACGATGCGGTCGTACGTGTGCGCTACGCCGAGACCGATCAGATGGGCGTGGTTTATCACGCGAATTATCTGGTGTGGTTCGAAGTGGGGCGAGTGGAGCTGATGCGTGCGCTGGGTTTCGAGTACAAGCGCATGGAGGCCGAGGACGACTGCCATATCGTGGTGGTCGATGTGAAATGCCGGTATCTCAAGCCGGCAAAGTACGACGACGTGCTGCGGGTGCGAACGCGGATCGCGGAAACGCTGAACCGCATGATTCGCTATTCCTATGAGCTGCTGCGCGACGCAGACGGCGCACTGCTTGCGACCGGAGAAACGACGCACGTGGTCTGCGGAAGCGACGGGCGGCCGAAGCGCCTGCCGGAAAAATACCGGGCGCGCTTTGCGGAGCTTGCGGCGCTGCATGCCGCCGAGGCCGGCGATGAGTAACGCTCCGCGGCAGATTGAGCTTACCGGAAACGATCTGACGTTCGACCAACTGTATCGCGTGGCGTTTGAAGGCGTGGAAGTTTCGGTTGGGGTGTCCGCGATGGAGCGGATGAACGCGTCGCGGAGAGTGGTCGAGCAACTCCTGGCCTCGGGCGCGACGGCCTATGGCATCAACACCGGCTTCGGCAAACTGGCTTCCGTGCGGATTTCGAGCGAGCAGGTGAAGCAACTCCAGGTGAATCTGGTGCGGTCGCATGCGTGCGGTGTGGGCGCTCCGCTGAGCGAGGCGGAAACGCGCGCGATGATGGCTCTGCGCGCTAACGCGCTGGCCAAAGGGCTGAGCGGGGTGCGGCCCGTGGTCGTGGAAACGCTGTGCCGGATGCTGAACGCGAACGTGCACCCGGTGATTCCGTCGCAAGGCTCGGTGGGAGCTTCGGGCGATCTGGCGCCGCTCGCGCATCTGGCGCAAGTCGTGATTGGAGAAGGCCAGGCCATTTTTCGCGGCGAAGTGATTGCCGGCGGGGAAGCGATGCGGCGCGCGGGCGTTGCTCCGGTGGCGCTGGAAGCGAAGGAGGGGCTCTCGCTACTGAATGGCACGCAGGGGATGCTGGCGCTGCTGGGGCTGGCGCTGCGGGAAGCGGATATGCTGGCT
>DASRCZ010000072.1:0-5974 GCA_035652855.1 Candidatus Acidiferrum sp.
GGCAGACAGCCTGATCTACAGCCCTGGAAAGGCAAGGAAGTAATCAATGGCAACGACAGCGACCAGTGAAGGAACGATTCAGATTCACCGCTCGATTGCGGGTACCGGCGCGCCGTTTCGCGTGGCCTTCGTTCCCTACGATGACAGCGACGACGCACGGCCTGCAGGGCAGCGCTCGTTCTATCAACTTCAGGAAGTGCGGGCGTTTTTGAAGCTTCTCGGAATTGGAACGGACTACATCAAAGATGCGCTCCGGCAATTGACGGCGGGGCGCTCGGCATGGCTACCGAACGTTTCCATTTCGGAAAAGGCGCTCCGCAACGCGGGATTTGTAAATATGAATAATCTCGCGAGGAGCAACGGCTAAGCCCAGCCGCAGCGGGCCGGCGGCGCAGCAGAAACGCTTTGCCGCAGGCTGACGCACATGCGAGGGATTCATGGCAACGACCTCCACAACCGGGACAAAAAGCGACCCGGTACGCTTGACGGAGCCTGCCGCGCGCAAAATCCGCGCTCTTCTTGCGAAGGAAGGCCTGTCGCTCGACGTGGGCGGATTGCGGCTTGGCGTCCAGGGCGGCGGATGCTCGGGGCTTTCCTACGCCATGCGTCTGGAAGCGCAACCGCGGGACCGAGACCAGATTTTCGAGGCCTTTGGTGCGCGGATTTTCGTGGATCCGAAGAGTTTTGTGTACCTCAGCGGAACCACGCTGGATTTTGAAGACACGCTAATGCGCCAGGGGTTCATCTTCCAGAATCCCAACGCGACGCGCAGTTGCGGTTGCGGCAGTTCATTCACTGTTTAGCCGCCGGCGGAGACGAGGCGGCCCGCAAGGCGCGCCTCGTGCACAAACCCCCCGGAACAAGGTAAGTCCCTCCCCTTACCTCTCCCACTTTCGAACTACAAGTTTGGGTGGCTCCGGTGGAAGCCGGTGGCTTCCTGGTAAGCACGCGCCAAGGCCAGCAGCTTCGCTTCTCCATACAACTGACCGAGGAACGTAAGGCTTGTAGGCGTCCCTGGACCGGCGACATTGTCGTCCGAGCCGTCCTCGGAGGAAATCGGCGGGGGAGCATCGGCCCCACGAAGGCCATTTGGCAAAATGAGCGCCGGATGACCGGTGAGATTCGTGATGACCAGTTGCTGGCTCTGCGTGGGTGCGACGATGACGTCAAGGCGCTCGAAGGTTTTCGCGACTGCCTCCATGGCCAGGAGGCGCGCGCGGCTGGCCTGAATGTATTCGACCGCCGGGATGAAGCGGGCCGCGCGAAAGGTGTTGGGCCAATCGCTGGGCTTTTGCTGGGTCAGCAGTTTGTCGCGTCCGGATCGCGTCAGCTCATCGAAAGCGGCGGCGGATTCCGCAATCAGCATGGGGACCATGGCGTCGTAAGGAAATTTCGGCATTTCCACGGGGATTAGCGGCACGCCCATTTCACGAAGTTTCGTTAGTGCGGCTTCGTTGAAGCGGCGGTCGTATTCGGCGCGAGCGATGCCCGCTTCGCGGCGCTTCCTGGCTTCCTCGCGCCGTTTCTGTTCTTCAGGAGTGGCCGCCGGCTCTTCCTTTTCGGCGGCAGGCTGCTGAGCGCCCGGTTTGCGCTCGAAGTCGGATTGCAAATAGCCGACGCGGAGCCTGCGCCAGTCGAGTTCGGCGTCCCAATTGAAAGCGGCGTCGTGCACCGTGCGGTCGTGGCCATCGGGACCGTAGATGGCATCGAGCACGAGGGCGCAATCCTCGACGCTGCGGCAGATGGGGCCCAGCTTATCCATGCTCCAGGAAAGCGCCATCGCGCCGGTGCGCGGCACCAAGCCGAAGGTCGGACGCAGCCCGGTGCAGCCGCAGCGCGTGGAAGGCGAAGAGATCGAACCCAGCGTTTCCGAGCCAATACTAAACGCAACGCAGCCCGCGGCGGTGGCGGAAGCGGGACCAGCCGAAGAACCGCTCGATCCTTGCTTCGGGTTCCAAGGATTGCGCGTTTTGCCGCCGAACCAGTTGTCCCCCTGTGCCAGCGCGCCGAGAGTCAGCTTTGCGACGAGCACGGCGCCGGCTTCATCGAGTCGCTGCACAACGGTCGCGTCTTCGTCGATATTTTGATCCTCGAAACCTCCGGCGCCCCAGGTGGTCCGATAACCCTTCGTCGCGAGCAGGTCCTTGGCGCCCCAGGCCAGCCCGTGGAGCGGCCCTCGGTATTTTCCCGCGCCGATTTCACGGTCGGCCTCTTTCGCCTTGGCGAGCGCGCGTTCTTCCGTGAGCGTCACCGTGAATTTCAGCAGCGGGTCGTAGCGCTTCAGGCGCTCGAGATACATTTGCGTCAGCGCCAGGGAAGAAACCTTTTTCGTGCGCAGCAGCTCGGCTTGTTCCCGGCACGTGGAAAAGGCCAGGTCTTCCAGGTTCTTCGGAACTCTCCCCGAGGCGATGGCCGGGGCTTTGGAGATCCGCAACGGCTTGCGCTGCGTTTCAAATTTCATGCCGGGAAGCACCGGATCGAAAAGTAGCGCGGGAGCGACGGAGTTGGGCATGTGCAGCGCGTAAATGGACTCGTAGCCCTTGGCCGCGTTGTTGAGATCGTCGAGCATCATTTCCTTGTACTCGTCGGCGATCTTTACATCGGCGATTTCCGCCGCGGCGTCGATCATGTCTTTCGTGATTTTCGGCTTGCCTTGCGCTTGCGCCCAAAGGACGCCGGGGAAAAGCGTCGCGCCAAGTCCCATCCCCGAACACACCCTCATGAAATCCCGCCGGTCAAGCATGGTTGGTCTCCCTTTGGTTGTTCTTGAGCGCGCCGGAACTATATCACTTTATGCCACCGCTTTATGCCGAGCGTGTTTTGCGTGGCGCAGCAGCGCTGTCAGAGCCAAGCATGCAAATGCGGAGCGCTGCGCAGGCGCGAGTTTGTGACGCGCGCCGGACCCAGGACGCAGCCAGCCGTAGCAAACCCTGATTGGAACTCCGTAAGCTTCAGTGCGGAGGCGCAGCGAGCGACTTCAGGTACGCCAGGATCGCTTTCGCGTCCTCGGGATGCATGTGATAGATGTGCATCGGGGGACGCAGGGTTTCGCCTTGCGGCCCAATACCTTGCTCCAGGACGCGCTCGAACTGTTCGTCGGTGAAGCTGGGCATTCCCGCGAGCGCCGGAACGTGATCCGCCCAGTTCGGAATCGGCTTAACCGGCATGATCCAGACTGGCGCGCCTTGCAGCCAGGCGCTATGGTCCAATTCGCCGTTGGCTTTGCGTGGCGAATGGCACTCGCCGCACATGGCGACTTCTTCGACAAGATAGCGGCCCCGCTCGACGGCGCTTTGATCCGAAGTTCTCTTCTGCGCGCGTGCTACTTCCCGGGACGGAACCAGCAATCCCGTCGCGGCTGCCGCACCCAAGATGGCCAAGACCAGCGATAAACGAAAAATGAGCTTGGATAGACGCAATGCAATCTCCCGAAACGAGCTCGAGGATGATACCACAGCGCACGCGAAGAACCGGCTCGCGTGATGCGCCGTAAGATTTGCTCTTTGCGATCGCGAGCGAACCACGGGTGAGCAAACGCCACTTAGCTGCCCCTGGACGTTACTGCCGCGAGCCGCCGGTAAGTTCAAGCAACTCGATCTGCCACGGCCTGCTGCCCAGATTCAATCGTGCGAGGGAAATTGGAAGATGAAAGCGGCGGAGGCCGGCGCTGCCTGGATTCAGATAAAGAACGCCGTTGCGCTCAATGCGCTCGGGTTTATGAGAGTGGCCGCTCACCACGATGTGAAAGCCGGCCGAGGCGGGATCAAGATCAAGCTGCTTGCCGTCGTGTAGCATGTAAATCGCGGCCGCTTCCGTTTCGATGATTTGAGTTTCAGGCAGACCGTTGCACCATGGCGCCGTATCGATATTGCCTCGCACCGCGAAAACCGGTGCGAGTTCGCCGAGCCGCGTAAGGATTTGCTGATCGCCCACGTCTCCGGCGTGCAAGATTAACTCAGACCCGCGCAGGGCGGCCAAAGCCTCCTCGCGCAGCAGACCGTGCGTATCGGAGATCACGCCGATGCGATGGGCACGAAGCACGCCGGCATTTTAATGCCGGGGCGCCTCGCCAGCTCGGAACCGCGCCGCTGCGAACCGCCTCATTCAGCGAATGCCCTAAGCGGAAGCCGAATTTTTCGTCGGAAATACGCGGCGAAGAGGCCGCGAGCCAGGTACCGGAAAAACCATGTGCCAGAAATTGCTCTCGGAGGAGGCAAATTCGACGCCAACGTAGGTCTTGCCGTCGCGAGCACGGCGGATTGAGACCACTCGGCATTCAATGGATTGCGCGGTAATGTCGTTGACGAGAAGCAGCGATTGCCCCAGCACCACTACCGGTTCTAGGGCGAAGAGCGCGCCGTGGCGATTTATCGATTGCGATACGGACTGCGCGCAGAACTTTTCACCGGTGTCGGTTTTTCCGTGTACCGTGAGGGGTACTGCCAGGGTCACGCGAAGCGTTCGCCGCCGTTCCTTGTAGCGAAAATGCAGAAGGGACATTTCTACCGACACCTCTTGCTCAAATCGAAAGACCGCAAAGGACTTGCTGGCTTTTCAGGCCAACCTCAGCGAATGCTTAACGCTTCGGCGGCGCAGGCGACAAGGATGAAAACCACCTCGGCATTGTCGACACGCCTCGAATTTTGGCGGCCCTCACGCAAAAACGCAATGGCGAGACGGTACCATATTTTCGCTGGCCAGGACAGTACCCTTGGCCTATCGGGTTTTCTTACCCGCCTAAGAGTCACTCCCGGAGCGACCTGAGGCGTAATCCCTGCATGAGCTGGTGTCGGAAGGACCTGAAGCGTTTCAAGGGTGCTGCGCGAATCACAAGCCAGGCGGCTCCGCGGAACGCATCGGCATCGCCGGGTGGCCGTAACTAGCTAATTTCAAGCAGCTTAACGATTTGCAGTGCGTTGACCCGCTCCCGGTCTACCGTAAGTCCCCAGTGCAGATGGGGACCCGTAACGCGCCCCGTTGCGCCGACTTTGCCGAGCTCCTCGCCCGCTTTCACCATCTCTCCCGCTTTGACAGTAAACGCCGAGAGGTGGCCATAGAAGGTGTAGATGCCAAACCCGTGGTCAACCACCACGGTGTTCCCCGAGAAGAATAGCGGCTCGGCCAGAACCACCCGCCCGGCCTGTGCCGCGTGGATTGGCGTACCTGTGGGAGCCGGAAAATCGACTCCCGAGTGGGGTGAACCGGGCTGACCGTTAAGGACGCGTCGCCGGCCGAAATTCCCGCCTGTGGTTACGCCGTCCAGCGGGACCCGGAACGCCCCCTGCCAGAGCCGCTCCGGGGTAACCGTGCTGAAAATCGCTCGGAGTTTCTCCGTTTCAGCTTTGGCGCGTGCCAGCTGCTCCGGGTCTGGTTCAACGAACTGCTTCTCGACCTTCAGGTTCTCGGTCGGAAACTTACCCGCGCTCACCAGGATGGGGACTGCACAACGGAATGCTTCGGCGCCACTGGCTTGGCCGGTGATATTGGCCTGGTATTGCCCGGGCGCTTTCTCAAGGTCCACGCCGAGCAAGCCCGCCCAGATGTGGCCGTTCCGGCTCTCCTGCCAAAGGGGAACATTGCGGCCATCCCACTCCGCCCTGGCGTTGGTGATCGGGGCGTTAGCCAAGAGATGGGCGACAATTAGGCTGCCCTGCGGAACGACCGAAGAGCTTAGAGTAAGCGAAATGCCTTGGTCGCACGGGAAGCGGCGAGTTCCAACGCTCGCCCGCGCTATGTGCGGCGGCTGGCGCATACCCGCCCGGTTGCCCGCAGCCAGAAGGGAAGCTGCGGCGGCGGTTAGGGCCAGAGCTACAGCCACAAGCGCCATTCCCCGGCCTCGTAACGGTCCCTTCAAACGGCCTCACCATCGAGCTGCGTACTGCGATAAGTATTCTACCGAAGCATGCGTCGTGTTTGCGGGCGATTCACAGCTTTACTACGGGTCCCAGGCACGAAGGCTGGTGGACCTAACTAC
>DASRCZ010000073.1:0-15063 GCA_035652855.1 Candidatus Acidiferrum sp.
CTCGTGCACGTCCGTCAGAATCGGCAATTTCAGTTGCGATTTGATCTTCGCCAGAATGCGCAGGCCTTCCGCCAATCCCGGCCCGCGAAAGGACTTCACCGACGACCGGTTCGCCTTGTCATAAGACGCCTTGAAAATGCAGGGAACGCCGGCATCCGCTGCGATCCGCGCCACGCGCTCCGCAATCTTCATCGCGTGCGCTTCGGACTCGATAACGCACGGCCCGGCAATTAAGCACAGCGGATTGCCCGCGCCCAGCCGCAATTCGCCAACGGAGATCTCGGTGCCCTTCATGGAAGGTCGAAGATACCACACAGGCGAATGCTGCGCGAAAGCGCCCGCAACCGCGCCGCCTCCGCCGTGCCGTCCGCCTTAGTTCGCCCAGTATCTCGACGCGAACTCGATAAACACAGGCCAGTTCGGTGCCGGCGTATGCCCTCCGGCGTGCTGCCGGAACGCCAGCTCTCCATCGATCAGCGCCGTCTCGATCGGCGGAAAACTCGAAGTATTCAGCCCCTTTTTGCCAAGCAATCGGTACACCGGCCCCGCGGCCACCGTCGCAAGAAACATGCCCTTGGCATCCACCCACCCGTCCCCTTGCGTCGCTCCGGCTCCGATAAAAACCGGCCGCGGCGCGCACAGCGCGATCAGCTCATGCGAATCAATTGGCAAATCCTCTGCCGTCAGTGGCCCCGCGTATTTCAAAAAATTCCCCGCCATCCAGTGATACTCTCCCGTTCCCGCCACGTTCTCCAGCCTCTCGCCAAAATTCCGCCGGTAAAGTTCCGCTCCGCCCTCTCCGGAAGAACTGATGTACGCAATCGAGAATCGCTGGTCGTAAGCCATCGCTACCAGCGCCGCTTTTCCGTAACGCGAATGGCCGGTGATCCCGACTCGTCGCGCATCTACCGCGGGGTCGCTCTCGAAGTAGTCCAGCGCGCGGCTCCCTCCCCAGGCCCACGCGCGAAGCGCTCCCCAGTCGTCGAGTTTGCGCGGCTCTCCGCGATTGGCAATCCCGATGACTCCACGCGTCAGTCCCCCGCCGTTGTCTTCCTGAATACTCGTGGCAATGAGCGTCGCGTAACCCCAGCCTTTGGCCAAGAGCTGCTGCTGCCACGTGGGTCCAGCCGGTGCGTGCATCAACTCCGGAAATCTCTTCGCCAGTGCGGCAATCACTTCCGGACTCAAACTGAATTCGAGCATCACCGGAACGCCGTGCTTCGCATCCGCCGGCGTGCTTACGCTCAGTTGTATCTCCACGGAAATCTGCGGCGCCGCTGCGTTATCCGCGCGGCCCACCACTTTCTTCGTGATCACCGGAATTCCGCCGTTCACCTCCCGCGTCGTGCTGACCACGTGCCACGTGATTTTCGGCGCAGCCGCGGGCACACGCCCGTAAATTTCGCGGTCAAACAGCTCGACGATCTCCGGCCGCCGCTCCTTCCACCACATCTCCCGCGTCGTTACGCGCTTCCCGTTCGAAAGCACCAGCGCATCCGGCAGATGCAGGTCCGAACCCGCCTTCGATTCGTCGTAGTTCGCCGCGTTTGGCGACTTTGCGTCGCCGTCCGCGCCTCGGCGTAGCGGCCCAGTGATGTGCAGCAGGCCGAGGAGCCTCTGATGATCCTCTTCCGCCGTCAATGCCGGCAATCGCCCGGGCTGCGCCGCGGGAGCTGGCTCAGTCGCCGCGCTGCGCGCCGGCGATTGCGCGCGCGGCCCTGGCGCGGCCAGCAGAAAAACGGCCAAACTCAGGCACCTTCGAAGGACCATATAACCTCCGATCCTGGCGCGTCGCGCCTGCAAGCACAATTCCAGTAGCGCCCGGTATGCTCGCCTGAGCGCATCCCCGGTCGCATCGCATCTCACCCGCCGCGCAACGAAGTTTGCGCCAGAGCAGCACCGGCGCGCAACCGCGCCTCGTGTGCGCCGGATGTGCGAAGCCGGACAGTTGCGTACGGGATTCGGGCGGCTCGAAGTACAGTTCTAAAACTGAACGAAGACCGATGATACGAAAGCGCCGGCCGGGCATCTAATTTTACGGCACAAGCGAGCGCGCGGCTCGCGCGAGGAAGCCGCGCAGGAGGTTCTGATGGATCGATTGATGCGATTGGCGGAAATCCTTCAAGAAATCGCCAAGAATGCGACCGAAGAAGAACTGATGCAGTCATTCGATCTGTGCTGGGGATTTGCCGAGCGGATTGGACGCGAGCGCGTCTCCGCGGGAGCACGCGAGTTTGCCGCCACGGTGCCGGAACAGTCCGTGCACGGCCCGAACTGACGCGCTGCCGGCTTTCTCCGCGCTGGGGTCAGAGAAGCCAAGGTCGTCTGACGATTCTGTCTGGACAATCGAAGCTTCTTTCCACCGGAGGATCGCGGTTTTCGTGCTGAAAGCGTGAAACAGTCCTCGATGCGGCCTTAGCGCGTTTCCCGCCGCCCCTAGCCTGCTACCCGGAGCGCGCTTTCTTCCACTGCAGGGGAGGCAACTCTAAATTCGCAACGCGAGTGAGATAGGCCTGCGCGTACGCAGCAGCGCGATGCTTCCCTTCCTCGACATCTCCGACCGGCTCTGACGGCGCGATCCACGTCTTCGAGTTGACGTTGTAAACGGAAACCTGCACTCCCTGTGCATTGTGTTCGGAAAACAGGCGCAGGTGCTCGCCCGCTACTTTCACTTCCGCCCAGACCCCTTCGTCAAGCATGCAAACCCGCTCCGCACAACTCGTTTAGCCGAAGCTTACGGCCACATTTTACCATTGCTGTCGCGCTTCTCTCCTCAGAAGGGATAGCGCTTGGGCCCGATGGTTTCGCCATTGTCGTCGCTCTCCAAATCCGTCCTTTTCGGCGGCGTTTGCGCTTGCGGCGGCAACGGCGGAGCGGAGATTGTATCCAGCGAACGAGGCGGGAGAGCATCCGGGGCGCCGCCGGCGTTGCGCTGCATGGCGTGGTCGAGCGCGATTTTTTCGGTCGGCGTGAGCGGCCGGCAGGTTCCTTTGAGCAGGTCGGCAAGCGCCAGCGGGCCGATGGCTACGCGGATCAGCCGCAGGACCTCGATGCCGCGATGCTCGAACATCCGCCGCAGATGCCGGTTCTTCCCTTCCTCAAGCGCGACTTCCAGCCAGGAATTCTTTTCGCCTTCGCGCAGGACCTCCGCGCGCTTGACGCGCAGAACTTCTCCATTCGCAACGGCAAACCCCTTCAACAGATCGCGCAGCAATTTCTCGCCGGCACGCGCGCCGATCTGGACATGGTAGATTTTTTCAAGATGCGTTTCGGGAGACGTGACGCGCGCGGCCCACTCCGAATCGTTGGTGAGCAGAAGCAGGCCCTCCGAGGCCTTATCCAGCCGGCCTGCGGGCGCGACCCACGGAATTCCGGCAGGCAGCAGCGAGTACACGGTATCGCGGCCTTTTTCATCTTCCGCCGAAGTGATGATGCCACGTGGCTTGTTCAGCACGAAGTAGTATCGCGCGGCGTCCTGCACGCGCTTGCCGTCCACTTCAATGCGGTCCTTGCCCGGATGAACGGGCGTTTCCGGGTCGCGGCGCAACCCGCCATTGAGCCGCACGCGCCCCGCGCGAATCAATTCCGCCGCCCGGGAGCGCGAGCAGAAGCCGAGTTTTGAGAGCGCGCGGGCCAAGCCCACGCGCTTTTCCAGGCCGGCGACGTCTGCCCTCGGGTTGCGTTTTGCTTTGTTCTTGGCGATGGCCGCGCCGTGCTTTCGCGAGCGGCGATCGTCTTTCACTTTTCGCATCAATTTTTGCTTCAGATTCCTACTGTTCAGCGTCCCGGCTACCTGACTGCGGGAAATCCCCGCTCGCACTTCTACGAGATCAAGGAAGCCTCCGAGAAATACGGGGCTCAGGGGCGAAACTAACCCCGCAGCCGCGGCGCAAGCCGCGCATGCCCAACCAGGCGCCTCCGGGCCTGGGAGCCAAGATCCTGGAGATAACCGAGCAGGACCTCACCTGCAACTATATCCGCATCCGCCAGCAACTCAACCGGCGGTCCCCATCGGCGGCGCGCTGCCTCTGGCAGCAGCAGAGCCTGGTGGTGCGTATCAGCGTTTGCTGTGGCTGGAACGCAAGACCTCCTAGCGCGGCGGCGTCAATAGGGTGCTGCCGTTCGGCGAGGAACGCGGCGCGGAAATCGGATACCTGCTCACCGACAGCGGGAGAGGATACTGCGGTCGTCCGGTGGGCCATCCCTTCGACTTCCGCAAGTGCCCGAGCAAGCGATCAAATCTGTTCGTGGTTATCGGCGGGAAGCCCGTCACCGACTCAAATCACCGCTGCGGCAGCCCGTCTGGCAAGCCTCGCGAAGCCATTCGCCTGTGCTTCGTCTTGAACCTGCTTCAAATGGGCACGTGCCAACGTTGTCTTTCCGGCGCGAAGCTCGAGTTCCCCAAGGCGCTCGCGAGCCTCTAGCTCAAGTCCGAGATAGCCGAGTTGGCGCGCCGCCTGCCGCGCAGATTCAATTTCCTTCACGGCCTGACCGATAGAGACGGGCGGCCCTGGCGCGGTTCCAGCCGCCGGCGCAGCCTGCGTGTAAGAAAAGGCCACGTTGATCCGCACCTCCAGCCGTACGGCGGTATCCGCCGTTTTTCTCAGCAACTCGCGAGCTTTCGTCCTCGCGTCCTCCGCTTGGCGCGGCTTGCCCTGCGCGGCCAGAAGTGCGGCGAGAAACGATTGACTGAGCGCCTCATTGTCGTTCGAGTTCGCTTCGTGAAACACTTCGCATAAGGCGCGCAGCTCGGCTTCGGCTCCCCGAACGTCGCGCTCTTCCATCTGAATCTGTTCCATCGCCAGCCTGGCTTCGGCTTCCGTCACTTTTTCCTTCAGTTCGCGACGCAGCCTGGCCGATTCGGCGAACCTGTTTCGCGCTCCCGCCGTGTCGCCCTGGGCCGCCAACACCTCGCCGAGTTGATACAGCGCGTAACCTTCCAGGCTCTTTGCGCCGCTCTGCTGATCCGCTCGCAGCGCCTCCTCGGCCATCTTGCGGGCGGCGCTCAAATCGCCTTGCCGGTAAGCCAAGTCGGCCAGATTGCCTTGATTCAACCCGATTCCTTCGGCGTCGTGCATTTCCCTTGCAAGGCGCAGCGCCTGGTCGAAGGTTGTGCGCGCTTCCGCAAGCTTTCCCTGCAATTCAAGCAATCCTGCCAGGTTGCCCAGAGCGGACGACTCATGAAGTTTGTCATCCATCTCGCGGCTTAGCTTTAGCGATTCCCGGTATTTCTGGGCCGCTTTGGACAGTTCGCCGCGCTCCCACCATACGCTTGCTAAATTGTTCTTTGCCATCAGCACCCCTTGCTTGCTTTCCGAGCGTTCAAAAATCGCAAGCGCGTTTTCGATGTCCCTCTGTGCCTCGCTGAGTTTCCCTTCGTGCCGTTCGATGATGGAGAGGTTGTTCAGCACGCGTGCGAGGCCGAGGCTGTCGCCAACCGCCTCGAAAATTTCCTGGGCTTGCCGCAACGTCGCAACCGCTTTCTCATTTTCCCCTAGTGCGCTGAGCGCGCTGCCGCGGGTCAGCAGCGCCCTGCCAGTCAGAACTCGCGTTCCCTCCTCCTGGCCTTTTTGCACCGCCCGAGCCGCCGCGCGTTCCTCGCGGCGAAGATCGCCGAGCTTGTCCGCGGCGCTGGCCTCGGCCAGATCAATACGCGGATCGCCCGCCGAAAGCGGATTCGCGGTCAAGGCATCCACCGTCGCCATTGCTTCCTTGCCTTGCCCGGCCGCCGCTTGCACGCGCGCCAGATTCACTCCGTAGTCGATATTGTCGGGAAACGCTTCCCACAGCGTCTTGTAGAGTTCCACGGCTCGCGGCCACTGGTGCGCCGACCACCGGTAACGGGCTTCCACCAGGAGCTGCTCTTCCCGTCCCAGGTTGCCCGAAAGACTCAGCGCATGTTCCCCTTCCTCCTTGGCCTCTCTTTCCATGCCGAGCGACCACAGGCATTCCGAGAGCGCCGCGTGAGAAAGCGCATGTCGCGGGTCGGTTGCCAAGGCTCTCGCGAGCAGTTCACGAGCGGCGAGGATATCGAAGGCACGCAGTTTCACGAGTCCCTCGGTGTAGAGCCGCGCTGCCTCGGGATTCTCGGGCAGCGTCGCGCGTACCTCTTTGGCAGCTTCGCTGGCGCCCCATTCGTCAATTCGCATGATCGCGCGCAGGCGTGCGCCGCTCCGCGTCACCAAGTCGGAAAGCCCTGCTTCGGTTCCATCCTCGGAAATCGCCGCAATCGTTTCTCCCGTGCGCGCGTCTTGCACCTTCAAATTCACCCGAAGCTTGCTTTCGTAATTCGCTCCCACCGACAAATACGACCCCAGCACAACCATGTCGCTGCCAAGATTCCGGCGAATCCGGCTCAGCGTATCCGCCGCGTAGCTATCGGCCGCCGGAAGCGCAAGCTCGAGCTTCATTCGCGAGACGTTTTCGCCCGGGATGGTCCGCAACTTGCGGCCCGATGCCAGTTCCGTGTCCAGCATTTCCGACAGGGCCGTTGACAGCCAAGCTTTGTCTTCGCGAGCCGAGAGATTTTTGAATCCGATCACGGCGACGGAAGGGCGCGCCGCGACGCCTCGCGTCCCTTGCACTCGAGCATGCCGAAACAGCCGGGTGCGGACCCCCTCAACGCTACCTGCAAACACCAGAAGCCCTATCGTGCCACCAGCGAGGAGGACTCTCGATTTTCTCCAGGCGCTTCGCAGAGACTGGCTTCGGGAAGCTTCCGCCGTCGCGCGCTGGGATGCTGCCGACGGGACGCTTTCTCCGTTCTGCTCCTTAATCTGCTGATTTTCCTCTTCAGGCGTGCCCAGGTGTGGCGCGGCAACCCGGCCTCCCCGCGGCACAGTCTCTCGTATCTCGGCGACGAACCGGTACCCGCGTCCGATGAGCGTCTGCACGTAACGCGGCTGTTCTGGATCGTCTCCCAAGACCTGCCGGATCTTGCGAATAGCGGCATTGATGCTGTTGTCCGTATCGAGAAAAACGTCTTTGCCCCACACCCGCTCGATGATCTGCTCACGCGTTACGAGTTTTCCGCGACGCTCAACGAGCAAGAGCAGCAATTCCATCGGGATCCGGCCCAAACGCACTGCCTGATTGCCCTTGCGCAGCTCTACGGCACCCAGATCCAGCTCAAATTCCTTTCCGAGCCGCAGCAGAGGCGGAGACACCTCTTCTTCTTTCGACAGCATGAGACTCCCTCAGAAATCAAAATAAGCCATTTTAGCTGTCGCTTTCCGGCGCCGAAGTCATGGATATCTCAATTTCTTTCATGCTCTTAGCTCTGCACATACCGATTTCACACGAATTTCAGGCGCTTGCTATTGGCTTTCCGCAGCGGGTCGCGCAGCATCCGCTCACACTCGACTCTCACAGAAGGAGCGAGTGGCAATTGGGGGCGGGCTGGGTTATTGCGATTCCCTGGGAGGGTGCCTCCGCAAGACGCTCGGCCCGCTTTTCCAAGCAGAACAGTTAGTAAGAAAGGAAACCAAAGTGACGTATCAAGGCAGTCGAAGCTCTGGCAGCAGCCGACGAACTCGGAAGGTCCGTGCGGGATTGTGGCTTGCCATTATGGCGCTGGCATTTGCCGGCACTGCTGCGGCCCAGCAACAGGCGGACAGATCCGAGGGCACCGTTACATTTGCCCTTGCGCCGGTTCCCCAATTTCTGGATTGTCTCCGCGCCAATAAGTACGAGGAACCTCGCGTTCGCGGCACGGTGGTTCACGGCGCCCAGACGGACACGCTTATCCTCGAGATGGACGGGATTAAGCCCAATTTGACGCTGAGCGTTTTTAGCACCGAGCGTCCTTTCTTTGGGGCGGACGGCAACAAGGATCCCGAATTCCATGGCTTTGGGCTTTCCTGGTATCAGTCTGATATCGTCACGCCAAAGCACAGTGACGACGGCCGAGTCCGGCTACAAACCATCCTCTTGAACGAAACGTTTGGCTTTGATCCGGACGTGAATCTGCCTCCGACAAACGTGCTTCATCTCGGCCTCTGGTTCGACGACCCGCAAGATGCCGTCGCCTGTGGCTTTGTCCCTAATCCCGCCAAGCCTGGGCCTTTCAATGGCGAGCACAACTCCGGCCCGCTGGCATTCGGGACCGTGCCCGACATGAATGGTCTCGGCCCGCTCTGCACGAAACCGAATCCCGCGACGAAACCGGCGACTTGCGGAGGCCCCAGCCCGATCGCGCCCTGAGGAATTCGCGTCCTCGCGAAACGCTTCGATGCGTGCCGGTTTTTCCCGTGGCCGTATCAGCCGTGCAAAACCGGCTCGCATCGAGCTGCGGAGTCGCAAGAAATCGTTCAAGCAGCGGAGAGAAAATGAGGCCTCTGTCGTTTAGTTTTGAAGGATGTTTCGAAGACTCCTTGGCTGATTTTTTCCCTAGGGACAGCTCGGATTCCCCGGAAATGGATGTTTCGCCCGACGTGCTCCTCGCCGTTGTGCGTTCAGCAGAGCGCCAGACCCGCGCAACGCGTCCTTTCTGGGGCGCGTTGCGCGTCCGGCTTGCCAAGGTACTGCCCTGCTTCAGAGTGTCCTGCAGGTGACCTCTGCCGCCGAACCCCGTTTGTCGTTTCACCCAAAGCTCTCACTAGCCTCGCATAGCGGGTGCTTCGCCGCCCGGGTTGGTCGTCGAACTGGACGAGATTGGCAGCTCCAAGGTCCTGCCCGAAAACTGTTCGGTCGTGGGACAATTAATCCCACAATCGAAGCGAAAGCCCCTGTCGCGGTCCCCGGACGCTCCAAATAACTGCTTGCGGTTCTTGCTCTTACCCGCTTATAACTGGGGTACGCCACTTGCCATTTTAGAACCCCGAGACTATGGACATACAACGACCATCCAACGCTCGCGCAAAAAAAATCCGCCGTATCGCCTACGGCACGGTCGCTCTTTTGCTCATCGGCGGCGTTACTTACGGCTTATCCCGCCTCAAGCCCGCCGCCCCAACGGTGGACAAAGGCACTATCTGGCCCGGCGAGGTCAAGCGCGGCCCGATGCTGCGAGAAGTCCGCGGACTAGGCACGCTCGTCCCCGAAGATATTCATTGGATTGCTGCGCAGACCGAAGCTCGCGTGGACCGCATCGTCCTCCGCCCCGGCGCAGTCGTCAAGCCCGACTCCATCATCCTCGAACTCAGCGACCCGCAACTCCAAAAGGATACCCTTGACGCTGAGTATCAGTTGAAGGGCGCGGAAGCCGACCTCGCTAACCTCAAAGTCCAGGTCAATAGCGACCTCATGAACCAGAAGTCCATCGAGGCCTCCGTCCGCAGCGACTACGAACAGGCCAAGATTCAGCACGAGGTGGACGAAAAGCTCGTCACGCAAGGCATCGGTGCGAAAGTCACCGCCGACCTCTCGGGCGTCAAAGTCAGCCAGCTCGCCATTCGTCTCCAGCTCGAAAGCGAACGCACCAAGGTCGCCGCGGATTCCGGCGCCGCCAAGCTCCGCGCCCAGGAAGCCCGCGTCGAGCAGCAGCGCGTCCTCTATCAACTGAAAAAGAGCCAGCTCGACGCTTTGCACCTGCGCGCTGGACTTAACGGCGTGCTTCAACTCGTTCCCGTCGAGGAAGGTCAGCGCGTTACCCCGGGAACCAACCTCGCGCGCGTTGCTGATCCAAAGAAGCTGAAGGCCGAAATCAAAATCGCGGAGACGCAGGCAAAAGACGTAGCCATCGGCCAGAAGGCCACCGTGGACACCCGCAACGGCGTCGTGAACGGCCACGTTTCCCGGATTGATCCGTCCGTGCAAAACGGCACCGTTACCGTGGACGTCGCTTTTGACGAACCTCTCCCGCTCGGCGCGCGCGCCGACCTCAGCGTGGATGGCACCATCGAAATCGAAAATTTGAAAGACGTCCTCTACGTCGGCCGCCCGGTTCATGGTCAGTCCGATAGCACCATCGGTCTCTTCAAAATTGTTGGAGATGGCTCGGAGGCCGTGCGCGTCAACGTAAAGCTCGGCCGCGCTTCGGTGAACACCATCGAAGTCCTCGACGGCCTCAAGGTCGGCGACAAAGTGATTTTGTCCGATATGTCGGCTTGGGACAATTTCGACCGCATCCAGTTGAAGTGATCGCTGGCAGCACAGGCGCTCGTGTTCAAGCAGCGAACGCAGGGCCTGTGCCGCGCAAAGCTGGCGAGAATCGTTGAGCGGCACGCGAGTTTTTTGCGGGAGTCAGGCTTGAACGCATTCTGGCAAGACATTCGTTTTGGCATTCGCGTGCTCGCGAAGAATCCTGGCTTCACGCTGATCGCCATCCTCACACTCGCCCTCGGCATCGGCGCCAATACCGCCATCTTCTCCCTCCTCAATCAAGTTCTGTTGCGCCGGCTTCCGGTCCGCAATCCGGACGAACTCGTGATGATCACTTCTCCCGGGCCGAAACACGGCCATGTGTGGAGCGATGGCGATGACTCCGAGATTTTCTCCTACCCTCTATACAAAGGGCTGGCGAAGAACTCATCTGTATTCAGCGGCGTGATATGCAGGTATGTCTTCAGCGCGAGTCTCGCTACTCGCGGCCAGACAGACCGCGCTTCCGGTGAACTCGTGAGTGGCAATTACTTCGATGTTCTAGGCGTCCGCCCGGCGCTCGGCCGTTTGTTGTCTCCCGCAGATGATGATGTTCAGGGCGCGCATCCAGTCATGGTCCTCAGGCACGGTTACTGGACCCAGCACTTCGCCTCCGACCCGGGCGTCCTCAACCAAACGGTGCTTGTGAACAACACAGAGATGACCATCGTTGGCGTGGCACAATCCGGCTTTACTGGGATTCAAGTCGGCCAGACTCCAGACTTCTTCGTGCCCATCACCATGAAGGGACAGATGACGCCTATCCGCAATGGGCTCGATGACTGGAATGACTCCTTCCTCGCGATTTTCGCCCGCAGAAGGCCCGGCATCTCCATCGACCAGGCCTCCGCCGGAATCAACCTCGAATACCCGGGCCTGCTCGAGCAACAAATCGACCATCTGGCCCAGGGCGGCGACCATCTGCCTGGCAAGGAACGCGCAGAGTTTATGGCCAAGAAGATTGTTCTCAAGCCCGGTGCACAAGGGCGCATAACCGTTCAGCGCGACTCCGGTCCGGCGATCAAGGCCCTCTTCGCGATGGTCGCTCTGGTCCTGCTCATCGCCTGTACCAACGTCGCAAATCTTTTGCTTGCACAGGGTTCGGCGCGACAGCGGGAATTCAGCATTCGCACCGCCCTTGGCGCGACTCGAGGCCGTTTGGTACGTCAATTACTCGTGGAAAGCTTTTTGTGCGCGTTGGCGGGCGGAGGGCTGGGGTTGATTTTCGCCGCCTGGTTAATGAACATTTTGACCCGCGCCATCGTTTCAGAGTCAGGGATTATGGGCATCACTTCCAAGCTCGACGCGACCGTGCTCGGCTTCGCCTTGGCCGCTACGGTTCTCTCCGGCATTCTCTTCGGCCTCCTGCCCGCCTGGCGCATGTCCCGCACCACCGTTGCCCAGACGATGAAAGAGCAGGGCTCGACCACCTCTTCGGCGCCTGCCCACGTTCGCTTCCGCAAGGTCCTCGTTGCCGGTCAGGTCGCCTTCACGCTCCTCCTCCTGGCCGGTGCCGCGCTCTTCACGCGCACGCTCTGGAATCTTCGCCAGCAGAATCTCGGCCTCACCACGGAAAACCTGCTCACCTTTTCCATCCAGCCACAGCTGAATGGTTACAATGACCAGCGCACCGTGCAGTTGATCGACCAGCTCCGCGAGCACATGGCCGCTCTCCCCGGCGTTCGCGGCATCGGCACATCGGAGATTCCCGTGCTCACGGGAACCGATATGGGCACCAACATCACCGTCGAGGGCCGCGAAAACGTCGAAAGCGACGACCGCCATATTGATTTCGACGCCGTCAGCCCCAGTTTCTTCTCGACGCTCGGCGTCCCGCTCCTCGCCGGCCGTGAATTCAACGCCGCTGATATGGCAACCAGCACGAAGGTCGCCATTATCAACGAAGCCATGATGAAAGCTTTCTTCCCCAAGCGCGATCCCATCGGCATGCATTTCGCGATGGGCAGCGGCAAGGGTCACGAACCTGACATTCAGATCGTCGGTGTCGTCAAGAACGCCAAGCAGGAACACGTGCGCGGCGATGACCGCCCGTACTTCTATCTGCCCTACTCGCAGGCCGGCAAGCTCATGGCCATGAGTTTCTACGTGCGTACCCAGGGCGATCCCACCCTCATCGCCAACGACCTCCGCGCCGTCGTTCGCCAGCAAGACGCCAATCTTCCCGTTTACGACCTGAAGACGATGACCCGCGTCGTGGATGAAGATCTCTTCGCCGAACGCCTGATCGCTGCGCTTTCCGCCAGCTTCGGCGGACTTGCCGCGCTTCTTGCAGCTCTCGGAATTTATGGCGTGCTGGCCTATCTTGTCGTTCAAAGGACCCGCGAAATTGGCATTCGTGTCGCTCTAGGCGCGGCCTCTGGTCACGTGCGCACCCTGGTCTTCAAGGAAGTCGGGTGGATGGTGTTTTCCGGCGTGGCCGTCGGTTTACCCGTGGCGTATGCGCTTGCTCGATTGAGCGAATCACTGCTCTTCGGAGTCCGCGCGGGCGATGTTTCCGCCTATCTCAGTTCGCTCGCGGTCATTGCCATTGTCGCGGCAATTGCCTGTTACGTGCCTTCGCGGCGTGCCACGCGCATCGATCCCATTGTGGCCTTGCGCTATGAATAGAATTTCGCCGTCCCGGCCGGTTTTCGGACGATTTTGACTCGTAAGGAGAAAAAATGGCGGACATTAATAGCACTCTCATCAAAATGGAAGGCGTAAAGAAGGTCTTCTACACGGATGAGGTCGAAACTCACGCGCTCTCGGAGATCCACCTGGAAATCAAAAAAGGCCAGTACATCTCGATCGCTGGCCCATCGGGCTGCGGAAAATCCACGCTGCTCTCGATCCTCGGCCTCCTCGATTCCCCCACGAGCGGCGAGTACTTCCTCAACGGCCAACCCGTCGCCAAGCTCTCCATCAGCGAACGCACTCGCATCCGCAACCGCGAAATCGGCTTCATCTTCCAGGCATTCAATCTCATCGGCGATCTGACCGTGTACGAGAACGTCGAGCTGCCGCTCACGTATCGCGGCACCGGCTCCGCCGAGCGCAAACAGAAGGTCCAGCACGCCCTTGAACGCGTGGGCATGGCTCATCGTCTTCGCCACTATCCTTCGCAGCTCTCCGGCGGTCAGCAGCAGCGTGTTGCGGTCGCCCGGGCTCTCGTCGGCGATCCCCTCATCCTGATGGCCGATGAGCCTACCGGAAATCTCGACTCCAAGAACGGCGAGGCCGTGATGGAGCTGCTCCGCGATCTGCACCGCAACGGGGCCACCATCTGCATGGTCACGCACGATCAGCGCTATGCAAATTTCGCCGAGCGTACCATCCATCTCTTCGACGGCCGCATCGTGGAAGAGACTAAGGAAGCGCAGCACGCCAGCGTCTAGCGGGATGGCGAGCCCGCGCGGCGCGTCGTTGCCGCCCGCCGTCTCGAACTTGTCCTTCGCCGGGCCGAGGTTGGCGAATCTCCTTGTTCGCCTGGACAGCGCAAAATGAGATCATTCCCCTCCATAGGAGAATCCGTTTGGAACCTCTGATTCAGCTTCGCAACCTCGAAAAGTCCATCGAAGCCGGCCCCAACAAATTCTTTCTGCTTCGCCGCGTCAATCTCGATATTCAGGCCGGCGAGTTCGTCACCATCATGGGGCCTTCCGGCGCCGGCAAATCCACCTTGCTCAGCATCATTGGCATGCTCGATGGCGCCTGGACCGGCGAGTATTACTTCCATGGCGAGCCCGTCCACCGGCTCAACCTCAAAAAGCGCAACGAACTCCACAAAGCGAATATCGGCTTCGTCTTCCAGAGCTACCATCTCATCGACAATCTCACCGTCTTCGAAAATCTTGAAGTCCCGCTCTCGTACAAGAATGTTCCCCACAAAGAGCGTGTCAGCCTGGTTTGCGATATCCTCGATCGCTTCAACATCGTCGGTAAAAAAGATCTCTTTCCCAGCCAGCTTTCCGGCGGCCAGCAGCAGCTTGTGGGCGTCGCCCGCGCTGTCATCATGAACCCCAAGCTAATCCTTGCCGATGAACCCACCGGCAACCTGCACTCCGCGCAGGGCGAGGAAATCATGCTCCTCTTCCGCCGCCTTAACGAATCCGGCACGACGATCATTCAGGTCACGCACTCGGAGAAAAATGCTTCCTACGGCCATCGCGTCGTTCAGCTCAAGGACGGCTGGGTCGTCAGCGAAACCGCCGTCGCCGCCGCCCAAGCTACGTAGGAACGGCGGACCAACGCCACCCTGGACCTAACGTTTTTCGGCTTCGACGTTCAACCTGTGACTTCAACTTCCATCGGGGGTACGCCATGTCCAGCTTCCTGCTTGACCTCCGCTTCGCAGCTCGCGTGCTGCTCAAGAGCCGCGGCTTCACCGCTATCGCCGTCGGCACTCTCGCGCTGGGCATCGCCGCCACCACTGCGATCTTCAGCGTGGTGTACGGCGTCCTGCTCAGGCCTCTTCCCTATCCGCAGCCCGGCAAAATCGTGCGTGTCTGGGAAACCGCCTCCGACGGCCATCACATGAATTTCGCTGATCCCAATTTCGAGGATGTCCGCGACCAAAACCATTCCCTGCAGGCCATCGCCGAATACGCCGCGATGCTGCAATCCGTTTCCGGCGGCCAGCAACCGACCCGAACCATGGTCGCCCTCGCCTCCCGCGGCTTTTTTGACGTTCTCCGCGTTCAACCCATCATCGGCCGCGCCTTTGCTCCCGAGGACCACCGCTTCGGCGCTCCGGCCGTGGCCCTCGTGCGCTATGGTTATTGGCGGCAATATCTCGGCGGCATTACGGATCTGGCCTCGCTCCGCCTCAGCATTGATAACCGGCCCGTCTCCGTTGTCGGCATTCTTCCCGCCGGATTCGATTTTCCGGAAGCATCCGAGATTTGGATACCCCGCGAAATTTATGAGCGTTACCCGAGCCGCACCGCCCACAACTGGCACGTCGTCGCGCGTCTTGCCAATGGC
>DASRCZ010000074.1:0-2313 GCA_035652855.1 Candidatus Acidiferrum sp.
TCTGGAAGGACTGCATGTAGAGCCAGTCGCCCGCGAGGACGCTGCGGTGATTGCCCCAGCGCGAATTGGCGGAGGGCCTTCCGCGGCGGGTGTCAGCGCTGTCGATCACATCGTCGTGAATCAGGGTGGCGCTGTGCAGCAATTCGACGACAGCCGCGAGCCGAATCGCGCCTTCGCTGCGGCCCCCGGCCGCGTACCGATTGCACAACAGCAACAATGCCGGCCGGAGCCGCTTTCCGCCGCCGCCCAGCAAATAGCTGGTAATCTCCGCAACCGGCTCGAACGCGGCCTCGCTTTGCCGCGCAAGTTCCTGCTCGACCTGCGCCAGGTCGTCCCGAACCAGATCAAAAAGCTCCTTGGCGGTTAGCAGCGCTATGGCTGTCCTCCACGTCCGTCCGCTCCCTCACTCGGCCGCTCGGGACGTTGCAGCGCCGGCGAGGCGGAAAAACCGTCTGAAATTGTTTGCGGTAGCGGCGGCGACTTCCTCAGGGCCTAAGTCTCTCACAGTCGCGAGCGTACGCGCCACTTCCGCAACGTACGCCAGCTCGTTGCGCTTGCCCCGGTAAGGCGCAGGCGCAAGATAGGGAGAGTCCGTTTCGATCAGAATATTGTCAAGGGGCAGAGCTTTTGCGACGTCGCGCAAATTCTGCGCGTTTCGATAGGTCAAATTTCCCGCAAAGGAAATCAGAAATCCCATATCGAGGCCTCGCTTCGCGTCCTCGGGCGTGCCGCTGAAGCAATGCAGAATCCCGCCCAGCCCGGAAGGTTTCCAGTCGTGCTCGATCATCTCGAAACAGTCACGCCATGCTTCGCGGCAATGAATGACAATGGGCAGCTTGGCCTCGCGGGCCAGGCTCATTTGGTCGCGGAAGACGCGTTGCTGGGCCTCGCGCGGCGAATGGTCGTAGAAATAGTCGAGGCCAATTTCGCCCCAGGCAATCACCTTCGGATGTGCTGCCAGCGCAGCCAACTGGTCCAGGTGCTGCTGCGTCACGTCCTTTGCTTCGAGCGGATGGATCCCTACGCTTGTGTAGATCCAATCGTGTGCCTCGGCATAGGGCATCGCTGCGTCCAGCTTCTCCGGTCCCGGCCCGGTCCCAATCGCCAGCAGCGTATTCACGCCCGCCGCGCGCGCTCGCTCCAGCATTGCTTCGCGATCCTCCGCGAACTGCGGAAAATCTATATGCGCATGCGAATCAATCAGGTCCATGGTTCATTTGCATCGCGCTCTTGCCGGTACTCTCCTCGTTTGCGAGAGGGGCAGTTGCCTTGTTATTTCAACCTGGCTCCAATCTCAACGTCCTCGCCGGGAAAACCGGCCAGCACCGGCCGGCCTTCGGGGCCGACCGACGCTGCGATAATCATTCCGTTTGATTCGACGCCTCGCAATTTCCTCGGTGCGAGATTCACGACCACGGCCACTTTCCGTCCGATCAATTTTTCCGGTTCATAGTATTGCGCGATTCCCGCGCAAATCTGCCGGACTTCCGTCCCGATGTCCACGGTAAGCTTCAGCAGCTTGTCCGCGCCAACGATGCGCTCCGCGGTCTTGATCTGCCCGACGCGCATCTCCACTTTCGCAAAGTCCTCGATGCTGATCTTTTCTCCAGTTGCCTGCGCCGCCGCCGTTCCCGCCGAACCCGACGCGCTCGCGCTGGCCGCCGGCAAAGGTGCATTTTGTGCTTCGTTTTCCATGGCTTCCATCCTCTCCAGCGCCTCTGCTTTCTCGATGCGCGGGAATAACGGCTGCGGTTTGCCAAGCGGCGTGCCCGGAACCAGTTGGCCCCAGCGCAGCCCATCCAGCTCGACCGCGCCCACGCCACCTCGCTGCCCCAGCAGCGTCCAGACTTTCGCGGTGCTCTCGGGCAACACCGGATGCGCCAGCGCCGTCACGATGCGCAACAATTCCGCCACGGTCCATAGCACGGTGGCTTTCCGCTGGCGGTCCGCCTCCGAATCTCCCAGCGCCCACGGCTGCTCAGACGTCAAATACTTGTCCGCCGCGGCAATCGCGCTCCATATCTGCTCAAGCGCCCGGGAGAAGGAAAGAGCTTCGTAGTTTTCCAGCACCTCCCCAATCGCCGCCTGCAGCGTTTTTGCGAGAGCGTCGTCCTGCGGCTGGAACCCCACGGGCTTCGGAACTTTGCCACCGAAATTCTTTTCGATCAGTGTGACGGTGCGGCTCGCAAGATTGCCGAGTCCGTTCGCCAGATCGCTGTTGTACCGCGTTACCAGCGCGTCATAACTGAAATTTCCGTCCTGCCCGAAGACAACTTCGCGCAGCAAAAAATAGCGCAGGGCGTCCATTCCCAG
>DASRCZ010000075.1:0-6204 GCA_035652855.1 Candidatus Acidiferrum sp.
CAGTCGGCTCGTCTTGGTTGTCGACGACAACGGCGAAGGGTTCAGCTTCGCGGGCCGTTTCACAGGTGACGAACTCGACCGTCTCAGGCTGGGTCCGATTTCCATAAAGGAGCGTGCGCGCACTGTCGGGGGTGTGTTGACGGTCGAGTCGAACCCCGGCCATGGTGCTCGTTTGACCGTAGAGGTCCCCCTCGGTTGACATGGCCAAAACGAAACAACAAATCCGCGTCCTGCTGGCCGATGACCACGCTATTTTTCGCGACGGCCTCCGCAAACTCCTTGATTCCGACGACGAAATCTCCATCGTCGGCGAAGCCCAAAACGGCGCCGAAGCCATTAAGCTCATTTCCAAGCTGAAACCCGATATCCTTCTCCTCGATCTTCGCATGCCCGATAAGGACGGCCTCGCCGTCCTTGAGGAAGTCAATTTCGATACGCTGCCCACCCGCGTTATCGTCCTTACCGCCGCCGAGGACGATCGCGATGTCGTCCGCGCGATGCGCCTCGGAGCGCGCGGCGTCGTGCTGAAGCAGTCCGCCACCGACTTGCTCGTCAAAAGCATCCATCGCGTGTTTGCGGGCGAGATCTGGCTCGACAATCGCATGACCGCCGAAGTCATGAAGGCTTTCTCGAAATCCTCGGAGTCAGGTCCCCGCCGCGAAAAGCCGCTGCTCTCCGACCGTGAAAAGGAAATCGTGCAGCTCGTCGCCCAGGGGTTTCGCAACAAGGAAATCGGCGAAAAGCTCTTCATCTCCGAGCAAACAGTTAAAAATCACCTCCATAACATCTTCGATAAGCTCGGCGTCTCCGACCGCCTCGAGCTCGCTCTCTACGCGATTCACCATCGCCTGATCGACCACACCTGATTTGCCTCAGGGTTGTTTTGCCTGGGTACCGGAACGCCTTGCATTCTGCAAAAAATAAGGGCTTGGGGCGAATTGGCGCGAACTTGCTTGACGTCGTGATCCTGAGCTATCCTTAATTTTCGCTGCAAGAGGCCCCAATTCCTCGGCCTGTTCGACCGCGCTTCCTTGCAGCATTTGACGGCTTGGACAGTTGTTTCTGGGGAGCTGCCGAAGGAACACGACCCGCGCCCCAAGCCCCTCCCAGCTCGCGATCGATTCGCTGTCCAGCGTGTGAGTCCCAAGGGGTATAGCCAAATATATGAGTAAGAAGTTTCCTGAATCGAAAGGGCGCTCGCCCTTCTCGGTGAGCGCGGAGCCATCCCCCGGTCCTCCAGGCGTTTCCTTGCTGCAACCGAGTAAGCTGCTGGCGGCCATCGTCCAATCCTCTGATGATGCCATCATTAGCAAGACGATTGAGGGCTACATCACCAGTTGGAATCGCGGCGCCCAGCAGATTTTCGGCTACACCGCCGAGGAGGCCATCGGCCGGCACATCACGCTCATCATCCCGCCCGATCGCCATCAGGAGGAAGCGGATATCCTCGCCCGCCTTCGCAGCGGCGAACATATCGATCACTTCGAAACCGTGCGCATGGCAAAGGACGGCACGCTGCGGGACGTCTCACTCACCATTTCGCCCATCACGGATGCCTCAGGCCGGATTGTCGGCGCTTCCACGATCGCTCGCGATATCACCGCGCGCAAACGATTCGAGAAGGAACGTGCCGAACGCGTGCGCCAGCAGCAGGCGCTCTTCCGCATGGCCGAGCAACTGTTGCGCGCGGAGTCTTTCGAGGATATCTATGCCGCGGGCCTGGACGCTATTTTCGGCGCCATCCTTTGTGACCGCGCTTCCATCTTGTTGTTCGACGACTCAGGGGTGATGCGTTTCGTCGCATCGCGCGGACTTTCCGAGTCCTATCGCCAGGCCACGGAAGGCCATTCTCCCTGGGCTCGCGGCACGGCGGACGCAGCTCCCATTTGCGTGAATGATGTCCGCGCGACGCCTTTCCAAGAACCGCTCCAATCCACGATTTGTTCGGAAGGCATCGCCGCTCTCGCTTTCGTTCCGCTCGTCTCATCCGCTTCGCTGATCGGCAAGTTCATGGTTTATTTCGACCAGCCTCACGTTTTTACGGAAGACGAGTTGGACCTCAGCCTGACCATTTCACGCCAACTGGCTTCCGGCGTCGACCGCAAACGCTCGGAGGAAGCCCTAGCTCGCAGCAGGGAGCAATACCAGCAGCTTGCGCAATCGCTGGACGCCGAGGTCCAGGCCCGCACCCGCGAACTCGAAGAACGCAACGCCGATGTCGTGCGCCAATCCGAGCAGCTTCGCGAGCTCTCCTGGCGCGTCATGCAAGTCCAGGATGAAGAGCGCCGCCGCCTGGCCCGCGAACTTCACGACAGCGCCGGCCAGACGCTTACCGTGATCGGAATGAATCTTGGGCGGCTGATGCACCGGGCTGAGCAAGGTGAATTCATTCGCGCCAGCGATCTGCGGGAAAGCTCGGAATTGGTGCACCAACTCAGCAGGGAAATCCGCACGACTTCCTATCTGCTGCATCCGCCGCTGCTCGAGGAAAGCGGTTTGGCCAGCGCTTTGCGCTGGTATGTCGCAGGCCTCATGGACCGGGGACTGCTGGAGATCAATCTCACCATTCCGGAGAATTTTGGCCGTCTTTCCTCCGAAATGGAGCTCGTCCTGTTCCGCATCGTCCAGGAGGCGCTCACGAATGTTCACCGCCACTCCGGCAGCAAGACTGCGGAGATCCGGATCTGCCGCGATTCGAATCGCGTGGCACTGGAAATTCAGGACCACGGGCGAGGAATTCCGGCCGAGAAGCTGTCGCATGTCCAAGCCAGCGGGACCGGGGTTGGTCTTCGGGGCATGCGGGAGCGCGTTAGGCAGCTTCACGGGCTGTTGGTGATTGATTCCGGTCCGGCAGGCACTACCATACGCGTGAATCTCCCGATCTCTTCGGATGCGCTGAAGCATCTCGAAGCCGCGGGTGATTAAGCCCGGTCAAAGGGACTCGCGAACCCCAACCCGGGAGAACTCGATCCGTGCTCGTTCCACAGCCATTGGGCTTGCAGCGGCCCGCTACAAGACCTTCTTCTCGCGCTTGGCGTAGCGGACACCGATAACTCCAGCCAAAAATCCCAAGCGAACGAGCAGTACTCCGAGGATGGTGGTCAGACATGTGGCTAGCGCGGGGCAACGGCTTCGATCTGGCGAACCTGAAGGCTTACGTGGCTCGGCTCGCTTTTTGCGATCACGCCCATGATTACAACGTCTTGCCCGGCGAACTTTTTGGCGGCTTCCTGATCGTCCAGGTAGAAAGGAATCGGCATGGTGCTGTCTTGCAGGACGTACCGGCCGTCGCGCTTTCTGATTTTTCCCGCGTAGTAGACGAAGGCGAGCGGCTGCGTGATGGGCGGCTGCTTTGCCTCGGGCGCGGGTTGCTGCGGGACGACGGCGCGTGGCGGCTGAAACGCGCCGCTTGGTGAGGGCGTGCTCAGCGTGAGCATCGCGATGGCCCACAACCAAGAGAATGGGGAAACAGACCGGGACATGCGTTCACCTCTGTGGACCGAGCGGACTGGGATCACCGGAAACGCCTAGGTGCAATCGGCTCACCATTACAACGCGGAAGGAAGCGCTTGTCTTTGCATAACCCATCTGGGAGCAAAGGCAAAGGACGCGGCGAAAAAATTGCGTCGCCGCGAAGATTCTTCCTAAGGGGAAGTGACAGATCTGTGGGTTTTCTCGCGGTCCAACTCATCCCGATTAGGAACCGGCTCAGGAGTTTTCGGGAGACGCCTCCAGGCCATGAGCTTGCCGCAGAGCACCCGCCAGATGGTCGCAATAGGCCCGGTAGTTTTCATACCAGGTTTCGATAAAGCTGGTGATCAGCTGCTCCGCCGATTTTCCGGCGATCACCAGGCCGGAGTGCACCAGATCGCCCCAGGTATGCACACGGGTCCCTCCGGAGATGTGCTCTTCAAAATGCACCCACTGGGCCATGGCTGCACCCATGGCATGGTCAATCCAGCCAACCCGGTGGCCGGGAGTGCAACTGGTTAGCACATGTTCGATAACGCCCCGAAATGGATGTACCACCTCAATTTCCAGGCGGCTGCCCGCCTGCCAGGGACGCCCTTCGCGCCACCGAATTTCGCCGTAAATGTTGGCGAAGGAATTCCAGCAGCGGTGGTCCGAGAAGACTTCCCAGGCCAGTTTGCGTGCGGCCTTGGTCACAATCGTATATTGAAAGCGAAACACTTCCTTGCTCCTGATATTCTCGAGCGCTGATTAAAAGGATTTAACAGCGGAGAAAGCTTGATTTGGCGGCCCACATAACTTATACATTGTTTCTGTAACGCTGTAAAGGATATAATTGGCGGCGATTGCCGGCCGGTTTTCGGAGGACCCATGCCCCGGAAAGCAGATGCAGGACTGGAAGGCCGCATCATGGATGCCGCTTACCGTTTGTGGAGCAAGAAGGGCGAGCAGGGCTTAACCATGAGAGCGGTGGCACGAGCGGCGAAAACAACCACAACCTCAATGTACGAGCGGTTCGCGGACAAGGGGAAGCTCCTGAACGGCATGCGTGAGCGAGCGCGCCGGGAACTCTTTGAGGCGTTGCGGCCATCGCAGAGCATCGAGGAGGCTTGCCGCAGGGCCTTCGACTTCATTTCCGAACATGGAGCGCAATACCGGCTCTTAACCACCGACTGGGGAGTCCGGCTCGCAAAGGATGGACCGACGCCGTCCTATGATCTGCTTAAGGCGCTTCTCGCAAAGCGATTAGGCGGCGAGCCGGAAGACCATAAACAGCTTGCGCTGGGACTCGTCGCGCTCGTCCATGGCACGGCGCTGCTGCGGCCTCCGGCAAGCGATCACGAGAAATTGGCGGGCGATTTCCGTGACGCGTGTCTGAACGCGTGTGACGCCCTGGTGACCGCAGCGGCAGAAAAAAACGGCACGCCTACTCCGCCCCGAAAATGAACCAGCGGAGCTCCCCCACGCTACGAGCGCAAGGAGCGATATATTCCGAGTCTTCGCCTTCTGCCTACTCGGGACTACGAGTTCCATGGCACCCGGGAGAGTTGCTTCTTGCGCTCGACCCAATCGGACGTCGCGAGGATGCGCGGTGTGGCGTCAATCAGCCGGGGCGTAAGCTGAAAGACATCGACGGCGGTCCATGGCCGGCCATCGCGCGTGTGCAGGCCGCGGAGGTTTAGCATGTCGGCCATGCGCGGGAACGAGAGGTCCTGGACGACCATTTCGGCGAGGAAACGCAATACATCCATTTCGGCGGGGTTCTCCTCGAGGTGGCGGCAATCGGCTGCGATTCGCAAGCCGTAAGGTAACTCGGCTCCACTCTGGGCTGCGGGTGAAGCCGTCGTGGGGAACTGGTATTCGACTTCTCGTTCCCACTCGATGGCCACCGGACGCCACCCTTTCGCCTGCCGTTCCAATAGCGCCTGCTCGCTCGGCAACTCGGAAACCGCTTCACGGAACCACTCCAGTTTTCTCACGCAGGCCTCCTGTCGGAATGCAACGGCAAAGACTTCGTGCAGGGCAATTCGCCAGCCCTTCGTTTGCATGGTAAGTCTTTGTCTTGCAACAAACTAATCTTGCCCCGAGCCGTGCAAACAGGGGAGCGCGTTCGGTCCTGGGAAGAGTTGTCGCATACGCGGACAGCTCGTGATCTAGCGGCGAATCGCTTCTTGACGCCCTCCTGGGTTGTAAGGGTATTATTACCGCCGCTCACCCCACCCGGGCTTTCACCCAGCTCCATTCCAACGCATTGGTGCGCTATGGCCGCGACCTCGCGCCGTGTCGAAGAGCGTATGCCCATGAAGGTGACCGTCGATCTCTCGAGCGTTGACGTGCGGGTCCGTGCGCAAGAAGGCGTGACGGAAAACGTAAGTTCTCATGGCGCTCGCGTCATCACCAGCCATCCGGTGCCGCCGAACGCCCGCCTGAACGTGCGCTCGATGCTCGGGAATCTGCGCTCCCGGGCGCGCGTGGTCTACTGCCAGCAAGTCGCCACGAATGCGTTTGCGGTGGGGCTCGAGCTCTCCGCTACCTCCGGAAAATGGACGCTTCCTTCCTTTGCCACTCAGAACGGTACCTTCGATCCGGCTCGTAGTTAGGTCCACCAGCCTTCGTGCCTGGGACCCGTAGTAAAGCTGTGAATCGCCCGCAAACACGACGCATGCTTCGGTAGAATACTTATCGCAGTACGCAGCTCGATGGTGAGGCCGTTTGAAGGGACCGTTACGAGGC
>DASRCZ010000076.1:0-6023 GCA_035652855.1 Candidatus Acidiferrum sp.
CGCTCACGCATTCGCTGGAGCTCGGTCTCAAGCCGATCGAACCTTTCGCGAAGCGCACGCTCCATTTGCACGACGATGTAATCAACGACTTCAGTTCTAAGCACCGAATCTCTGAGTCCGCGAAGTAGGCTTTCTTCGAGTCCATCGCGCCGCACAAGACAGTTATTCGTACACACTGTATCGCTGCGTTGGCGATGCAGCGAACACTTACAGCGGTCCGCGCCACGCCGTCCCCGGCCTGATACCAGTGCGACACTCCCGCCGCAAACGGCTTCCTTAAGTGAGCCGGAAAAAAGGTATCGCTTGGGACCAACGGCCAGTCCGCTGCTTTCCCCGCCAAACATGGCCTTAACTGTCTCCAGACATCGCCTCACCGCAGAAGCGAGCTCGTCGGCTACGACGCGGAGATGACGAGCGTCTGCGGTCACCCATCCGCTCTGGGAGACGTGGCCGGAAAATCCGCTTCCTGTTTCGGGGACACGCACTTTACGGCGTGTGTTCCAGATCGCTTTGCCCGTATTCGGAAAATCTGCAGGGGGCAAGGACACCCACTCAAATCAAAAGAATACAGCCAACCGCGTAACATCCCACACCCTTATTATTTCGCTTGACAGCAGCCGACACACAGTAATATAGCAAGCGTAACTTGCCGCCGAGAGCTGCCGTGGTTTAACCGGAGGAGTTCCGGCGGCTGTTCGGAATGGAAGGCCGGAGCCCGTTCGTCTGCGCTTCGGGAAGATGGTGACGAGGCTTCCTGGCCTGCTCGATCCTGGCAGGAACCGAAAGCATAGTTCTCGGCCCGCCACGCCGGAGCGGCAAAACCGGCAAAGCTGATCGCCATTCGAAAAAACGGCATACCTTGCGGCGTAGCATTGGTTCGAGGTCGGGTTGCGTCCGAGGCGACTGCGAGCGTTGCGGCGCGATGCGCTCATGCCCGCGAAGCGCGCACGCGGCTCCTGACCGGCTTCCCGAGCAGGAGATGCATCGATGATGATCGGCGAGCGGCTGCGCACGCTGCGCGCGGAAAAGAAGATGTCGCAGGGCGAGATTCAGAACCGGACCGGATTGCTCCGGTGCTACATTTCGCGCGTGGAGAACGGTCATACGGTTCCTTCGCTCGACACCCTGGAAAAGCTGGCACGGGCGCTGGAGATACCGATGTATCAGCTTTTCTATGACGGCCAAGAGCCGCCCGCTTTGCGGACTTTTTCCACGCTTTCCAGTAACGGAGATGACTGGGGCCGAACCGGAAAATGGGCGGCGTTTCTCGATCGGCTGCGCGTGCTGCTCTCGAAGATGAACCACGCAGACCGGCAACTGCTGCTGTTTATGATCGTCCGCATGGCACGACGCGCGAAAGGCCAGAAACCGAGGAGCGAGACTGCCTAGCGGGCGGCTTTGCGGCGCTCTTCGTCCAGGCGGCGGAGAAAGTCTTCGAATTTCGGAAGTTGTTCGGGCGTAAGAATCGCGCGAATCTGGTTTCGGCCCCGCTGGCGAGTCTGCTCAATAAGGGGATCTGTTTGTTTGTGGATCTCCCGGTACTGCGCTTCCATATCGGTGAGAATAACGTCGAGTTGCTTTTGCTGCGCGGGGCTGAGTTGGAGCTCCTGCGTGAGATGCTCAACCTTCTGCTGATGCGTGGGCGGTGACTGCGGACCGGCGGCGTAGCTCTTGCGTGCGGAAAGGTAGCCAATCATTCCGCCGAGGGCGGCTCCCAGCAGGAAGATAACGCCAACCCAGAAAGCGGCTTTGGTCGTCGTACTGCGATCACTCATGCTCACTTCTCCGTGACGGCAAGGCTCATGAGCACCTCATCGGGAGTCTGAGGCGGGCCTGGCTGCGTTTCGAAAAGGGATTCGGGAACGTTGGCGCTGGGCGGGGTGGTTGTAGGCGATTTTGTGCCGGTATAGACCCAACTGGCGGTAACTAGGAGTGCCACAGCAGCGGCCCAAGCGAGGCGCGAAGCGTACTTTGGCAGCAACGCTGCTAGGCCTGGCACGCGAGCGAGTTCCTTTTCGCGGGCGGCTATCGCGGCCATCACCCGCGTTGCGAACCAAGCCCCTGCAGCCGGACGAGAAGACCGCAACGGCGATAGCAACGCGCTCGAGGCGATATGAAGCTCCGCAGCGGTGCGGCAGGCTGCACAGGTGCCAACGTGCTCGCGCAGGGAGGATTCCAGGCCGGCAAGGAGCCGATCCAAAGCCGCGGCGCCGCGCGCCTTCGAGGAGATTTCCTCGAGTCGCGTCTGAACCGCGCCGCAGACCGCATTCTGTTTTCTTAATAGGCTCATCTTCAGCCTCCGTGCCCCACTTGCTTGCTTTAGCCCCGTTTCCTGGCTTGCGCGACGATTTTCCGCCGCGCTCGAAACAATCTTACCTTGACAGTGTTCGCGTTCAGGTCCAGTACCTCGGCGATTTCCTCGATCGAGAACCCTTCCACTTCCTTGAGTACAAGCATCAACCGGTCTCGCTCGTCCAGGTCCGCCAGCAATCGCTCGACTTCCTGGCGCTGCTCGAGCCGCTCTGGAATTTCCGGCTGCCGGTGCCCTGTCTCCTCAGAGGCTACTACCTGCTTAGCCTGCTCTTCGCTCAGGTCGGCCTCATAAACCAAAGGCCGGACTTTCTTCTTTCGCAGGAGATCCCAGCACTCGTTCACCGTAATCTTGTAAAGCCAAGTGCTGAACGCCGCGCGTTGGTCGAACCGGCGGAGCGAAAAGTACGCCTTCACGAATACCTGTTGCGCGATGTCCTCGACGTCCTCCCGCCGCTTCAGGATACCGCCAGCGACGGCAAACACACGATGCTGGTGCCGCCGAACGAGTTCCTCGAACGCCTCCTTGTCTTCCTGCTGAGCGCGCCGGACCAGTTCACGGTCGCCGGCTGCGCCAACAGGGTCAGGCTTCGGTTCGCCGGCCCCCTGGGGGACCGGCCCGGGCCGGGAAGCCTCTGCTTTTGGGACGCGTACCATGGGTTTTTGGTTACGCGGGGGTGTCCCGAAAGACACGCCGCCGCATCACTTGTTTCAAATTCCAGCTCGGCAAGTTTCTACTTGCTAACGGGCTTACCGACATGAAATAATGCCTGCATGATTATCGGTGACCGTCTTCGTGCACTGCGCGAAGAAAAGAAACTCTCCCAGGGTGACATCGAGAAGCGCACAGGGCTACTTCGCTGTTACATCTCTCGAGTCGAGAATGGCCACACTGTTCCAGCCATCGAGACTCTGGAGAAACTCGCGCGCGCACTCGAGTGCCCACTTTATCAACTCTTTTATGACGGTGAGGAACCGCCGCAACTGCCGAACCTGCCGAAGCGCAAATCGTCCGACGATATTGCGTGGGGCAGCGTTGGCAAAGAAGCACGATTTCTCAACAAGCTTCGGCGCTTGCTGAGCAAGGTTGAGGACGAAGACCGCAAGCTGATTATGTACATGGCCCAAAAGATGGCCAATCGCTGAAACAGCGATCCGCCTCTTGTTGTGGCTATTCGGCTCCGGGAACAAGATCGAAGGGGCCGCGTTGCAAGGCAGCGCGGCTTTTTTTCTTGTTTTTTCGCTCATCCTGCTTCCAAGCTCCGCGCCTGAGCGTGCTCTCGGGTTCGATACGGCGCGGTCGAAACCAGGCCCGTCGCAAACGCGCCTACTCCCATTCGATGGTGCTGGGCGGCTTTGAGCTAATGTCATAGACCACCCTGGTTACTCCGCGCACTTCATTGACGATGCGGGTTGAGATGCGTTCCAGTACCTCCCCGGGCAGCTTATACCAGTCGGCAGTCATCGCGTCGTCGCTCTCAACTACACGCACCGCTACCGTAAGGCCGTACGTCCGGAAGTCTCCCATTACTCCGACGCTCCGGACGGGCAAAAGTACCGCGAACGCCTGCCAGACTTTGTGATACAGCCCGGCACGTCGAATCTCTTCGGTGACGATGGCGTCGGCTTCGCGAAGAGTCGCAAGGTGTTCCCGAGTGACCTCTCCCAGGCTGCGAACCGCTAGTCCGGGACCGGGAAACGGATGTTTCAAAAGAACATCCTCGGGCAAACCCAAATCGCGACCGATACGGCGGACCTCGTCCTTGAAGAGATCGCGGAGTGGTTCAACGAGCGCGAAGGGCATCTTTTCGGGAAGGCCGCCCACATTGTGATGTGTCTTGATCGTGGCGGACGGCCCCTTAACCGAAACGGATTCAATCACATCGGGATACAGAGTGCCCTGCACAAGATAGGCAATTTCGCCGTGGGCTTCGCCTGCCTGGAGCTTTTGCGCCTCCTCGGCAAAAACGGCAATGAACTCGCGGCCGATGCGTTTGCGCTTCTCCTCGGGGTCTGTAATCCCCCGCAACTGAGTCAAGAAACGATCCGTGGCATCAACACCAATCACGTGCAAACCGAGTTCCTCGCGGTACATGCGCAGCGTATCTTCAAACTCGTTTTTCCGGAGCAGGCCGGTATTGACGAAAATGTTGGTGAGCCGTGCGCCGATGGCGCGGTGGACCAGCACGGCAGCCACAGTCGAATCCACGCCGCCGCTGAGGCCACAGATCGCCCGCTTGCCGCCGATACGAGCTTGGATCGAGGCGACGGTCTCGTCGATGAAGGCCTCGCGGCTCCACTTTGGCTCGGCCTTGCAGACGCGAAAGAGGAAATTGCGGAGAAGTTCCGTACCGCTTTCCGTGTGATTGACTTCGGGGTGAAACTGCACGGCGTATATTTTGCGGGCCGGATCTTCAGCGGCGGCAATGGCGCTTTCCGTGTGACCTGTGGCCCGGAAGCCTTCGGGAAGGCCCAGAACCTTGTCCCCGTGGCTGTTCCAGATGCGGAGTGCGGAAGGAACCCCGGCAAAGAGCTCACTGCGGCAGCTTTCCGCCGCGCTCTGGCCGTTGCCGAGGGTCAGACGGGCGCGGCCGTATTCGCGGTGCTCGGCTTTTTCGACCTTGCCGCCGAGGCTATGGGCAATCCATTGCATGCCGTAGCAGATTCCGAGTACGGGAATGCCCAGGCGAAGAATGCTCGGATCACATTTCGGAGCATCGGCGTCATAAACCGAACTGGGCCCGCCGGAGAGGATTATGCCGGCAGGCTCGAATTTGCGGATTTCGTCGACGGAGGCGGTACAGGGCAGGATGGCCGAGAAGACCTGCTGTTCGCGGATGCGGCGCGCGATAAGCTGCGTGTATTGTCCGCCGAAATCGAGAACAACCACGCCGCCGCGTTCGGTTTCCATTGCGCCTCCCTGCTCGAGCGTTTGCCGCGCCGCTGTTTCCATCAGGCCTCCGCGCTCACGCCACGACCAGATTCACGAGTTTATCCGGCACAACTATCTCCTTCACGATTCGTTTGCCATTCACATGCTGCCGCACGAACTGCTCCTGCTTGGCGCGCGAAAGGAGCTCTTCCTTTGGCGTCCCCGCGGGAACCTTCAGCTTGCCACGCACGCGTCCGTTGACCTGCACGACGACTTCGACTTCCTCGTCCCGCGCGAGTTCGGGATTAAAGGCTGGCCAGCGGACCTGCGAGAGCCCGCCGGAATGCCCTAGCATCTCCCAAAGTTCCTCGGACAGGTGCGGCGTCATAGGCGCGAGCATTAGGGTAAGGAGTTCGAGCAGTTCCTTGCGCGCACGAGGTCGCACGGCCCTTTCCAGGTCGCCCGAACTGATGTCGTTGTAAAGCTCCATGATGAGCGCAATGGCGGAATTGAAGTGCCAGCGCGTCTCGAAGTCCTGCGTGACGCGGCGAAGCGTCTGATGCGCTTTGCGGAGCAGCGCCTTTTCCGTTTCGCTCCCGCCGGCCGTATCGCCGGAATCGACGGTGCGAGAGTTGACGGCCTGAAGCGCGGGCGCGTGCTTTTCCACCAGACGATATACGCGATTGAGAAAACGCCACGCACCCTCGATGCTTTCCTCGCTCCACTCGAGGTCTTTTTCGGGCGGCGCGGCGAAGAGCGTGTAGAGACGGCCCGTATCGGCGCCGTATTTTTCGGCCATGTCGAGCGCCCCGACGACATTACCGCGTGATTTGGACATGGC
>DASRCZ010000077.1:0-5576 GCA_035652855.1 Candidatus Acidiferrum sp.
CAGCTTATAGAGCGCGTGAGCGCGAAGAGCCTGATAGACGTGGTGCATCAGCTCGATATTGGCGGGGTCGGAGAGGTTGGAGAGGCCGAGCAGGCGCTCGCATTTGCTGAAGCCTTCTTCCGTAAGGGTGGCCTGGCGGTGCTTTTCGTCGAGCGTGTAATCGATTTCCTTGATGAGCTTGGGGATGATTTTGTCAATCTTGTAATACTTGTCAGTGGACTCCTCGGCGGGACCGGAGATGATGAGCGGAGTGCGAGCTTCGTCGATGAGAATGGAGTCCACTTCGTCGACGATGGCGAACTGATGGCCGCGCTGGACGCAGTGCGCGAGGTCGTATTTCATATTGTCGCGCAGGTAGTCGAAGCCAAATTCGTTGTTGGTGCCGTAGGTGATGTCGGCGCCGTAGGCGTCGCGGCGCTGCTGGTCGTCGAGGTCATGGACAATGACGCCGACGCTCAGGCCCAGGCCGCGATAGAGAGGGCTCATCCATTCGGCGTCGCGGCGGGCGAGATAGTCGTTGACGGTGACGATGTGAACGCCACGGCCGGTCAGCGCGTTGAGGCAAGCCGGAAGCGTGGCCACAAGCGTCTTGCCTTCACCCGTCTTCATTTCGGCGATTTTGCCCTCGTGGAGAACTATGCCGCCGATGAGCTGCACGTCAAAATGGCGCATGTTAAGGAAGCGGCGGCCGGCTTCGCGAACCAGCGCGAAGGCGGGCACAAGGGCGGGCTGCAGAGCGGCTTGTAGTTGTTCCTTGTAGGAAGGCTCGGAAGGATCGGCGTCCTTTAATTCTTCCTGGACCTGCGTGCGGAGAGCGGAAAAGCGCTCCTTCAGCTCTTCGTTGGAAAGAGCCTGTACTTCAGCCTCGCGCGCGCCAATGGCGGCGACGGAGGGCTGCATTTTCTTGATATCTCGTTCGTGCTTCGTTCCGATGAACTTCGCTACGACGAGATCAACGATCTTCTCTGCTTGCATTCCGTGGTTACGATCCTGGAATTTGCGAAATGCCGGACGGCAAGTAAAGCAGGGCGCCAGCCGAACACTTTTATTCTAACTGTTTAGATGCGGGAGGGCCAATCGCCGCCGCAAAGCCGCGTTAGGCGGGCTGGCGGTAAAGATCTGGCGCGGGGACTTCGGGCTCGGTGCGGGCCGAGGCCGCCGGAGAAGACGGCGCGCTCGCGTGATTTTCCGCCAGGAGCCGCCGGTAGCGGCTGCGTTCCTCGAGAGACATATCCACGATTTCGAAAGCGATATCCTGGGCGCGGTAGTCGCGCATGAGCGCCGTCGCCTGCAGATGGCGCAAACCGAGCTGCAGCTTGAGGTGAACCTGCGTGCCTGGTGCGAGATGCCGGCTCGCGGTGGCGAGACCGCCGGAGAGGCTGGCAGTCTTGATTTCGAGCACGCACGCTTCCTTCAGGTTGGTGCTCACCGCGCGAACGGGCTTCTGCAAGCGGACGCGCGTGTGGCGGCGCTGGCGAACAAATTTGGAGTTCGAGACCACGCTGAGCGGAGCGAGCGCGAGGTCGGGACGGTCAATTCCGCTCTTGGGGAGAAACTCGCGCGCCCAGTCAGGATCGAGTTTTTCAAGCGCCTGCAAAGCGGCGATGCGCAGCTCCTGCGGATGCGCGAACCCGAACACCTTTCTTGCCTCGGCGATGCGCTTGAGGCTGTTGATGGATTCGGGAGCGTTGATGCGCCCAAGCGCTTCGATGGCCTTGACGCGCAGGTATTGGCCGCCGCCTTGCGGAAGGTCGCCGTCAACCATGGTCAGCAACCGGGGCATGGCGCCACGATCGGCGGCCACGCCGATTTCATCGATGACGAGAGGCATGACCAGCGGATCGACATGATCGAGCAAATCGAGCAGGATGCGGCAGCGCTCCGGAGCGCTGCTGGCGGAAATCTGCCGAATGACGCGGTCCTGCGCGCTGCGCGTGAATTCCTTGATGCGTCCCGGAAGGAAGACTTGAACGGCTTGTGCGTCGAGCTTGCTGAGGAGGCCGGCCATTTCGACGGCTTCGGTGATGGGGCCGCCCCGCACCGTGCTCCGGAGATACTGAAGGCCCTCCTCGCCGAGGTCGTGGGCCAGGTTGGCGACGTGCTCCATGTCGTCGCGAAGGCTGCAACGATTGAAGCGCGCGGCCAGTTGCTCCATCGCCGTATGCGGAAGCATTTTCAACACGTTTGTCAAGCCGGCTGCGGCTTGGCGGGCCCGCAGCGCTTCCTCGACAAATTCAGGAACGCGTTCCTCGATGCCCATCTTCGGGCGGAGAGTCCGGGCGATACCCGGCCGCTGGGCTTCCACGCCGGAGACGAGGTCGAGCGCCTGCTCCATCGCGGAAAAGCAGCGCTTGGAAGCGGCTTCCTGGCTGAGCCGAACGAATGCCGCGCTGACCAGGCCCTGAATCTCCTGATCCTGCTCGACGCTGAGGCGCAAGCCAAGGTGACGCATGGCTTCGCTGAGAAGCCGGGGATCCGCCTTGGCGTAAAGCTCCGCGAGCTCGGAGAGTCCCACGGCGGTTTTTTTGCGCGCGTCGACTTCGTCGCTTTCGGCGCAAGCGGCGTAATTCTGAAGAATGCTGATGGCTTCGGCAACGTTGCCTTGTTCGATCAGCCCGGCGACGTAGGACTGAACGTTCTTCGGCGGAATGCACCAGGCTTCGCCGGAGAGCAAGACGGCGCGCTTGCCGCTTTCGGGGACAGCGGCCCAAAACTGGCGATCGAGAATTTCGCGGTGCGTTTCCACGAGCATCCCGGCTTCAGCCATCTTGTCTTCGTGCGCGCCGAGAATCTTGCGCAGATTTTCGATTTCGCTGTTCATGCGATCGAGCATCTGCCGGACCGCGTTGACTTTGACTTCGCCGCGCTCGAACCGATCGATAGCGAATTTGATGGCGAGATGCTCGGCTAGCTGAACCAGCACCGCTTCGTCGGGCTTTTCGGTCGAGGCTTGCGCGGCGAGGCCGGCGATGGCCTGTTTCAGGGTGTCCTGCGCATTCAGGGGCAACTGCGACATCTGCTGCTGGAAGGCGACGGCAGCGGCAGGTCCGCCCTGTCCTGCTCCAACGGAACCAAAACTCGTGAGCGCCCCGAGGATGCCGAGGATTTCGTCTTCGCTCGCGGGAGCCCGGCTTGCGCCCGCGCCGCGGAGCGAACCGACAATCGCGGAGTGCTGTGAGAGCGGGCCGCCGCGGGCCGATGAAGGATTGGGCCTGGGCGCGACCTCACCGGAAGAGGAGCTGCTGGCAGCCGCGTCGGAGGAAGCTGCTGGGCTAACGAACTCTCCCGCTCCGACGAGGCCCGGCGCTGGCGCTTCCGAATACACGGAGCCGGAGTGGAATCCCGCGCCCCCGGGCAGAGGTCCAAGCCCCGGATCAAAGCCGGAACCGGGACTGGAACCGGGACTCAAACCCGGGCCGGAGCCGAAGCCGGGAGCGGAACTGGCATTGCCTCCCATACCGCCGGAGCCGGAGCCGGAACCTGCTCCGGCAGCAGCTCCGCCGGGCCCGCCCTCGGAGCCCTGGGCGGCGGCAATCAGCTCGAGTAGCTTTTGCGGGTCGTTGAGCCACTTCTTAAATTCGTCCTGCTGGTCGCCGAGGGAAGCGGCCGCCAGTTGCGCCGCCATGCTGGCCTCCTTCAGGCGCGAATCGGTGGCAACGAAGCAAATCTCGTTGATGCGAACACCTTTGGCTCCCACAAGGGCCTGTTTGAGCTGCTGGGCAAGCTCGGCGGGCTTGGCTTTGCCCGTCGGAAAAGCATGGACGAAGCGGCCCAGCTCCTCCTGCGTGATGGACGAAAAGAATTGCACACTGGCCAAACCGGCAGCGGACAGGAGCTGGGCAAATTGTTTTTCAGCAGGAGAGCCTTCGAGAGGCACGCCATCGAGAAGGAGCTGGCTGCCGGTCGCGCCAAGAAGAAGCCCGGAGTCACTGCCCATGGGAACAGCGGCATGAAGCTCGGTGAAGGCAATCTTTAACTGCTCGGTGGTCCGGACGTGGTCGTAGCCGTAAAGCCGGGCAAACTTCAGCAGAATGTTGAGGCTTCGCACAAAGGCGCGGCCGGCGGCGGTTCTTGGATCTACTGCTTTCATGCCACTGCGTTTATCCCCAAGGGTAGAACTTCCCCACTAGTACCGTAGGCGCAGGCTCTGCAGCCAGCAATGGTACCGAGGTCCCATGTGCCGCGCCGGTCATGACGGCGTGAGGACGGGGGCAAAACCTGAACTGGGGGACGGGCGAGCCGAGGGGGAGTACAGGTCGAGAGGGGCGTATGACGCGAAAAAATTAAGAGCCGGGGATTCAGCGCACCTCCTTGCACTATTTTGAGAGAGCGATGCGGCCGCGGCGTTTGGTGCGGTTGGTCACCTGAGCGGCGATGGGGAGCCCGCCGAGTTCCAAAAGCATGCGGCGAAGGCGGCCCCGTTCCTCGAGGTCAATGTCGACAAACTCGAAGGCCATGGCCTGAGGACGGGCGCCCCGGACGATGGCTTGCGCCTTGATGTGGCGAACGCCGTGGGTGAGTTTCAGATTGAGCAGGGAACCGGGAGCGAGGTGGCGCTCGCCGGAGGCGATGCCGCCGCTGAGGTTAAGTTCAGGAATGGAGAGACGGAAATTTTCGCGCAGATTGGTCGTCGACGCGATGACGTTGCGCGAAAGCTTCAGCCGCGCGTAGCGCCGCTGACGAATTACGGAGGCGCCGGGTTCGGGGTCGATAGGTTCCAGGGCCAGATCCTTGCGGTCGAGTCCGCTCGCGGAGAGCCGTTCGACGCCGACGGCCGGATCGAGACGCAGAAGGGCTTGCGCTGCGGCGATGCGGAGTTCGCTGGGATACACCCAGCGCCATACCTGGCGGGCTCCGAGAATATGCTGCAACGGGGCGCTGCCGGCGAGAGCGCGGAGCCGGCCGAGCGCCTCGATCGCTTTGATGCGGCAAAAGCCCGGTGTGTCATCAGACTCGACAAGACGGACCAGCCTGGGAATGCAAACGGGCTCCCCGCTCATGCCCATTTCGTCGATGGCAAGCGGCCGAATGAGCGGGTCCAGAGAATCGTAAAGCGCAACCAGCAGCCGGGCTCGATTTGGCGCGGGGGCGGAAGCGAGTTGCCGAACGGTGCGGTCGTGTGAAGAACGCGGCCACTGCGTCAGACGGACCGGCAGAATCTTCTCGACGGTCTCCGGGTCAATCTGGCTGAGGATGCCGACGACTTCGGCGGCTTCGTGGGCGGGCGCGGTCTGCAAGGCTTCGATGAGGCGCTGGACCGCTTCGTCACCCAAACTCTTGGCGATGCTGGCGAGCAGTTCGCAATCCTCCCGGAAGCCGCAATGCCCGAACCGATTGGTCACATAGTGCAGCGTGGCCTTGGGCATGAGGCCGAGGATTTCGGTCATGCCGTCCGCAATCTGGCCGGTGCGGAGAGCTTCTTCGACAAACTCAGGAAGACGTTCTTCGGTGCCAATGCGAGGGCGAAGGCTTTGCGTCGAGCCAGGACGCTGAGCCTCGACGGAATCGAGCGAGGCGAGCGCCTGTTGCATGGCCGGGTAGCAGCGTTTGGAAGCTGCTTCCTGGCTCATTCGCAC
>DASRCZ010000078.1:0-8469 GCA_035652855.1 Candidatus Acidiferrum sp.
AAGAAGCCGGGCCTGATGGCGCAGTTGGTGCGAAAGGGCGCCGAAGTCGGGTTGATGGGCGGAGGAATTCCGGAAGAGTATGGCGGAGCGGGCCTGGACAAGATTTCGACGACGGTGCTCACGGAGAAAATCTCGATTTACGGCGGATTCGCGGTGACGCACGGCGCGCACGCGGGCATCGGCACGCTGCCCATCGTCTATTTCGGGACGGAAGAGCAAAAGAAAAAATATCTGCCGAAGCTGGCGAGCGCGGAATACATCGGCGCCTATTGCCTCAGCGAGCCGCAAGCGGGTTCTGACGCGCAGAATTCCCTGACGCGCGCCGTCCTGAACAAGGAAGGCACGCACTACATCCTGAACGGGCAAAAGATGTGGATCACGAACGGCGGATTCGCGGACCTATTCGTGGTCTTCGCGAAAATCGACGGGGAGAAATTCACGGCGTTCATCGTCGAGCGTGCGTTTCCCGGATGCAAGCCAGGCAACGAAGAACACAAGATGGGCATTCACGGCAGCTCGACGACGCCGGTTTTCCTCGAAAACTGTGCCGTCCCGAAGGAAAATCTGCTGCACGAAATCGGCCGCGGGCACATCGTGGCGTTCAACATTCTGAACTCGGGGCGCTTCACGCTGGGGGCTTCCTGTGTTGGCGGGGCGAAGCACGTGCTGATGACCGCATCGAAATACGCGAAGGAACGAAGAGCGTTCGGAAGACAAATCGGGGATTTCGGCCTGATGAAGGAAAAGCTGGCGAACATGGCGGTTCGAATCTTCGCGGTGGAATCGATGGTGTATCGCAGCGCGGGGAACATCGAAGCGGCGATGAGTTCCGCTGCTGGCGACAAAGTCGCGCACTCGATGAAGGTCCTGGAGGAGTACGCGATTGAAAGCTCGATTGCCAAGGTGTACGGCAGCGAGATGCTGGATTTCGTGGTGGACGAGGCCGTGCAAATCTTCGGCGGATATGGTTTCCACGAAGATTATCCGGTGTGCCGCGCCTACCGCGATTCGCGCATCAACCGGATTTTTGAAGGCACGAACGAAATCAACCGCATGCTCATCATTCAAATGCTGATGAAGCGCGCGATGGGCGGGCAACTTCCGCTGATTCCGGCGGCGATGAAGCTGGCGGACGAGATCCTGGCCGGGCCAGCCTTCGAGGACACACCGGAAGGCGTGCTGGCGGACGAAGCGCGCGTGGTGGCCAACGCCAAGAAAATGTTTTTGCAAGCCGCTGGCGGAGCAGTGCAGAAATATCGCGATAAGCTGGCAGACGAGCAAGAATTGGTGGCCGCGCTGGCGAATATCGTGATGGAAATTTACGCGATGGAGAGCTGCTTGTTACGCGCGCAAAAGGCCGCAAAGAAGAACGCCACGGGAGCGGCCATCATGGCCGATGCGGCGCGCGCGTTCATCAACGATGCCGCGGAACGCGCGGAGCACGAAGCAAAGCGGGTCATCGCGGCGGTACACGAAGGCGATATGCTGACGACGCAGATGGCGGTGCTGCGGCGCTTTGCAAAACGCTCGCCCGTGGACACGATCGCTCTGCGGCGCAGCGTGGCTGCGGCCGTGCAGTCTCAAGACCGCTACCCGTTCGAAGGACGATAGAATTTCCGCAACCGGGCCCGGAGTCGAATCCTCTCGCGTGGGGTGCAAGAATGCTCAGGGAACCCGAACCCAGGGAACAATCCGACCGCGCTTGCCAGGGCAATCCCCATGGGGAGCTGCCTTGCAATCTTTCGGCTACCGTCCATTGCGTGCGATGCGATTTGTGGTTCTGCGACGTGCATGCGGAGGATGAAGTGTGGCACGCGTGCATGACGGCACAGAACGACGAGGGCGGGGAAGCGTAGAATGCAGTGACGGTCTCCACGCTCTTCGCCAAGTCGAATCGCCCAACGCCGGCACGGTAAAGCGTCCTGAGCGGGCTTCTGCATACATGGACACAACTGGCCAATCGGTCAGCGTCCAGAGCGCGATTCATCCCATAAACTAGCTTCCAGACCGATCCCGCGTTCTGTTGTGATTGCATTGTCGCGCGGAAAACGGAGCGGCATGCCTCGCAAGTTGCTCATAGCGGCCTCTGGGCTGGTGTCCCTGCACGTGGCGGTCATTCTGTGGATCGGCCCCAGCGCAAACGGCTCTCTCTTAAGTAACGGTATCGAGGTCGCCATCAGCGCGCTCGCGGCCGCGTTCTGTTTTGGCGCAGCCCGCCGCGGCGGGGGGCTCAGCCGCCCCTTCTGGCGCCTGACCGGCTACGGGTTGGCCATGTGGGGCGTCGCGAACGTCGGCTGGATGTACTACGAGGTGGCGTTAGGAACCGAACCGCCGGCCGGTTCCGCGGTGCGGTTCCTTTTCGCCGTGCACGCGATCTTTTTTGCCATGGCACTTTTTCTGGATGGCGAGAAGGACGCTTCGCGGCTCGACCTCGAATCGATTCTGGATTTTGCGCAGTTGGCCATTGTCTTTTCGCTGGTCTACCTGGGTTTTTACTACCTGCCTTCGCTGCACGCGGACGCGCATACCGCCATGGTCCGGCAATCCAGGGTGGAAATTGGCGAGGACTCCGCGTTGCTCGCGCTTGCCGGAATCCAGTATCTGCGCTCTCAGGCCAAGCACTTGCGGTCCTTGTACGGCGGTTTGGCCATTTTTCTGGCGCTCTACACGACGGGCGCGGCGATTTCCGACTACCAGGCACTAACAAAGGAATTACCCGCAGGAACTTGGTGGGATTTCTGCTGGACGACGCCGCTGCTATACGCCATCTTCTGGGCGGCGAAATGGCATCCCGCACCGGACAGCATGGGCGACTTCGCGCCGCCTAGGAGAACTATCGGCGCGACGCTGATCACGAATACGACCTTTGCGCTGGCTCCTCTCCTCGTGCTGCTCGAGACGGCGCAGCTCGGTTCCGGGTGGCGCTATTTCAGTTCAGCGATGCTGGGTATCTCCATTCTGTGCTTCGCCGCACGGCTGGCGCTTAGCGAATCGCTCGAGGCAAGAAGCGCAGAAAGCGCCCGGCAGCACGCGCTGGCCCTGGACAGCGCGATGGACGGCATGGCCATCATCGACAAGTCGGGACACTATGCGTATGTGAATTCGGCGTACGCGCGAATGATGGGATACGAGAATCTGCAGTTTTTGCTGGGCAAACCGTGGCGCGAACTCGCCAACGAGCGCGATGTAGAGACTATGCAGATGGAGATACGCAGGTCGCTTGCGGAGCGCGGGAAATGGTTCGGCGCGCTGACACTGCACCATCCGAGCGGAGCGGGGCTTCCCGTGGAAATGGCGGTCACGGCGCTGCCGGGCGGCGGCGTGGTCTGCGTCAGCCGCGACATCGCGGACCGCAGGAAGGCGGAGTTGGCGCGAATCGAGCCGGAGTTCAAGTATCAAACCTTCGTTGAGCAAGTGGCCGCGATCAGCTATATCGCGGAGATTGGCGTCACGGGCCAATGGCTGTACGTTAGCCCGCAAGTGGAGAAAATCCTGGGCTACACGCCGGACGAGTGGCTCGCCAATTCACGCGAGTGGATCCGCTTCGTGGCGGCGGAGGACCGGGGCATTGTGGAAGCCGCCGAAGCGGCGAGCGAGCGGGGGGAGCCATTCCAGGCGGAGTACCGGCTGATCCGGAAAGATGGAAAAACGGTGTGGGTAAGCGACACGGCCGTGGTCGTGCATGGCAGCGATCTGCATCCGGTGATGGAAGGAATCATCGTGGACATCACGGATCGCAAGCAGCTCGAGATGCAACTGCAGCGTTCGCAGCGAATGGAAGCGGTGGGGCGCCTTGCAGGAGGGATCGCGCACGACTTCAATAATCTGCTGACGATCATCAAGGGTTACACGGAGCTGGCGCTGAAACGCGCGGGGATTTCGGAGGCGCTGGCTGGCGACATCCAGCAAATCGATGGAGCGGCGGACCGAGCTTCGACGCTGGTGCGGCAACTGCTTGCGTTCGGCCGGAAACAGGTATTGCAGCCGAAGGCGATCGATTTGAATGGCGTGGTGCTCGGGTTGCACAAGCTGCTGCTGCGGCTGATGGGCGAAGATATCGAGATGGTTCTGGACTGCGCGAAGAAAGTCGCGACCGTGAAAGCCGACCCAGGGCAAGTCGAGCAGGTCATCATGAACCTCGTGGTGAATGCGCGGGACGCCATGCCGAACGGCGGGCGGCTGACCATCGAAACCGCGAACGTGGATCTGGACTCGGACTACGCGCTGGACCACGCTACGGTGAAGCCGGGACGCTACGTGATGCTCGCGGTCTCCGACACGGGTACAGGAATGGACGCGGAAACGCAAACACACATCTTCGAGCCGTTCTACACAACGAAGGCCAGCGGGCGCGGAACCGGGCTGGGACTCTCCACGGTGTACGGCATTGTCAAGCAGAGCGGCGGATATATCTGGGTGTATAGCGAGCTTGGGCGCGGGTCGACCTTCAAAGTGTACCTGCCTATTGCCGAGGATCCGGCTGAGGCGAACGCGCCTCCGGAGAAGAAGGGGAGTGCAAGGCGCGGTTCGGAGACAATTCTCCTTGTTGAGGACGAAGGAGCAGTCCGCGAGCTGGCGGAAGCGCTGCTGAATGCAGACGGCTACACCGTGCTCGCGGCGCAGGACCCGATACACGCCGAGCAGCTCTGCGCGGCGAGCGACGGAAGAGTTCAATTGCTTCTGACCGACGTGGTGATGCCGGGAATGAGCGGGCGCGAATTGGCGCGGCGAATTCAGGCGCGCGCGCCACAGGTACGTGTGCTGTATATGTCCGGCTACACGGACAACGTGATTGCGAGAGACGGAATGCTCGAGCCGGGGATTGCGTTCCTACAGAAGCCTTTCACTCCGGCAATGCTCAAGCAGAAGATTCGCGACGTGCTGGATGCTCCGCAGCCCACGCGCTCGGCGTAAGCGTCAGTGCTTCGGTTCGGCTGGAGGCAGCCGGGGTTTAGCGATGGTGGCGAGTGTTTCCACGTTAGAGCGCTTGTAATGAGAGTAGCGCGCCACAGCGTTCAGCCGGAAGCCCTGCCGTAGCAGGGCGACCGACGTGCGCTTCTTCGCAGGCTGGAAGCTACGTTTCGAGAAGTGGCAAGCGCTGAAATGTTACCGGCCTCGCGCGGCGGTTCAGCACGAGGAACTGTCCACCGGGGAGCGTTAAACTAGTTTGCGGCCTTGGGCCGGTTCATATACTTTTCGGCGAGCCGGCTCTGCTTGTTCTCGGTCGAAGTGAGCTGGCCCTTGATGAAGAGGTAGCGCACGTCGGTGGTGAGCTCGAGGGGATCGCCATTGGTAACGATAACGTTGGCATCCTTGCCGATTTCGAGCGAGCCGATGCGATCGGAAAGTCCGAGGATTTGCGCGGGATACAGCGTGACGGCTTTTAGCGCTTCGTCGTAGGGCAAGCCGTAAGCGACCGCGTTCGCGGCGTTCTGACCGAGGCGGCGCGCAAACGAATTATCGAAGCTGGCGATGGCAAATTTCACGCCGGCCTGGTACAGCTCCGCTGGCTGCGACAGCAAACGGTCGTATGGATCGTCTTCCTCAATGGGCAAGGTGAGCATGGGCCGGAGAATGACGGGCACGCCCTTGGAGCGCAGCAGGTCTTTGACTTTATAGGCCTCCGCGCCGCCAGCGATGATAATTCGGAGTTTCTGCTGGTCCGCGAAATTGACGGCGTTGCGGATGTCGCGCGCTTGATCGGCAAAGACGAGAACCGGCAACTGACCGCGGACGACAGGAACAAGCGCCGCGAGTTTCACATCCGCTTCGTAATCGGCGCCCTGGCCGTGGCCGAGCGCCTGCGCATAGTGGCGCGCGCGGTCCAGCCATTCGGCGAGCTCATTCACCTGCTTGTCATACTCCTTTTTCGCTTGGGTGTAGGGCTTTTCGCGGGCGGAGAAGGTGCTGAAATCGAAGCTGCGCGTCGAAATTTCCGGCCAGTTGATGACCATGGCGGCGGATTTCTTGATGGCCATATCTTCTATCGTCCAACCCGCCATGTGAATGGCGGAAGCCTGCCCGCCGATGATGCCCCGCGAGCCAAAAGAATCCATTCCGCCGCTTGCGGGGACGGCCAGAACTTCGGTGATCCCGGCCGCGCGCGTCACCGGAATGTGCTCGCTCGAGGGCAGCACCGCTGTGGCGGCCACGACGTCAGGGTTGTAGTTGCCGGTTTCGGTCGAGTCCACCGTGGCGCTCACCGCGCCGATTTCACGCAAGCCCATCTGGGTCACGGAATCAAAGAGGCCGGGATAGACCTGCAGTCCTTTTCCCTCAATGAGCTTTGCCCCAGGCGGCACATCCACCGCCGAGCCGACGGCGGCGATTTTCCCGTCGCGCAGAAGGATGGTGCCGTCGTCAATGGGCGCGCCGTTGAGCGTGAAGATTTTCGCGTGAGTAATGGCGTAAACCACCGGTTGCGATTGGGCGGATGCGCCAGCAGCAAACCACAGACCGAAGGCCATTAAGAAACACACGGAAATGGCGACCGTTTGAAGCTTCACAGATGTCCTCACCGGGCACCTCCTGCGACGCCCACTGGATCACTCATGTGATTTCTCCCATCGGCGCCGGTTGAAGGCGGCTTCGGTTTCTCTTCCGGCTTCTTCTCGTCAGGCTTCTTCTCGTCAGGTTTCTTCTCGGCGGGCTTCTTGCCTTCCGCTTTCTTCTCGCCCGCTTTACGTTCCTTTTCGAGCAGCGCTTTCTTTTCCTTTTCGAGGCCCGGGCGCGCCGCGATGTCGCGATCGCGGTCGAAATAGACGCGGCCATCAATGAGCGTTTTTTGAACCACGGCGTAGGCGCTCAGCGGGTCATGATTGTAAATGGCCAAGTCGGCGTCCTTGCCTACGTCGATCGAGCCGACGCGCTTATCAATGCCGAGCTGAATCGCGGGATTGAGCGTGACGAGCTTCAGCGCTTCCAGGTGCGAAAGGCCGCCGTACTTCATGGTCTTGGCCGCCTCCTGATTCAAGTGGGTAGCCTCTTCGGCGTCATCCGAGTTGATGGAGACGATCACGCCGCGCCGCGTCATGATGGCCGCGTTATAAGGAATGGCGTCATAAGCTTCCACCTTGTAGGCCCACCAATCGGAGAAGGTGGAAGCGCCGGAACCGGCTGCGGCGAGTTCGTCCGCGACTTTGTAGCCCTCCAAGACGTGCTGGAATGTGCGAACTTTGAAGCCAAACTCCCTGGCAACGCGCAGGAGCATCAGGATTTCGTCTTCTCGGTAGCAGTGCGAATGAACGTAGCGCTTGCCTTCGAGGACTTCGACGAGGGGATCGAGCCGCAGATCACGGCGCGGCGGAATCAAGTTTTTCTCACCCGCGGCAACCTTCTTGTTATAAGCGTCCCACGCCGCTTTGTAATCGCGCGCTTCGGTGAAGGCGGCGCGAATCGTTTCCTCGACGCCCATGCGGGTCGCCGGATAACGCTTAGGCTGGCCCGGAACGCTGAAATTCGAACGCTTGGGATTTTCACCGAGGGCAAATTTGATTCCGGGCAACGCGCCTTCAAACGGCAGCTTCGAGGCCGGCTGGCCCCAGCGCAATTTGATGACCTCAGTCTGTCCGCCGATCGCGTTGGCCGAGCCGTGCAGGATGTTGGCGGTCGTAACGCCGCCTGCCAAGTCACGGTAAATGTCGGGATCATCCGAATTCAGCACTTCGGCGATATTGGCGATGGACGAAACGGAGATGCTGCCTTCATTGACGCTGCCATCCACGGCGATATGCGAGTGGCAGTCGATGATGCCTGGGATCACGTACTGTCCTTCGGCGTTTATCACCTGCGCTCCGCTCGGCGCCCTCACGGCTTGCCCGACTTCGGCAATTTTTCCGTCCCGGATGAGAATCGAGCCGTGCTCGATGATGCCGTGCGAGACGGTCATGACCGTGGCGTTCTGAATCAGAATCACAGGGGGCGCATCGGGCGACGCCGCCGACCGCGCGGTCAGTGGAGTGCCAAGCGCCAGTCCGGCGGCCGCAACTGCTCCCATCCAGGTCTTTGTACTCATCGCAGGTCTCCTTGCCGGCTCGCGCTTTCTTCGGCCGCTTGAGCCATGGGCTTGGTTCCGGTGAAATCAATCGCGTACCCAAGAACGCTGATGGTCCCCTTCAGTGCTGTGCCATCGAACGTTCCGGAAAAAGTCACATCGGCCGGCGAATCCTGGACGGGCAGATTGATGACGAAGCTGAACTTGTCCATGCTCAGATAGCCACTGATGATGTTCGAGGTGCCGCGCCGGCCACTGACCGTTCCGCTGAGAGTGCCGTCCTTGGCCATCTCGACGTTCAAAGTGGACTCTTCCGGCCCCTCGGGCGTGGTGTAGGAGAGCTTCCAGGTGCCGCTCATGTCGCCCTTCGGCGGATCTTTCGGCTTTTCCGGTTCGCGGATGTCGAAGCGCTCGCCGTCCACGAAGACGTATTTGATTTTGGTTTTCTCATCAAAGAGGTCGCCGTCGGTCACCAC
>DASRCZ010000079.1:0-7282 GCA_035652855.1 Candidatus Acidiferrum sp.
GTAGGAACCGCCAAACATGCCGACTTTGCCGTTCGAGTACGGCAGCGCCGCGGCCCATTCGACGGTGTCGTAGCCGTCGTTCAGTTCGTTCTGGAAGGTGTAGAACTCGCCCTCGGATTGATAACGGCCGCGAACGTCCTGCGCGACGACGACGTAGCCGCGCGCCGCGCCGCGCATGCCGAACTCAAGACTTCCGGTTTTATCGTATGGCGTTCGCGTGAGCAGCACGGGAAATTTCCCAGCGGCTTTCGGGCGGTAGATGTCGGCGCGCAGAGTCACGCCATCGCGCATCTTCGCGGGGACGTTCCGCTCGATCAACACGGCGTACTCGGTTGCCGTAGCTTTTGCCGGCGTCCCGGAAAGCTGCGCTTCGGCCACCGGGGCGGCGAAACAGGCCAGCGCCACCGCGACCGCGCGCAGCGCTTTCGCACCGGATTTCCGCGGCACGCCAGCGCGCCTTTGCGTTTCGCCGCCACGGGCCTTCGGTCTTCTGAATTCACTCTCAGATCGCAGCGCCTGCATCGCTCGCTCCAAAGTCGGAATTTCTTGCGGACGATTTCTTGCTCTTCGCCAATCATGCCGTGCCTCGCAACTATACCCCTGGAGGTCTCAACCTGGCGATGCGGAATTTTGGAGAGCGCCGCGTCCGGCGGCCACGCTTTTGTTGCCGTTTAGCGGGAGTTTAGCGAATTTAGCGGTTCCACGCTTGCCGGTAGCGGCAAGACACGGATTTCAGAAATTCTTTGGAGGTATTTGAGGCGAACTTTGCCGAACGAGTTCGTCTTTGCCTTTAGCCGGGCATTTCGGATTGGGCGTTCGAAAGCGTGCAGCGGGTTGGTGGCCACCTGGTCTCGCGCGCGAGCGGCTGTGGTGAGAAGTGAGCCGGGCAGGAGCAAGGACCATGTTTTCCGGAAGCCTCAGGCCACGGTGCATCGAGGCGTTATTCGGCGCGGTGTTGCTTGCAGTTTACGCCGGCACTTCCGCGCGCGCTACGAACCTTCCGGCAAGACCCGCAGCGATGCCTTCCGCTTTGCTGTTCAGAATCTCCTCTTCGCTGGGAGCGTGCCTGCCAATCGCGGAAGCGATGGCGGTGGTGGAGCGCGGTGTCGCGCAGGAGCCGGAGAATCCGTGTCTGCTCGGGGGACAAAACTCAAGACAGCGCCGTAGCATTTGCCGGGAGGTCCAAGCCGGAGTCGATGCCTGCTCCGATCCGGAGGCGGAACTCCGCTCGGCGATGTTCTCCCGCGGAAAGAGAGGCGAGCTAATCTTGCAGGCGCGGGATGAAGCGCTGCAGATTTTGCGGGGAGAGAATGCATGCTCGGCATGGTTTCGGACGAAAGATCCGCATGCCGCGGACGTTTTCGAAACGCTGACCTACGACATCGATTCCAAAGCAGCGGATTATGTGGAGGAGACAAGCACGCCGGACCTGCGCATTTATAGCAATCCTTATGTGGCTGCGGTAGTGCAGGGGGGCGGCTCGTACCAGACCGTCAAATTGAATGCCGGGGGCGCATTCTTCCGGCGATCCGCCTACATTCGAGTTCTTCCGCCAAATGGCGGGGCAGGGCGGCTCGCCGGGATACGTTATCTGCGGGTCGGGCCTTTCGCGGGAAATACCCGCGAGGCGCAGATAACCACTATTTTGCACGAATTTGGACACGTCATCGATTTGCTTCCGGCTGACGGGGGAGATGTGGATGGAAAATCGGTGCGCAACACGGACATGGTCGTCCAGCACTGCCGGAGCGAGATTTCAGATAGCGCGCGGAACGCAGCGGCAAACCCACAGCGGTAAAATCGCGACGGGTGAAACGGGGGAGGCGGGCACAGCACTATTTCGAGTACCGCGTGCCTCGCGCGGCCAAGAGCACGCCGGAGCACCCCACACGGAATCGAGGAGCTTCCGGTAGCTAGCTGCTGTGCATTCGCCGGAGAAAGCGGGAAGCACGCTTGGGAGAGTTGTGCTTCCCGCAATTTTTGGAAGGACATTGAAAGCCGGCACCAGCATTGCGGTGTATTGGCCAGTGAGCAGGACGCGGCGGATCTTTCACGAGCGAAGAAGACCCACATCCTTGAGATCAAGGGATTCGGCGGCTTGGTGAGGCTGCCAGGAGAATCTCTCTTGCCGGGGCCAATCAGCTTGGAGTAGCCGAAAATTTAGCGGGAACAAAAGGCAGCCTGGCGATGACCTCCGTGCCTTGGGCGGGAGACGACTCCAGGCTGAGGGAGCCGCCAATCTGAGAAAGGCGCTCGCGCATATCGAGGAAACCAAGACCGGCGCTGGCAGCAGGAGAGGATGGATCGAAACCGGAGCCATTGTCGTGGACGCGCAATTCGGCTGCCGAATCGGCAATGACGATCGCGACCAGGATTTCGGTGCAGTGTCCGTGCTCGACGGCGTTGCGGAGGGCCTCCTGAAGAACGCGATAGAACGCGACCGACGCCGATTCGGAAACAAACGCGAAATCGCCTTGATGCTCGAAACGGATATCGACGCCGTGCTCGCGCGCAAACCGGCTGCAAAGTGCGCTGGCTCCGAGCAAAAGACCAAGGCGCAGGTCGGAGTAGCCGAGCTCATAGGAAGCGTCGCGTACATCGAAGGAAAGGCGCTCGGCTTGACGGCTGAGCCTATGGAGTCCGGCTTGCAACTCCTGCGCGCCGGAGGCCTGCGCGCTGAGCCGGTCAAGCTCGATGCAGAAGAGCGCGAGGCGCTGGCTGAAATCGTCCTGCAGGTCGCGGGATATGCGATGGCGCTCTTCTTCCTGGGACCTCATGACGCGCGCCATCAAGCGTTGGCGGAGTTCCTGCATTTTTTCAAGCTCGGCGGTGCGCTCGCGGACGCGGTCATCGAAGGCGTCCCGTTCGAGCTGCAGCTGACGGTGGGCAAGCGCGAGGCGCTTGCTGGCGCTCCGACAGGCCCGAGCCAAGCCGATAATGACCGCGCAGATGAGGAAAAAAGTGAGCCAACCGGCGATTTTGTCCGCGCCTTGCAGCGGAACCATGTAGGTTGCAGGCAGTACGAAGAACTGGGCGACCAAGCTGGAAAGAACCGCAGTGACGATTGCCGGACCGATGCCCCACTGCAAGGCGACAAACACCACGGCGGCATAGAACGTGACATAGGGCTCTTTCGAGCCGAGGAGCGGCCAAAGGAGAATGTGTAGCGCCATGGCGGCGGCTACCGAAACGATGGCGCAGGGGTAGCGAGCGTGAGGGTCGGCAGGTTCCTGGATGGTCAGAAAGCGCGCGGCAGTCGTATGGAGCTTGGCGAGCGCACTGAAAGCGCCTGGCAGCAGGCCGGCGGGGTTGGGGGGCATTGAGACCGCTCCGTCGAAAAGGAGTGTACACCCCCGGAATGAGTTTTTGCATGCCGGCACGCCGCCTCGCACCCGGACAAGCCGAGAGGGGCGTACTCCGAAAGCCCTTTTTCAGCGCGACTGCATTTGATTCCGGGCTGACGAAAATTTGAGGCTGGCGATGATAGAATCCCGCCAGCGTTTCATTCTCAACGTGTGAGGCCGCGGATGTGCAAAGTGTGTTTGGTGGTGGCGTTGCTGGCTTTTGCCGGGCTTAGCTATGCAGGCCAACAGCAGGATCTTTCCAAGGTTGAGATCAAGGTCACCAAGGTTTCCGGCAACATTTACATGCTCGAAGGAGCAGGCGGGAACATTGCGGCGTCCGTAGGCGAGGATGGGATCGTGATTGTGGACGATCAGTTCGCGCCGCTGGCGGACAAGATTCAAGCAGCGCTAAAGCGGCTGGGCATCACGGACAAGCCGGTGCGGTTCGTCATCAACACCCACTATCACGGCGACCACACCGGAGGGAATGCGCCGTTCGCGAATGGCGGCTCAACGGTGATCGCACAGGATAATGTTCGGAAGCGGCTTGAGGCCGGTGGGGCCGCTGGGAACGGCGGGTCGGTGACGATGGAAATGAAGCCGGCGGAGAAAGCGGCGCTGCCGATCATCACTTTCGAACACGATGTAACAGTGCATTTGAACGGGGAAGACATTCGCGCGCTGCATTTTCCTTCGGGCCACACGGACGGCGATTCGGTGATCTTCTTTCCGAAGAACAACGTGGTGCACATGGGCGACGACTTCGTTCGCTACGGCTTTCCGTTTATTGACGTGGCCAGCGGGGGCAGCGTGCAGGGCATGATCAGCGCGATGGAGAAGGCGACGGCGCAGCTTCCGCCCGATGTGAAGGTCATTCCAGGGCACGGAGCGCTTTCGAATCTGGACGATGTGCGTGCGTTCGTGACCATGCTGAAAGAGACCTCGGCGGCGGTGCAAACGGGGATCAATCAGCACAAGACATTGGACCAGATGAAAAAGGAGAGAGTGCTGGCGGCGTGGGAAAAGAAGTGGACCGGCGACTTCATCAATGCGGATGCGTTCACGGAGACGCTGTATAACTCGCTGACGGGGCATCAAGGCGAGTTCATGAAGCACAACTAAGCCTAGCTTGCCTGCCAGGTTTCGCGCGAAGTGCGGCGCAAAAGCAATTCAGGGGCCGGGCCCGTTTGGGGGACGCGAAATTTGGCGTTTTACTGGAACCTGTGCTCAGGGGATGACCACTTTGGAGTTTTTCCAGAGTCCCAAGTCTCCAGAGTTCCAAGGGCGAGCCGCTCCGAAACAAAGATAAGCGAAAGAGAACAGGAGTCTGGAGGCCAATGGCGGATCGGCGCGCTTTTTTGAGTTATTTCGCGAACGTAGGGCTCGGCTCAACGCTGTTGCCCGGAGTCTTATGGGGCAAGCTGAAAGCGGAACCTGCTTCGGTGGTTACGCTGGAGATGCTGCGAGACGCAGCGGCCGTTGCGGGCGTGAGCTTTTCGGAACAGCAGTTCGAGCGGATGTTGAAGGGCGTGAACGAGAACCTCGCGAAATACAACGCCATCCGCGCCGTGCCGCTCGATAACGCCATCGCGCCGCCGCTCTACTTCAATCCGCTCGTTCCAGGAATGAGCGTTGATCGAGAGCGGCGCGGATTTCGGCGCAGTGAGCCGCCGAGCGTGGCGCGGCCCGCGAACCTCGAGCAGGTGGCGTTCTGGCCGGTGACGGCCTTGAGCGAATTGCTGCGAACAAAGCAGGTGAAGTCTCTCGAGCTGACGGAAATGTATCTGGCGCGGCTGAAGCGCTACAACCCGAAGCTCCTCTGCGCCGTGACGATTACGGAAGAATTAGCCATGCGGCAAGCGCGGGAAGCGGACGCGGAGATTGCGGCGGGACGCTACCGGGGACCGCTGCACGGAGTGCCGTACGGAGTCAAGGACCTTGCGGCGGTGAAGGGCTATCCCACCACGTGGGGGGCGGCGCCGTTCAAGGATCGCGTGATCGATGAAGATGCAACGGTGGTGACACGGTTGCGCGAGGCGGGGGCGGTATTGATAGCGAAGCTCGCGACCGGCGAACTGGCGCTCGACGACGTGTGGTTCAAGGGACAGACGAAGAATCCGTGGGATTTGTCCATGGGGTCGCAAGGCTCATCCGCGGGACCAGCTTCGGCGACTTCGGCCGGCCTCGTGGGATTTTCCATTGGAACGGAGACAGGGGGATCGATCGAGGAGCCTTCGGCGATTTGCGGAATAACAGGCTTGCGGCCAACTTATGGGAGGGTGAGCCGGCACGGGTTCATGGCGCTGAGCTGGAGTCTCGACAAGATTGGCCCGATGTGCCGCAGCGTCGAGGATTGCGCACTGGTGCTGAATGCGATTCAGGGACCGGACGGGCTGGATCTGACCGTGCAGGATGTCCCGTTCAACTGGGACGCGCAGCTCGATGTTCGCAAGTTGCGCGTCGGGTATTTGAAGGCGGCGTTCGCGGATACGCGCCAAACAGCACAAACGAATGCAAATGACGCAGCGGCTCTCGAGAAACTGCGCAGCTTGGGCGTGAATTTGGTGGAAGTTTCGCTGCCTGAACATTCGGACTTGGATATCGGCGTGATTATTTATGGGGAAGCGAACGCAGCGCTGAGAGATCCGATTGAAACGCGGCCCGAGCATCTGGTGCGGCAGGATCGCGTGGCCAATCAGCACGCCCTGCGGCTGCTGCCGGCCTTGGAGTATCTGGATGCGAACCGGATCCGGCTTTTGCTCATGCAGGGGATGGCCGAGCTAATGGAGCAGGTGGACGTGTATGTAGTACCGTTCGACTATTCAGACTACACGCCGAATCCTGTTTCGACGCTAAACACCTCGGTGACGAACCTAACGGGGAATCCGCACGTTGTCGTGCCGCACGGCTTCAACGAGAAGGGGAATCCGACGAGTATCGGGTTCATCGGTAAGCTGTTTGGCGAGGCGGAGATGTTGGCGCTGGCAAAAGCGTACCAGGATGCGACAAAGTGGCATTTGCGCCAGCCGCCCCTCTTTGTGGGAGCTTGAATCTGGTGTCGGTCCGCGTGACTGCCGTGCACCTGAACCTTGCGCGGCGGCAGCAATTGTCCCCTCGTCGCCTTAGGACAAGCCGCGTGCACCAGCGGAGCTGATGGGGAGTTAAACAAGATGGCCTAGTTTAGCGGCTTCGCGTGTCCTGTGCGGACCCGCGTAATCCACAGGTCCTGAGGATAACGCCGAAAAAAGTTTCGATGAGGGCTTGACGCTAGGCCGGAAACCTGTATAATCGCAAATGGTTCGGAGGCTTCCCAAAGCGTCCGGCCTAATTAGGGGATTCACGGTCGGTCTGAAGTACATTCAAGTCACAGACCTATAGTGAGGCGCCTTACGAGCACGGGGTAGCAATCTGTCGAGCTTCGCGCAAAGTCACCCAATGGTGATTCTGCCCGGCGCTCGACGCCGGGTTTTTTATTTCTGGAAGCTGGAAGCAAGAGGCCGGAACTCCGAAGGCGTTTCGGCAAGTCGGCGGAAGGAAGCCAGAAAGCTTCGGCGGAACGCCGAAGGCCCTGACGGGCTCAGGGCAAAGGTTCTTTGACAACAGAAAATTGGCAAGTTCACGCCGATAAGTGCGGGCCGATTACGGTCGGAACGTGCGCGATGGCGTGAATTATTACAAGTTCTGCTCGAGTTGAGCAGTACTGTGGAACAAGGCGAATTCAGTCATTTGTTCGAGGAAGTGCGGAATCGAAAGCCTCGCTTGCGCACAAAGGCGAGCCGGGGAGATATGGAGCCGCGCAGAATCGAGACGCCGGAGCCGGAAGGCTTCGACGGTTTGAGTGAGTTTTATGATTAAGCTACTAAGGGCGTACGGTGGATGCCTTGGCGCCAGAAGGCGATGAAGGACGTGGCAAGCTGCGATAAGCCTCGGGGAGCCGC
>DASRCZ010000080.1:0-3391 GCA_035652855.1 Candidatus Acidiferrum sp.
GCTCACGGGAAACGCCCGATGCGAGACGCGGCCCGACAGCAAGAGCGTCAAGAGCAGGACAGCGCACAGGCAGAGCAGCGCGGGATATTTCATGCGCATAACCTCATGTAGGTAATAGACTTAGAGCGAAAGGAGGTGCCACATGCCTGCACCATTTCCGCCACACGGCCCGCACGGCGATAGTTTCTTCGGAGACTAATCGCTCGAAAGGCAAGCCGCCGTACCGGGGCGTTGGGGTTCTCGGAGGGTGCAACTCGGCACGGCGGCTTCTTCCCTGCTGTCGCTACAGGGAAATCGAATTCCAGTTGCGCAGCGTCTTGCAAAGTCACGCCCTGTATACGTTGCAACGCTGCGAGTACGTCGCGTAGCTTCATAGGTGTGAAGATCAACGCATGGCTGGTGCGAATCGCAATCCGCACCGCGGAACTCAAGTCATCGCAGAACGGCCCGAACGCCGCCTGCAGCCGGATAAGCTGCTCCCGCGTCGCTGCGTCAATCCGCAAAGTGAATGGCTTGCTGTGCTCGCCCACGCTGGTTCTCCTAGGAGTGCGCTTCCGCTTCGAGCCGTGTAATGTAAAAGTGAATCCCGCCGCCGCACTCCACCCAGCGGTCCTCGTTCCACTGGTCGCAGCGCACGACTTTCTTGGCCTCGTACACCACGGTTTCGTCGTGCAGCGAGATGCCCTTATCCGCGCCGAATACCTCAAGCACTTTCACGTATTCCGCTCGGCATTTGCGGCCACCGGCATTCGAGCGTCGCGCTTTCGAGGGGATTGCCAGCTTGACGATTACGTTATCTCGGCACTTCTTCCAGCCGACGAATGGACCGTCGCTGGGAAGCAGGGAAGTCTGCGCCAGAATGAGGTCGGCATTCTTAACGTCCTTGAGCTTCGCGCCGTAGAGGTTCGCGCCGTAGAGGTTCGCGCCGGAGAGGTTCGCGCGGGAGAGGTTCGCGCGGGAGAGGTCCGCGCCGTAGAGGTTCGCGCCGGAGAGGTTCGCGCGGGATTTAACCGCTGCCTCAACTGCGAGTTTGAGCGTGTCCGTCTCGATAGAGAAGAGAACGCCACCCGTTATCCACGACTTGATTTCAAACTTCACTCTACCCTCCGCACTTTTCCACAGCCTCTCAACAGCCCGGTACTACTACACCAAAAATCAGATTGCTCTAGCCTTTACACAGCGTTAACGTGCCTAGCAAATAGCCAGGAAATGTTTTTCCGCTGCGCGGAGAGAGCCGCGGCGACCAGGGGGCCACACTGATGGGGAACCCAACCCTACTTTCAGTCCACGACTTGTTCGGTCTGAGTCGGATGAGCCTGCAAGACCTAGTACTCACAGCACGAGACAGAGCTTCACGGCATTTGAAGGTCGCAAAAACGGAATGGCACGCCGCTGTGAGGGAAGAAGCTACCGCCCTGGCCGCGGAATACATCTTGCACGCGCAGGACGCATTAGCGGAACAGGAGCGCCGCACGCTCGAAGCGACGCCCGAATTCCCATCAATCCGCAAGACCGCGTAGGCGCTTTTGCCGTCGCCTATTAGCTTTTGGGATAAGTGTGTCGATGCCCGTAAGTTACGTAATCTAAAGGAATTATCACTTATAGGACACGATGTAAACAAAAAAAGGGGGAATTTCATGGGGTTAGGCCGCCTTCTGGGATTGCCGCGCTTGGAGAGCTTCGGAGAGTAGGATGGAAACGACTTGGGAGACCGTACGCTGTTCCCTGTCGGCGATGTCTTTGACCTCGCGCTTAACCTTCGGTTCAACGCGGGTGGTTAGGTATTGACGCTTTGGCATGCGCGGTAAGGTATACCGGTGCGCATGCGGTGTCAAGTACCAATTTCAGGATAGTACTCCGGCCTCCCTAATTGCAAACAGGGGCATCCGCGCCAGCGCCAATGGAGCAGATACCCCTGGATTTTCGCGCGGGCTTGGCCTACGCGAAGGCCGGAAAAAGAAAAGCCCCAACCCATTTGGCGGCGGCCAGATGAATTGGGGCTAGTGCGATGTGGGATCAGCGCATGTTGCGGCATGAGCCGCCGCTTGTCAAGGACCTTTGGCGTCGCTTACTTCGACCCCAGCACAATCGTCAAGTTCGCTGAGACCGCGACGCCATGCGGGCCTGGGCCGAAGCCCGGGGCGTTCAGATATTCGACGCGCGGCCCCAAGCTGAAGGTGCTGCTCACCTGGTAATCGAAGCCCGCGCCGGCGAGTGCGCCGTAATGTTGCTGCGTCGGGCCGTTCGCGGGCACGTTGCGGACCACGCCGAGCGCTGCGTGAACGTAAGGCTTAACGCTCGATAGCGACGTCTTGGCAAAAGGCTTGGCGAGGAACGGGGCGTAGTACTTGACTCCGCCGAAGTAACCCTGGAAGTCATTCGCAGGCGCCAGGATGTTGTCGCTCTGGAGCTGGAGATTCGGCGTCAGGTTGAAGGAGCCGATAGCGTCGGTACCGGCAACCGTCTGGCCGCCGATGCGAAGGCCGAGCGCCTGAGTGCTCACGGAAAAGATCGGCGTGGTTTGCGCGAAGCACGGAACTGCAAACAGCAGGAACAGCAGAGACAGCTTTCTCATTACGTCATCCTTTCAGATTGGAATTGCGAAAGAAGGTCTGGATCGAGCATGTCCTTGGGGAGCGTGAGCGTGAGGAAGTTCTTCGACTCAAGCCGCGATAGGGTGATGTACATCGCCACCGCTGTGCGCTGGAGCGCCGGTCCCTCGCTGCCGAGCCATTTGCGCTTGCCGGTCTCCCAGAGGAACGTCAGGTAGCCGCTGCAAGCGGCGCTAACAAGCGCATTGGCTGCTTCCCGTTCGAGGCCCGCGTTCTTTGCGCCCTCGAACATGCCGACCACATCTGGGAAATCTATGAGGCCCATGGTCAGGTAGCGTCGAGCGCCTGTTTCTCCGTGGTTTCTACCGTCTGCGCGCGCTCCAGGTCTCCGGCTTCCGCCAGTGCGCCGTGATTCGCCTGGAAGAGGTTCAGCGCGTGATTCAGCACGACGGCGAGCAGCTTGTGCTTCGATTCGGGATCGTCCGAGACGCGGCGCGCGCGGGAGGAAATCGTCTCATCGGGCTGGCCGCCGAACACGACATTCCAGAATTGGTCGAAGCCCACGAGGACGCGATGGATGTAGCCTTCGTGCGCTGCGCGAGTTTCGGCATCCTGGAGCTGCGCTGGGGTCAGCGGACTGTCAGCCATTGTGGTCTTTGGCGAGCGCGCCGATCAGCGCGATCAGCGCGGCGGAGATAAGCTGCTTCCAGCCGACGCCGTTCACCGTGACGTGCGCTGCGGCCGCCGCGAGTCCCGCAATGGTGGTCTTCCAGTTCTTCATGTTTCCTCCTAGGCTTCGCCGGTCACCGCAGAACGCACTTCTTCCGCGTTGCTCGACG
>DASRCZ010000081.1:0-14699 GCA_035652855.1 Candidatus Acidiferrum sp.
ATCGGCAATGACCATCCCGGGATGATCAACGAACTTCTGAAATTCCGCGGCCGCTTCTTTCGTCTTCCCTTGTGCAAGGTAGGCTTCGCCGCGAACATACGCTGGATACATATTGCCGAAGAATGCGAAAAAGCTTAGTCCCGTCTCCCACAATTCTTCTCTTTCCGCCATTTGCAGTTCCGCGAGCGCTTTCGCCGCGTCGTGATGGCTCAGTGCCAGCATCCCTCGCAGTGTAGGCAGGTAGCTGAACTGTACCGAAGTGTCCTCTGGGAAGCGCTTCTGCAGGTCGCTTGCAAGCGCGTCCGCGCGAGAAAGATCGCCGGTCTGCGCAAATGCGAACGCCGCCGCGTATTCCACATCCCGCCCCTTCGAGAGCTTTAGCGCCGCCGTTGCGTCGCGTTGCGCCCCCGCGTTCTGTCCGTAGAACGCTTCCCAGACGGCGACCGCTGCGTCATATGTCGCCGCTCGCTCCTGTTCGCCTGTCTGCTGCGCCAGTTGCACCGCTTGCTGTGAAAGCTCTCTGGCGCGTGCTAGTTGACCCTCGTGCGCCGCCACCAGGGATTCCGAATGCAACATCCAGTCTTCCGCTCCAGGCTTCCCCCTGGCGGCCGCCGCTGCCCGTTCCATTTCGGCTCGATCGCCGCGCAGGAATGCAATGTGGTATCGCAGCAGCATCAATTCGGGAATTTCCTTGTGGCGTTGGGCCGCTTCCTGTAATGTCTTCTGCGCATCGTTTAATCGCCCGAGGTAGAGCTGGCTAAACCCCCGATTGATATAGCCAGGGCCAAAGTCCGGATCGAGTGTGGTGGATTTCAGGGCTTCCTCAATCGACTCCTCGTAGCGGCCTATACCCTGGTTTCCAAAACCAGACAGCAGTCCGTGCGAGTCGGTGTCGCGCGGGTACATTTGCGACCACGAATGCAGCGTCTCGACTTGCTTCTCCAGATTGCCCGTCACGTGTCGGTGGTACATAGCAAGGATGAAAAAACTCTCCCGGTCGCTCGCACGCTCGCGAAGTTCATATGCTTTCTTAGTCTCTTCGATCGCCAGTTCCTGTTCTCCCAAGGAGCTGTACCACAGCCCGAGGTGCGCATGCGCCATCGCAAAATTCGGATCGATTTCGATGGCTCGCTGAAACAGCGGTATGCCGTCGGTCCAACCCCTGGAAAACGCTACGTTAATAGCAGCGCTGTAGGCTTTCAAAGCCTCGAGTGACGAGGTTGTGGCCTCTTCCAGGGGCTTGTCGTGCTGCTGCAAAGTAGCTCGCGATTCGCCGGCACGACGACGGAATCTGCTGGCGATCTGGCCCACCGCACTAAGCACGTCCTCTTTCCGGCTCGCCTGCACCTGCTCCTCGTCGAGCACTTCTCCCGTGCGGCAGTTCGTGGCTTTCAAGCCGATTACGTACTGGTTCCCCAGGCTTGCAATCGAGCCCTCCAGGACCGCCGAGCCGCCGGTTCGCTCACACACTTCTCGCGCTGCCTCTCCCGTCAGCGCAACGTCCGGCGGGCGCCCCATGAGCTTAAGCGTTTGCCCGATGCGTGCGTCGGAGACGAGGCTTAGAAAGGGCGACTGTTCGAGTTGCACTGCCAGACCCTGCCGCAAGGTGCCGTCGAACACGGCGTCACCAGTGGAGTTGGCAAAGTCCGCAAGCACAATCGTGTCCTGTTCCGTCAGGATCGGCGCGCGATGCCAGAACAGCCTGATTCCTCCGGCCGCAATCGCGAGCGCCAGCACTGCTGCGGCGGCAATCCGTGCCCAGGGCTTGCCCTCCCGCACCTGGACCTGGACACGGGCATGGCTCGCCGCAACCACGCTGACTTCCTGCTCCGGAAGCAGACGTACGCTCTCCGCCAGCCGGTAGCCCCGGCCGGGAACGGTGACGATGTAACGGTCCTGCATGCTATCGCCCAGGGCCCTGCGCAGCATGAAGATGTTCCGGCTGAGGTTCGCTTCTTCGACAAACGTGTCGGGCCACACCGCCTTCATCAGGTCGTCTTTGGTTACGACCTCGTTGCTGTGGCGAACCAGAACTAGCAGGATCTGAAAGGTCTTCGGCGTGAGCGGTACCGGCTCTCCCGCTCGCAGCAGAATCTCCTTCCCCGCATCCACGCAGAACGGCCCAAATTCGTACAGCTCTTTTCCTGGTTTGTTCTGACTTGCTGGCATTGTTCTTGCCGGCATTGTTCTGCCTTGGGCGCCCATTCTTCGGGTCGCTTTCCTGACGCAATGGGGGGACAGTTCACACCAAACAATCCCGCAAATTTTAGCACGATACCTGGTCGACGGAGCCTCTCCCCCTCTTCGCGCCGTCACGACAAGCCCCTCATAGTGTCGGACTTACAACCGTGCGAGAAATAATCAGAAGTTTTCATCACGCTTGTAAGGACATTTCCAGGCTCGCTCGTGCAGTCTGCCCCCGTTTTCGCAACGCGATACCCAGTTGTGGGAGCAGACAGTCATGGCAAAGCAGACGAGCATCACCATCGAAACCGACTCCTTACTGATTCTGCGGGGCCGAAGGCCCACTCGTGCCTGGTGTCCGCTCTGCGGCGTCGAAGGAGAAATGATCGAGCTGGAGAACCTCCGTGTCGTCTCCAACCTCGAACGGATCGCCCTCGAGCAATGGCTCAACTCGTCGGAACTGCATCGCTCGCAAACCGCCGATGGCTCTGCCCTGATCTGTCTGAAGTCCCTGCTGGCTCGCGTTCAGAACACGCACGACCCACAATGAAAAGGAGAAAGAAACATGAAATCCAGACCGTTTAACACTGCCTGGTTGCTGACCTTGATCGCGGTCCTGGCAATCCCAACCTGCACGACAGCTCAGACTCGGGCTGCTAAGCAATATGCCGTAACCGATCTAGGCACCTTGGGCGGAGCCTACAGCTTCGGCTATGGACTCAACAATGCCGGTGTTGTCGCCGGCGGAGCCGCAACGGCAACGCAGACCGATTTCGTCTCTCAGACTGCGTTCCTCTGGTTTCGCGGCCACATGATCAACGTCGGTACCCTCGATGGTCCTGCTTGTCCCGATTGCAGCAGCGAGGCCGGCGGGCCAAACGCCTTTGGTCTTTCACCTGTTCTGTCGGAAACCGCAACCGTGGACCCGAACGGGGAAGACTTCTGCGGTTTTGGAACGCACCGGCAATGCCTCGCCGCGGTGTGGCGAAATGGGGTCTTGAGAGCTCTACCCACACTTCCCGGCGGCAACAACTCACAGGCATACTGGGCCAATGCCCACGGTCAGGTGGTCGGCTTTTCGGAAACCGGAGTAGAGGACGCCACCTGCGCTTCGACGCCTTTGCAGAAAATTCAATACGAAGGTGTTGTTTGGCAGCCCGATGGCCGCATTCGCGAATTGACGCCTTACCCGGGTGACACGGTGTCATTCGCTTTCGGCATTAACGACTCTGGCCAGGCGGTTGGTTCCTCCGGTCTCTGCGCCGATACCTCCATCCCGCCCGTCGCACCCAACGGTACCCACGCTGTGCTCTGGCAACCCGACGGATCGATCATCGATCTGGGAAATCTCGGCGGCGATACCAATAATGTCGCCACTGGGATCAACAATGCGGGAGAAGTCGTCGGAAACTCGCTGTCCAGCGACGGCACCATCCATCCTTTTCTTTGGAGGCGTTCCACTGGAATGCAGGACCTCGGAGCCTTCCCCGGCGCCGTGGCAACCATCGCTCCCTGCTGCCACACTCTCAACGACGAAGGCGAGGTAGTCGGCTTCTACGTTGACACCAATTTCAACATCAGTGCCTTCCATTGGAAGAACAACACCATGGTCGATTTGAATACGCTTCTTCCCGCTGGCTCACCGTGGTTTCTCCTGCAGGCGCTGTCAATCAACACCGCGGGACAGATTACCGGCGTGGGCCTCATCAATGGCGAAATCCACGCATTCTTGGCGACTCCCATCTCCGAGCATGCCGCCGGCAGGTGCATCGGCAAGCCGCCGGTGCTGCCGGCAAAGGCGCGCGGAGCCCTGTTCGGCCATCGCCACTGATGGCCCAATTTTTGTGTCGACGATTACCTGAACGCCCATTCTTCGCGTCGCTCCGCAGCGCGAAGGATGGGTAGGTTTCGGCGGTCCATTCCGCTCGGCGGCCTGAAGGCGCAACCCGGGGAGATCGCGCGGAAGCGGAAATTGTTGCCCATTCTTGCGGTCCTATTGCGTCTTTGGGGGTGAGACCGCCGGTGAGCTGAGCCAAAAGATTGATCTACGAGCAGATCGAGACCTAGCGCAATCGGCCGATCGAAGGGAACCATCCACATGCATTCCTGGGACGGCTTGTAGTAGAAGCGCAGCTGGGGCGACGGAGTACGCACCGTTTTTCTTATTTGGCGGCGATTCGGGGTGAATGAGGAAGGTTCTTTGAGTATCCATTTTGGTGCCGGTTGCGAATAGTTGTGAACTTGAGGGAGAGTCTCGGTCGTTCTAAATCTGACGCCAGGACGATGGCTTATGGAAATTGTACTTGCTGGTTCGGGACTAGGAGGTCAGTCGCGGGGAAGTTGGCGCCTTACTCGCGCGCGAATCTGCGAGAAGCGAGCTGTAAGTTTGCAAGCGTTCGGATGTCGAACGTGTGCAATGCAGGAGAAGAGAGCTGCGGCTTGAACTTTGGTTCCAACTTGGTTCCAACGAAGGGCCGTTAAACCAGGTTTTCTCGGTATTAAGCGGTGCCGATGCAACGGTTTTAAGGTTTGTTAACAGCCGAATGCTCTACCGTTGAGCTACCGGGGAACCGCAAAGCGCAGGAACTCAATTTTAATACAGCAGGGCTGCGAATCCAAAATGGAGAACCGTTTGGCAGCCAAGCCTTGTCAGCTTGCAGGGGAAGGCAGGCGCCGTTGCAGCAAAGGACCGGGGGGTTCCTCTCGTCTTTAAGGCGATGCGGATGGCGCGGCAAAGTTAGGGGCGCTCAATCCTTCGCGTTTTTGTACTTGTCTTTTTCCTTCTTGTTGCCGGACTTTTGGAAGCGCTGATCAAGCGAAGCCTTCGTGAAGAAATCGGGCGGCAAATTCGGATTGAAGTCGCACGCATCGAAAAAGGCCTGGTAATACTTCCGGCCATTGCGCTCGCGCGTGATTTGCATGGGCACGTACAAACCGCCGACGCGCTGATAGTTCGAGTAAATGGTGGAATCATCCACCTTTTCGCCCATATCTTGGTCGGACGTGGTCACCACGCTGCGGATCAACAAGTGCGTCGAGCGCTCGACCGCAAGACGGAAGACGCGCTGGTCTTTATCCTGAATTTCCACCCAGTCCACCGGCTTCAGGTCCACGATGTCGCCGCCGGCCCAGCGAACGGAAATGCCGTTTTCCTTCAGGCGGTAGCGCAGCAGATTATCGATGTTTTTCTTTACCGCTTCCCGGAAATCAGCGATTGAAGTCGCGGGCATCTCCTCGACTCCGGCGCGATCCATCGTCCAGCCTTGATCGCCGTTATAGAGCGTGATGATCGTACCGCCGTGCGACAGGTCGAGGTCCGTTACGCCGATCATGTATCCGAGCAGGGTGTTGTGGCTCTTGGCGATATATTCCGTTCGGTCCTTGTCTGGATAATTCCAATAGTCCTTGAACGGAATGTAGCCGGTCAGGTCTCCGGCGTGGCCAAACTGGGCGCGGCGCCCTTCGCAGTAGCGTTGAGTCACGCTCAGATACGCGGGACCGCCCATCGTATCGATCAAATCCTTCAGGATCTGCCGCGCTTTCGCTTCGTTCGCCTCCGGCATCATCGCGTCGGGATTTTGCGCCGCTGCTCGCGGCGGCCAGGCGAAGCCCGCCAGCGCACCCGTCAACATCAAGAAAACAGGGACAAACTTCAACCGCACAAGACCGCGCCTCCATTTACATTGATGATCTCTCCGGTCATGAAGTTGGCCAAGTCCGACGCGGCGAACAGAATTGGGCCGGCAATCTCCTCGGCGGTTCCCGCGCGCCCCAATGGAATCACCGTTTGCGCCATTTTCTGCCCCGCCTTGGTTTCAAGCACGGGATTCGACATATCCGTGGCCACCCAGCCCGGCGCCACGCAATTCACCAGAATGTTGTGCCGCGCCAATTCCGCGGCGAGGCCTTTGGTGAAGCTGATGATAGCGCCCTTGGACGCCCCGTAGTGCGTATGCAACGCTTCGCCGCGCTGCCCAGCCGTGGAACTGATGGGGATAATCTTCCCGGACTTCTGCCTGATCATCTGCGGCACGGCGAAATGAATGATCGAGTACACGCTCTTGAGGTTCACTCGCATCATTTCGTCCCACTGTTTCTCGGTCATTTTTTCAATCGGCAGATCGTCCTGATTCCACACGCCCGCGTTTGCCACCAGAATATCCAGCCGCCCGAGCCTCGCAATGGTCTGCTGCACCAGCTTTTCGTTGTCCCGGTGCTTGCTCACGTCCGCTTTGAACGCCTCGACGCGGGTCCCGTGTTTTCGCGCTTCCTGTTCCACTTGCGCGGCCGCGTCTTTGGCTTTGTTGTAATTAAAGATCACGTCCGCCCCGGCTTGGGCAAACAGCTTGACCGCTGCCGCGCCAATGCCGCGCGACCCGCCTGTGATGAGTGCCGCCTTCCCCGCCAGTGAGATCATCCCATCCTCGTGCAGGCGCCAGATTCCCCGGCCGGCCTGTGCATGCCACGGCAACTCGCGTCGCCGCTTCCGTCAGCTTGTACCGCCTGTTCGCCCCTGAACTTCATTTTCGCCCTTCCGCGATTTCCTGGGCATCGGCTTCCCGGAATGCGGCAACCCTCGCTGCGCCCACGAACCCCTCAAACAGCCTCTCGGCAAACGCGTCGCCCGCCATTCGCTCCGGATGCCACTGCACTCCCACAACCCACCGGTCGGTGTCAATTCGTTCTACGCCCTCAATGACTCCGTCCTCCGGCGAAATCGCGGTCACTTTCAACCCCTCACCCGGCCGCTCAATCGCCTGATGATGACTGCTGTTGACCGTGGCCTCGCCTCTGCCAGCCAGCTCCGCCAACCGGCTGCCCGCTTCGAGTCGCGCGCGGTGCCGCAAGTCTCCCTGAGCCGCTGCGTCCGGCAGGTCCGTCACTCCGTGAGCGAGCGCTCCGGGCTGCTTTGAGCGGATGTCTTGCACCAAGCTGCCGCCCAGGTAGACGTTCAGCATCTGGCAGCCAAAGCAGATGCCCAGCACCGGCTTCCCAGTTTCGAGCGCGTGCTTCAGGATGGCGCTATCCGCCGCTTCCCGGGCCGTATCCGCCGCGTTCGTCCTGGGATGGCGTTTCTGCCCAAATCGTTCCGGCTGCACGTCGGCGGGGCTGCCTGGCAAGATAAACCCGTCCAGTTCTGCAACTTGCGCAGCAAGGGCCGCTTCGCCAGCCAGGAGGGAAATCTCTTCCGGCTCGCCCCCGGCCTTTCGTACCGCATCAAAATAGTATTCAAGCTTGCGGCGGTTCCGGGTCTGCTCCTCGGCCAGTGTCCGCCAGGGAATCCCCACTCTTGGTTTTTCCTTGATTTCGGGGCGCATCGGAAGCCTCAAAATCCTAGCATCCGAGCGTCGCCCCAGCAACCCGAGCCACCGGTTGCGGCCGGCTATGTCCGCCTCTCCGAAGCCATTCTGGTCGCTGCGGAAAGACAATACTCCGGTTTCTGGAAGAATGGCGGCAATCTTTGCAGCCGCTCGACAAGCAACTCTGCCGACTCCTCCCTTACCGTAAAGTGCCCCAGCTTGCGCCCGGGCCGTGGCGCTTTCCCATAAAGATGCAAGTGGCCAGCCTCGACGCCAAGCACTGATGCCGTTTCCGGCACCTCTCCGATCAAATTGATCATCGCGCTATGTCCCGTCGCCGCCGTGGATCCCAGCGGCCATCCCATCACCGCGCGCAGATGATTCTCGAACTGACTTGTCACCGCGCCTTCAATCGTCCAGTGGCCCGAATTGTGAACGCGCGGCGCCATCTCGTTGGCCAGCAATTTCCCATCGCACTCAAAAAATTCAATCGCCAGCACGCCCACGTACTCGAGCGCTTCGAGCACCTGGCGTGCCGCCTCCTCCGCTGCGTGTCTCGTTGACTCTGCCACGCGCGCCGCGGGCGCTAAAGACAGCCGCAAAATCCCCGCGCGATGGTGATTCTCCACCAGCGGATAAATCGCGATTTCCCCCGTCCGCGACCGCACGGCCAGCACGGAAAGTTCCCTTCGGAACTTGACAAAATGCTCTACGATCAGCGGGACCTTCGGCAATTCGCCGCGCACGGCCGCGAACTCTTCCGGGTTCTCCACCTTCCATTGGCCTTTGCCGTCGTAGCCCATCCGGCGTGTCTTGATCACCGCAGGGTAACCTACCGTCTTCAATGCGACGGCCGGATCCTCTCCCACCTTTGGCGCCGCGTATTCCGTCGTCGCAATGCCAAGCTTCTGAAATGTTTGCTTTTCCGAAAGCCGGTCTTGCGCCACCTCGAGCGCCACGGGCGCCGGCAGCACGGGCAGCAGCTTCTCCAGGAATCGCGCGCTATCCACCGGAACGTTTTCAAACTCGTAGGTCACGAGTTCGATTCCCGCGGCCAGTTTTTCCAGCGCCTTCCTGTCGTCAAATTGGGCCGTCACGCGATGCGCGATGCGTCCCACCGGCGCTTCCGGCGAAGGGTCCAGAAACTTGAAGTGCAAGCCTAGCGGATAGCCAGCCAGCGCCAGCATGTAGCCGAGCTGCCCTCCGCCCAAAATCCCAATTGTCGTCACTTCCCGTCGCTCCCGCTCAGTCGCGAAGTTTCGGTTTGTTCGATTTGGCTCTTGCCATTCCGCGGGTGGCGCGTGACCGCGGAATTTGCTTTTCGTCCCTCGCCAGGCCGTCTTCGCGCCGTTGTGCGCTGAGCACAACTCCGCCAGCCGCCGGATTTGGATTCGCCAGCACCTTCGCCGTTTGCGCGGCGCGAAACTTCCGCACCGCTTCGCGAATCTCCGGATGCTTCGCTCCCAGAATCGCCGCCGCAAGCAGGGCCGCATTCGTTGCGCCCGCCTTGCCGATCGCCAGCGTCCCCACCGGAATCCCGCTCGGCATCTGCGCAATCGAAAGGAGCGAATCCAGCCCCTTCAGAGCCTTCGATTCAACCGGCACGCCCAGGACCGGCAACACCGTTTTCGCCGCAGTCATACCCGGCAGATGCGCCGCTCCTCCGGCTCCCGCTATGATCACTTCGATTCCGCGCGCTTCCGCTCCCGCCGCATACTCGAAGAGCAAATCCGGTGTGCGATGTGCGGAAACCACGCGCGTCTCGTGCGGCACTCCCAGATCCGCCAGCATTTTCGACGCGTGCTCCATCGTCTCCCAATCCGACGACGACCCCATGATGATGCCCGCCAGCGGTTTTTCCGCCTTATTCTCGGGCACCTTGTTCCCGGGCACTTTATCCGACAACCCCGCCCCCAAGGCTCGCGCCGTGACGCTCCGAACGCGAACTCTTACCGACAGCTCACCGGCCCATTTGCGAAAGAATTGATGATACTCGCGGCTTCTATCGAACGGAAGACTCGAGGCGCATTTTGTCGATCTGGATCGGCAAGCCGCGCGATGCCGGAGCACTCGGCTATTTCAAGTGGCCGTTGAACCAGGCGACCATGCGTTCAAGCACGTCGCGTTGGTGCTTCGGGTTCGCGAAGAGATGGCCTTCGTGCTCGTAAACGACGAGTTCTGTCTCGACGTTTAAGGTCTTGAGTGCGTGCCAGAATTCGTAGGATTGCGGAGTAGGGCATTCACCATCGCTATCGCCCACTACCACGAGCGTCGGCGTCTTCACCTTCTTGATGAAGCTGAGGGGTGCGCTCCTGGCGTACACCTCGGGGTCGTCATAGACGGACTTGCCGAAGAACGGAATCATCCACTGATCGATCTGATTTTCTCCGTAGTAGCTCTGCCAATTGGCGATGCCCGCTCCGGCCACCGCGGCTTTGAAGCGATTGGTCTGCGTGACGCCCCACATGGTCATGTAACCGCCGTAGCTCCAGCCGGCAAGACCGAGGCGGTTTTCATCAATGGGCGCGGCTTTGATGGCGGCGTCCACACCAGCCATGATGTCCCGAAAATCGCCATATCCGAAATCCTTCACGTTGGCGCGGGTGAAGGCTTCGCCCTGGCCGTAGCTGCCGCGCGGATTGGGCTCCAGTACGAAGTAGCCGGAGCCGGAGAGCGGCGCGGAAAAGCTATGCACCGCGGGCCAATCGGACATGGCCGCATAGCTCGGGCCGCCGTGTACCTGCACCACCAGCGGGTATTTTTTCCCAGGATCGAAGTTGCGCGGATAGACGAGCCAGCCTTGCACTTCGTGGCCGTCGCTCTTCCAGGTGAGGCTCTTCACCGGGCCCCACGCAGGCTGCAGCTTGTCATTCTTATGCGTGACCTGTTTCCAGGAACCAATGCCGCCGGCCCAGACTTCGGGGGCGGTGCCCATGGCTTGTCGAATGACCCCGACGGTTTTGCCGTCATCGGCCACGGAAATCGTCGGGCCCCAGCCATTGGCTTGCAGGCGTTCGTCGCCCTGCCAGAGCGGTTCCGTCGAGCGGCTCGCCGGATCCAGCAAGGCGATAGCGGAGTTTCCCTTGAGGTACCCTGCAGTGAGAACTTTTCCTGGCTTGGTCCACGAGATCCAGCTCGCGGACGATTTGCTGTCCGGCGTCAGGTTTTGCGCCTCGCCACCAGACGCGCTAACGGTATAGACATCGCCGCCGGTAATTCCTTCATCGCTCATCAAGCCTTGGATGAATGCGATGCGCTTACCGTCCGGCGACCAAATGGGCGAGGCGACTTGCAGGGCGGGTTTGTAGAGCGGTTTCATCAGGCCGGTAGCGGCGTCCAGAGTCGAGAGCTGGGCGATCCACCAGTTGTTGTCGCCGTTGCCTTGCGCCGAGGAAACCACGAAGCGGCGACCGTCGGGCGACCAGCCATATTCGTAAATATACGTGTCAGCCGGCGAAATCTGGCGGAAGTTGCCGCCGCCGGCATCGACGAGCGCGAGCCGCTGCTCATAAAACGCGTCCTTAATGACGCCGGTTGGATGTTCCTCGGCCACGAGCGGGCCCGCGGCCTTCGTCATGTTTTCTGTGAAAAGCACGGCTAGGGTCCTGCCGTCGGGAGAAAAGGCGGGCGCCTGCAGGAATCCCTTCACGCTGGTGAGCTTCCTGGCCGGCCCGCCCGCGGCGCTGGCGATGTAAAGCTGAAGCTGCCCGGCTTTCGCCGCATCGGAAAGGAACGCGAGCTCTTTGCTATCTCGGGACCATGCGACGCTGCCTTCGTCGCCGATGGCATCCGCGGCTTCGGCGCTGATGCGGTGCGGCTTCGCGGAAGAGTTGAGTTCAGCCACATAGATCACCGTCTTGCCGGTGGGCTGACCGTGCCGGCTGACCACGTCCTCGACCCAGGCGACGCGCTGTCCATCTGGTGAGATGGCGGCCTGCTCAAAGCGGTGCGTCGCAAAAATGACGTTCAGTACCTCGTCGATGGCTGGGCTGCTCTGACCCTTTTCCGCCGCCTTAAGCCGCGTTTCGACGCGTTTCGCGCCGGTTTCTTGCGCTCGAAACGAAGGGGCGGCGCAAAGCAGGGACGCCAGCCCGACGACAGCCATTCTTGTGCCGTGCTTCATTTCACCGTCCTCTGGATTCAGGATTCACAGTACGGTAGCCCCAGAAAGAGCGGGGCCGCAACTCCTATCTCGCGACACGCGATGATTTCAGCAATGGTCCGCGCAAACCCCGTGAACCCTTCGCGCACTTGTCTGCCCCGGAAAAACAGAGCGGCTCCGCAATCGCTTGCGGAGCCGCCGGTAGTCTGTTTGGGATTGGCTGAAGGCGCGAGCGCCTTTGCGAATCCGTATTTCGCGAGGGCTTAACAGCTCAAGCCTTAAGCCTCAGCCACCTCACGTTTGCCACTACAATCAGAAGTTTTCATTTTATGGATCAGCCTCCTTTCCCGTGTACCCCAATGATACACAATTTGGCGCGCCATGCACGTCTTCACCGCGACCCGGTTTTCCGAGGGTCGTCCCAACATTTTCCAGACCTTCTCCCAGGAGTCCCGCCGCGTTTTCTTGACCATGCGAGCGAGCCTCGCATACACTAATTTATTCGGAACCAGCCGAACTTTGCGGCTGTACGCAGGGAAAGGGGAGGAAGGCTTGCCAAAGCGGACATATCAACCGCGCCGAAGACGCCGCGCCAAGACACACGGCTTCCGGGCGCGCATGAAGAGTGTGGGCGGCCGCAAGGTGCTGGCGGCGCGCCGCAAGAAGGGACGCCATCGGCTCACGCCGGAGTGAGCGGGGCGAACTCGGCTTTCCGCGCGAGGCGCGGCTGGTGCGGAAAGGCGATTTTGACGCCGTTTACCGCGCAGCCAGACGCCGCTCGAATTCTCTCTTCACCCTTTTTTATCGCCCGAACCAGTTGCCGCACTGCCGTTACGGATTCAGCATCAAGAAAGCGATGGGCAGCGCGGTGACGCGGAACCGCATGCGGCGGCGTGTTCGCGAAATCATCCGGCTGCATCGGCAGGAGTTGCCCAGAGGATGGGACATCGTCATACACCCGAAACATGCGGCGGACCAAGCGCCCTTTGCGACGCTCGAGAGCGAACTGCTGCGCCTGCTGAGCCCTTTGCGGAACCCGGGCGAAACGAGCCAGGCGCCGTGAAAAGCATAGGAGTGAAAGCGGCGCTTCTCGCATTGCGTATCTATAAGACGTACTTCTCGATTTTTTTCGCAGGCTCTTGCCGTTATGTGCCGACCTGCTCGGTTTTCGCCTATCAGGCGATCGAGCGCTTCGGCCTGTGGCGCGGCTCATGGCTGGGACTAAAGCGGCTGCTGCGCTGCCATCCGCTCTCGGGCAGATTCGGCTACGACCCGGTTCCGGAGCAATGGAAGAATCGAGCATTGGCCGGCCATCGCCCGGGTGGAGGAGACGCCGTGGGCGCTCTGGGGTCAGACGGCCTCCGCCCTAAGGCGCACGTGGGAATCCAGTGAACCCAAACCAGCCGAAAGACAAGTTTTCTGAATTGCGCCTGCTGCTAGCAGCGCTGCTCTGCATGGTTGTCGTGATCGTCTGGACCAAATATTTTGGTCCGAAGCCTTCGCCGAATCCGACGCAAGGACCGCAGGCAACACCGAGCGCGCCGGCAACACCGGGAACGATTTCCGGTAATACTCCGGGGAAGAGTGAGACGCCGAAGGCGGCTGCGCCTTCAACGATTCATGCGGCGCCCGCGCCCGCCACGCCGCCCAAGAGCGCGGCGGAGGAGCGCTCCATCGTGGTTGAAAACGATCTTTACCGCGTCGAATTTTCGAATCACGGCGCGGTAGCCAGGAGTTGGCAGCTAAAAAAATACAAGGACGACAGCAATCCGCCGCAGACGCTGGACCTGGTGCATCCGAAGGTTTCGGAACAAACCGGCGGCTGGCCTCTGGCTGTCGCGCTGGACAACGCGGATTGGGAAAAGGCCGCAAATGACGGACTCTATGAAACCAGCGCCGCGAGCGGCAACCTGCGCGCGCCCGCTGATCTGGAGTTTTCCTGGAGCGATGGCCACGTTGCCGTCACGAAGCGCTTCCACTTTGATCACACCTACGTAGTGCGCATCGATGCCGCCGTGACCGTGGATGGCAAGCCGGTTCATGCGGGAATCGCGTGGCTCGGCGGCTTCGGCGACCTGACGGTGACGAATCCCATCCCGATCGAGACCGTCGAAATCGTCTACGCGGAAAACGGGAAGATCACCGTGATTCCGCACAAGAAGCTTGAGACCATCGAGAAATGGCCCCAAGGCGTTTGGCAAGGTGGCAAGGACTTCACGGGAATCGAGGACCGCTACTTCGCCGCGGCGTTTCTCCCGCCAAACGGTTCCGCGCCGCAATCTCTGCAGATTCGCTACTGGAAAGGCGCCTACAACTACAAACAAGACAATCAGGACAAAACGGAAGACGTGCCGCAGGTCGCCACGGCGCAATCCGAGCCGCAACAGCCGCTGAAGGTGCGTCTATACGTCGGTCCGAAAGACTACGACGACCTGAAAAAGATGAACCCGCCGTTGCAAGGCCTGGTGAATTTTGGCTGGCTCGAGTTCATTGCCGACCCGCTCTTCCACTTATTGAAGTGGATCCATGGCTGGGTTCCGAATTGGGGCTGGGCCATCGTCGTGCTGACCCTGGCGCTGAACATGGTCCTTTTCCCGCTGCGCATTTCGAGCTACCGCACCACGCTGAAAATGCAGCGCGTCGCGCCGGAAATCAAGGCGATTCAAGACCGCTACAAGAAGTACTCGATGCGCGATCCGCGCAAAGCGGAAATGAACAAGGAAGTGATGGCGGTTTACCAGCGCGAGGGAGTCAACCCGGTCGGGGGATGCATTCCGCAGCTTTTGCAGTTCCCGATCTGGTTTGGCCTCTACCGCGCGCTCCAAGGCACGATCGAGTTGCGCCACGCGCCATGGTTCTGGTGGATACGCGACCTTTCGGCAAAGGACCCTTATTACATCTTGCCGGTGCTAATGGGTGTCTCGATGTACTTTTCATCGAAGATGACGCCCATGACCTCGGCGGACCCGCAACAGCAAGCCATGATGAAGTTCATGCCCATCAGCATGGCGGCGCTTTTCATTGTGATTCCCTATCCGAGCGGCCTGGCGGTGTATATTTTGACGAGCGGTCTGGTCGGCATCCTTCAGCAATGGTATCTGAACAAGAAGCAT
>DASRCZ010000082.1:0-20927 GCA_035652855.1 Candidatus Acidiferrum sp.
TAGCCGTTGACCCCTCAGCTCGTCGGGGCTACTTGATCGAGGCCCTTGGGTTGAAGAGCGCGTAGCTCAGCCGGTAGAGCATCTGACTTTTAATCAGGGGGTCGCGGGTTCGATTCCCGCCGCGCTCACCAAGGAAATCAAGAGCTTATCTAAGGCGGCCAAAATCGAGCCCGAAATAGCGGACCTGTAGCGGACCCGCCAGAAGCAATTTCGCGCGTCGCGCGCTGCCGGACTTTGGTTTTCGAGCGATCGCCAGATAAGGATCATGTGCGGCAGAATCATCCAGAGCAGCGAACCAGCAGGCTATGCCATCGTCGACGGCATGAGCCTGCGCGATAGCCGCGCACAATTTTCCGTCGCGCTGGAATGGGGCCCCTGGCCAGGAGCTGCTTGTGATCCGGCGCAATCACGAGACGGGCGAGGTATCGCTCGATCCATTGCGGTGGGGCCTTATCCCCCATTGGTGCCAAGATCCAAAGGGCGGCCGCAAGCCGATCAACGCCAAATGCGAGACGGCGCACGCTCTGCCTATGTTCCGGGATGCCTACCGGCGCTGGTGGCTCTGCATTGTCCCGGTGGACGGCTTTTTCGAGTCGAAGGCGATTAGGGGCCAGAATGCAAAACAGCCTTACGCGATCGCTATGAAGGACAGCAAGCCGTTCGGGATCGGTGGCTTTGGGAGAACTGGAAGGAGCCGTCATTGGGCGATTGGATTCGCACATTCGCCGTAACCACCACGAAAGCCAACGTATTGGTGGCTCAGATCCACGACCGCATGCCGCTGATCCTCGCGCCGGGGGATTACGCCGCTGGCTGAGGGACGAGCCTGATCCGCGCGAGTTAACGCGGCCGTTCGCGGGTGCCCCATTGCAGATTTGGCCGATCTCGACTCGGGTGAACAAGCCCGAGAACGATGACGCTTCGATATTGGAGCCAATTGGAGCGACCGCGTAGGCCAAAGCCGGTCCGTCGACGTCCGCGGGTGCTGCCTGCCACGCGCCCCCTTCCAGGGAGAGAGGCCACGGCCCAAGTTCCCTTGCGGCTAGTGCGATGCTCCGACATTTCAATTGGATACCGCGGGCGCCCGATCGCTTGCACTGCAATCTGCAGCCAAATGGCAGCGTTCGGAAGTTGTGGCGCGACAACCACAGTTATGGCGAATTTGATCGCGCCCGAATTTAGCGGCCGCGGTCATGCTAGACCAAGCTGCAATGGTCTGGCCCGAGGCAGCTTCCAATGTCACAGCTTACCGGTCTATTTCGCCCTCTCGTTTTGATTGGCATCCTTTTTATCCCGGGCTGCATCCGCACTCAGGAAATGCCGCTCGCTCCGAACGTCGTTCGGCTTGATACGCACGCCTCGGGGCTGCTCTTTGCCGGGCAAGCCGCGCCGCAGACATTGCACAGAGCCGCTGAATTAACCCTCCAAAACGGTTACACGCATTTCCGCTTGGAGCAAGCCAATGTGGCGCAGGGCTCGCAGCTATCTGGCGTCTATTCGTCGGCGGCCGGGAGCGCTTCCGGAACCGCCAATGGCAACAGCGCATATGTCAACGCTAATGTGTCGGGATTCTCGACCCCGATCTATCGGCCTACGTCCGACATCGGTGTGACAGTCGTTATGTTCCATGCCGGCGAGCCCGGCGCTAAAGATGCGTTTGATGCGGCCGAAGTGCTGCGGCGGGCGAATAACTAAAGACCTACGGCTCTTGAAGGGCTCGCCACAGCGGCGGGAGCCGAAGCTGCCCGCCCCGCCGCTTGACTTTTGGAACTCCCGCCCAATGTGGCCGCTCGGGGACAGTCGCCCGCCAAGCGCCTATCTAGAAAAGGCGCCCGAGTAGGCCCCTGATTTGAGGCGGGTCCTCATGGATCAGGGGCCATGCTGACCTACACTCTCACAGGTCAAGGGAAATGGACCGGGTGACATTAGAATTGCGGTTGGCCAAGGCTGAAGAAAACCTTTTTCACCGGCGAGCACCGGCTTGCTAGACTACGTAAGCGCGTCGCGGAATTGGAGCTCGGCGGGCAGAATTCTGCGCAAGCTAGGAACGTGCTTGCCACACTCTAATCTTTGCTGGCCATGCACGTTGCCGATTGCGACCGGCTTCGGCAGGAGATAGAGGCCATCTCGCCGTAACGATCGGCCCCCGCGCTTATGCGAGGGCTTCTTGGTGAGCTCACCGAGAGCAAAGGATATTCCCGCCCGGTCGCCGAAGATTCGCGGAAATGAGAACCAGATCCGGGGCATGATGGACCTTTAAGCAGGCGCTGCGCCACTGCACCAGGCCGCAAGGATTTTCGGGCCAACCCAACACTCCGTCATTGAATTATTAATATCAGCACGGCGCAGGAATAAAATTTCACCAGCGCCGGTTAATTTAGGAGACCTAGAGGCTCCGGGCGTCTGAAGTAGCGGTAGGCCAAGGGGCCGAAGGCCCACAGCCCGGACACGAAATAGAAGGCAGAGCCCCCTAGGCGGTTAGTTCCCGGCGCCGGGACATTTAAGGCCTTTAGGAGGGCGATTTTTTATACGCGTCCTGCTAACTGCGCCGCTAAACGGGCGCGGGCCGGAGAGCGAGTGGGCATTCATCCCAATCTCTAATGGACCCGGCCATGCGGCGGCCGCTCAGGACTGAATCCAGCTGCCCGGAGATGGCGGCCTTCGGGTCATGGATCACCCGTGCCGCGTTGACTAAGACCCGGAGAAGCTCTCGTGCATCGTCAGTGCCGCCATATTGGCCACGTACTCGGCTGCAAATAACAGCAGCGCGCGAGCACCTTCTGGGGTGCGAGACTCTCCTTTTAGGACCGTATCGGCCGCATCGCATCGCATATCGGCGGCTTCGTTGAACTTAATATCAGCGGCCGCTAGGCCTGAAGCTTCACGCTTCGCATCCCGGACGCATCTTGCCTCATCAAACTTCACCAGCGGAGCGGCGGCTTCGGCCTCGAAAGCAGCTATTTCCTCGCCAGCCGGAGGCCAGCCGCAATCAGGCGTTCCGCTAACTTTTTCGCGAACTCGGTCTCGACGGCGCGACGATCCGGCTCGGCTGCGGCGGCAACCGCCACCATGGGTGCAGCTGCGATAGGCGCGGCGGCAAGAGCGGCTACCCGAGTCCGGCGGGAGGGCAGGCCATCGGCTGAGGCGCTCATGGCGCGCCCCCATGAATTTCGAGGACTTCGTTGAGATACGACTCGATTACGCGGTTCATCCCCGCGTGTGCGGGGAACGCCCCCACAATGGAAAACAGTCCACACCAAAGGACGGTTCATCCCCGCGTGTGCGGGGAACGCCTCACGGCTCTCCGCCGCAATCACCCTCAGGGCGGTTCATCCCCGCGTGTGCGGGGAACGCGGCGATAGCAGCCGCACGCTGGTAAAAGATCACGGTTCATCCCCGCGTGTGCGGGGAACGCTTCGGATCGCGAACACTGAGCCCTGTCTGCCGCGGTTCATCCCCGCGTGTGCGGGGAACGCATCATTAAAGACTCCTGCGACTGCTGCTAGAACGGTTCATCCCCGCGTGTGCGGGGAACGCGCGAACATCCCGCCCTTCAAGGGGGATGATTACGGTTCATCCCCGCGTGTGCGGGGAACGCCCTGAATGTGTCCTCGAGTTCGTTGGCCTCGGCGGTTCATCCCCGCGTGTGCGGGGAACGCTGATCCCACATGAGACGCACCAGCCTGGCCTGCGGTTCATCCCCGCGTGTGCGGGGAACGCAGCGCCGCCACCGCGATGAGCTCGTAATAGCGCGGTTCATCCCCGCGTGTGCGGGGAACGCGAAGGGCGACTCCCTCACTCGCGCCCGCTCCTCGGTTCATCCCCGCGTGTGCGGGGAACGCTCAATCCTGGTGCTGGGATACAGCAGGCGCTCCGGTTCATCCCCGCGTGTGCGGGGAACGCCCGTTGAGGGATTGAGTGGCGCTCTCTGCGCACGGTTCATCCCCGCGTGTGCGGGGAACGCACGACATCGCCATTGGAATCGACTATCGTATACGGTTCATCCCCGCGTGTGCGGGGAACGCTCACATGCGCAACCGCAGCCATCCCGAGCGGCCGGTTCATCCCCGCGTGTGCGGGGAACGCGCGCGCCAGGCTCTGGTCCGCTCGGCGCCTGGCGGTTCATCCCCGCGTGTGCGGGGAACGCGTCGCAAACATCGCCTGCGCCGCCTCGGAGAGCGGTTCATCCCCGCGTGTGCGGGGAACGCATGGTCCTGACGGGCCGGAGGCTCCATCCCGGCGGTTCATCCCCGCGTGTGCGGGGAACGCCGAACAGCCCAGGGATTTTCAGCCGCTCACCGCGGTTCATCCCCGCGTGTGCGGGGAACGCCTTGGCCGATCCTTTGGCCGGGCGGCCTCGTCCGGTTCATCCCCGCGTGTGCGGGGAACGCGCGCCCTGGTGCGCACGCAGCACACGATCGGCCGGTTCATCCCCGCGTGTGCGGGGAACGCTTGCTATCGTGTTTATAGAGATTCGCTATTGACGGTTCATCCCCGCGTGTGCGGGGAACGCCGATTGTAGTCCAGGACGAATCGCCCGGCCTCCGGTTCATCCCCGCGTGTGCGGGGAACGCGGGCCTCGCCTCTGCACCTGCGTCAGGTCGACCGGTTCATCCCCGCGTGTGCGGGGAACGCGACAAAAGTCCGCTGAATATAACCTCATCCCACGGTTCATCCCCGCGTGTGCGGGGAACGCTGCGGCTGCCTATCTCGGCAGCCGTTCGCGAACGGTTCATCCCCGCGTGTGCGGGGAACGCTCAAAACACCTCCGCCAGAAGTCGAGATGCGCCGGTTCATCCCCGCGTGTGCGGGGAACGCTCTTGCTGCAAACGCATTGATCTCATTAGCTATTCACGATGTCAAACAACGCTACCGAAGCTCTCCGTGTGTTCTTTTTCTCAAAAACTCACGAAGACTCTAAGTTGGCCCGGCGCCCGGATTCTGCGATCCCGAGCGCTGGGGTGTGCTGGTCCTCTCGGCGCGCGCCTCCGCAGGACGGAACGCCACGAGCCGAAATCCATCGAAATCGACCGGAACCCGCCTGTTTACGCCGCAAGTGTCGAACTCGAATCCCGCGTCGTTCGGCGCGGACCAGGCGATCACGGCGTTACCCTCACCGATCGAGCCCACGACCTGCTCCCAGATCATTTCCCGCACTTTGCGCGAATAAACGCCGACGTAGACGCCCGCGCGGATCTCGAGCAGCCAGACCGCGAGCCGGCCACGCAGCCGAGGGGGTGCGTTCTCAACCACGATGACCAACATCGCCCACGCTTCCAGGATCGGAGAAGGCTGGTTCCAGCGCTTCGGGAGGCGGCTCCGGCATGGGCAGACCGCCCGACGACAGCATCTCCTCGATGCCCGGAATGAGCCGCTCGAGGAGATTGATCTTGCGAAAAGCATCGCGGCAGGCACGGCGCGTTTCCCCGACGGGATCGCCCGCGAGGCGGCCCTTCGCCGCGCGGCCGGCGATTTGAAAAGCAATAGGAACGACGGTCTCGAACTTGTAGACGTCGGCCACATCATAGACGAAGCTTTGCGGCTTGCCGGTGTGAATAAAGCCGATGGCGGGCGCATAGCCCGCGGCGAGGATAGCCGCCTCGGCCAATCCATAAAGGCAGGCGGTGCCGGCGCTGAGACACCGGTTCGGGGTATCCGATCCGCTCCAATTGTCTGGGTCATAATCCCGTCTGCGCCAATTGACCCCGTTCTCGCGCGCATGAAGCTCATAAAGCCGTTTCACACGCGCGCCCTCTATGCCGCGCAATTGCTCGATCGAGCGCCGTTCCGGGGCCTCTTCGCCAAAGCGCAGGGCATACATCTTCCGCACGACTTTGAGCCGCGCGCTTTCATCGAGCGCGAGGCGCGCCTGAAACAGCAGGCGGTCCGATCGCGCGCCGCCGGGCTGGCCCGCGGCATAAAGCCTGACGCCCGCCTCGCCGACCCAGACGACGAGCGTTCCCGCGCGCGCGGCAAGCGCAACGGCGGCATGGCTGATGCGCGCGCCCGGCTCGAGCATCAGGCATGCGAGCCCTCCGACCGGGATGTGCGTACGCACGCCATTCTTGTCCACGACTACGAAGGCGCCATCGAGCACATCGAGCTGCCCCTTCTCGATGAACATGATGGAGGAGCGCTCCTTGAGGGGAATGGGCCTTGGCGGGGGCAGGCCCGGAATGGCCGGGCTGGAGCCGCTCAATAGGCCCTCCTTATCAGCATAAGCCCGCAGCCAAACCCCTTCGCCTTGCCGAAGCCGTGGGCGAGAGATTGCAAGAACAGCTCTGGACTCCGGACCTTAAGGGTGCCTTTAAGATCGAGCTGGCCGAGCACGATTGCGCGCTGCAATTTGACCTTGCGATAGGCAATGGCTGCACAGGACTGAAGGTCGAACCCGAGCTTCTCGCCCTGGGCCCGCAGCCATGACGCGCCAACCTCTGTCGCGATCCGGTCGCGGTGGAGGGCAAATTCGGCTTTCGGAAATTGCCGCAGCCCTTCGAGAACGAGATCTCGCCGGCGCGCCTTTCCAGACTCGTCTTTTCTCGTCGCCACCGCGTTTGCGCGCAGCGCGAATCGCAGATGATCCCCCTCGCTCAGCGCCGGATCGAAGGAGTTTGTCTCGATCTCGAAGAGCCCATGGCAGTCCTGTGGCGGCCGCCGCGACAGCGCAAGATAACGGCCGCGATCCTCCTCCCGCCAAAGGAAGTCCCGGCGCCGGCTGGGACCGTCCGAAAACACCCACCAGAGCAGGCGATGGCCGAGATCGATGCGCGCATTGTCATCATCGGGCGCAAGGACCGGCGCGAGCGCGGCGGGGGGCGCATCGCGGCGCAATTGCAAGCGGGAGAGAAACAGGGCGTCAGCCACCGGTGCCTCCCGGAAGCGGAATGATCACCTCCTCCCGCAGCCCAAATTGCCAGCGCCCCCGGTGGATGAGGGAGTCACGCCGTTTTTCGATCCGCATGTCCACGCCGGTGGCGCTGGGACGCGCTGCGGCGTCGAGCGCGACACGAATAGGCTTTGCGGCGATGCCGCGACTCTTTCTAAATTCTTTCCTTTCGTCGGGCTCCCCGGAGTCAATGGTTTGAAAGGCTTCGAGCGGGTCTTCCGCCTCGACGAGACGCGGCGCCATAGGTAGCGTCAGCGGACAGGATTTGCGCCCGAGATAAGGCGTGAAGGCAGGGGTCCGCAGGGCTGCGGCAATGGCGTCGACCGGATAGCGGGGCGCCGCCGATTGCGTCCAGAGCAGGGCGGTGAAACAGCAATCAGTCCGGTATTCGCGCCGGGTGAGGATCGTTTCGAGCTTTTCGGCTAACAATTCTTCCCGCCGAGTTGCGAAGCGGCGGCCGCGCGTCGAGGGTGCCGTTTGCGCCGTATGATAGTCGGTGAGGAGCCGGCGCGGCGCGCGCATACCGAAATCTTCGACACGCACAGCGTAGAAATAATCGTCAGCAAGCGCGCGGTGCGCCTCGGTCTCCTCGCGGGTTAGACCGAGAGCCCCAGCGATGATGCCGAGCACGGCGGATTTCGCGGGCCGGTCCCACCCCGGGCGCCGTTCTCCGACGGCAATCGAACCGAAAGAGGCGAGCGGCGCAGCCAATGTAAAGGCAAGATAGCGCATCGCCTCACCATTGCGTTACGAAAGCTTGAATCGCGGCAAGCGACCCGGTTTCGGCGGGAACATTCATTGTTTCCCGCGCATCGGCGCAGGCGCCATAGGCCTTGTCCATGGCATCGCGCGTTGCCTCCAAGACCTTGATGGACTCGGCGACGAGGTCATCGCCGCGCACGGGGCGCGTAAAGGCGCAGGCAAGCGTTCGCGGCTGCTGCGAGCCTTTCTCCGCCAGGAGGTAAGAGGCGTAGGCGCGGCTTGCGAAGCTCGCCTGCTTGCCCGTGGGAGACACTTTGGCGAGAGCCTCGGTGAAGGCGGAAAGGCTGGCTTTCGCCAGCGCCTCGTCGCCGCCGAGATTCTTGACGAGAAGCTCTCGATCGACGCAGACGTAAAGATAAAAGACGCCGGAACCGAAGCCGAGTTCGCCCATGAAGCCCGCGCCAGCGTCTTCGGCGGCTGTCTTCAGATCGTCGACGGCCGTGTAGAAATCGTCCTCGACCGCGACTTTGTGGGTTGTGATGGCGTGCGCCACCTGCACGGCGGCTTCGCGGTTGAAGTCAGGGTTGTCGGCGAGCATTCTGCCGAACATGGCAATGTCAGCCGCGGTGTCTGCGCGCTTCAGGATGAGCTCGGGCGCCACCTCGATTGTTTCGCCTTGGAGCTTGCGTTCGGCGAGCGCAAGGGCCTCAGCGCGCTCCTTCGGACCGATGAAGGCGAGTTGCGCCGTGCGCGGCGAGGGAAGCTCTTCCTTTTGTTTCTCTTTCGCGCCCTTTTCGCCTACGGCTTCGACCTTTCCGAAAACTTGTGCGATTTCGCGGGCGATTGAATTCGCTTTTTCAGGCGCGGCCCCTTTCGATAGAAGATGCTTTTCGATCTCTTCTCCGAAACGTTGCGTCCGCTCGCCAAGGCGGCCCTCAAGCGCGGCTTTGAAAATTTCGCTCGTGCGAATGGCACGTTTGAGCGCCTGAGAAGAAATGCGGAGCCGCTCGGCGCCGCCCATGAATGCGGTCTTGGGACGTCCCGTGTCGTCGCGGTTGAGGTTCGACGGGGGATAGCACTTCAATCCATGCAGTTGAATGAAACGGGACATGCAGATGTTTCCTTCGGAGTGTCTGCGGGAGAATTAATCAGGCCGCGTCTTGCGATTCGCGTGGCGCTAGCGCGCCTGCGTCGTAATAGTCGAAGGCCCAGCGGGTCCTTCTCCTGTCGCCCGCGCCGTCCTGGTTCCATTCGGCGAGAGAGGCGGCGAGGTCTCCGGCGTTCGCCGTCTGACTAAGCAGCGCAATGAGACGGCGGAAGGCGATGAGACAATCGGGCTTGCCGCGGGTGGCGAGGATCTTGCGAAAGCGCAATGGGCTCACGCGCGCGTCATTGTGTCCTTGTGCGCCGGCTGCGCGGGCAACTGACTGGCGGGGATCGTGGTCACGCACATGGGCAAGAACCGCTGCGATGAGGGCTGCGGTCTCGAAGGCATCGAGCTGCGCATCGCGGAGAAAAGGCTTGATGCGGCGATAAAGATCGGCGGTTGCAGGTTCGAGCGCCGCTTCTTGCAGGCCGCCGCGCCGCAGTCTCGCGAGCGCGCCCGGATCGCCTTTGTGATTTCGTGAGAGATCAGGCCGGAGCTGTTGCCACCAGAACCGCGCGGCATCGGCAAGCTTTCTTTCCTCGTCACGCGTCATGCCGTGGTCTCCTCTTTGCTCTTCCGTGACGTTTTGCCGCGCTTTTTCGCTTCCTCGAGCGAGGTGAGGATGAGCTCTTTGAAAAGCGATTGGCCATATTTTCCGTATCCCTTGAGCCCCAGCGCCAGCAGCTTGCGCGCGCTGACAACTTGCGCCGGGTCGATCTCACCGAAGGCATCGGTTGGCGCGGCATCGTCAAAAATGCGTAGCGCCGTTTGCTCCAGGGTCTTGCGCCACTCTTCTCTCAGCGGCTTGTCAGGATCCTCGTCCTCGCCTGCGAGCACGCGCACCGCTTCATCGAGCAGGCGATGAAACTTGTCTTCTGTTTCCTCCCACAGCCGCTCGCGCGGCACATCGAGGATTGTGGAATCCGAACCGGCTTGGCCCTTTTCGCTAAACAATGCGATCCGCATCGAGGCGGCGAGCAGGGAACCGACGATTTTGGCGGAGTTGACCAAAATGGAGGCAAATCTGGAAAAAGCGGATGCGAGCGATTCCTCCCTGACAAGATGCAGCGGCATTTCCGCTTCGGCGAAGGCGAGCGCCTTCATATTATCCATTGCGAATCCGCCGGCAAGGACCAGCGGGCGCTCGCCGAATTCTGGAAAATCGTCGGCCAAATCGCTTAGCCGGTCGCGCGCATCCTTCATAATCGTCGCAGGGGAGCGGCCCCCAGTCTCATCCGCGTAAACAATCCCCAGCCACTGACGGTAGCCGATGCGGCCCTCGGGCGCGTGGACCGGCAATGTGTCGGTCTTGGCTTTGTAATAGGGCGTGAGAGGATGGCGCCAAACCCCGTAATTGACGCCCCAGGGCTCGCTGATGAACCCCGTCACAACCAAATCGTCGACTAAGCCCGTCAAATCGCAAGGCTTTCTCGTATCATTCCTTTCGAAGCTGAGGCGGATGCGGCGCGGCATTCCGAAAAAAGCTTGCAAGGGGTGCGCATCCTCGGCGCTCACGCTTTCCTTTTTCGCCGAAGTTTTCGTCGTCGCGAGCCAGGGGAAGACTCGCGCCCTTTCATTCGCGTCCGGCGGCGCCCCTTTAAGAACATTGAGCCAGATCCTTTGCCAAAGCGCCGGAGCGGAGGCATCCTCCCCTGCGCCTGTAATGGCGAGGGTGACGAGCGGTCCGCCGCCGCGCAGCGAGGTACGGTGGCCAGCGCCGCCGGAAGGCGCGAATTGCTGCAGCGTGTAGAGCGCCATCGCGGCAGCCGCGCGCGACAGGATTCTCACACCACCACGTTTGACGAGAAGGTCTTTGTTCAGCTTAATCGTGTTGGCACCAGGCGCATCGATCAAGAGCGCTTCGACCGGCGATGGGTCCGGTTTCAATTCATCATGATCTTGCAAGAAGCGCGGCCCATCGCCATCGAGAAAGAAGGCGTCTTTGTAAGGCGCGAATGCCGCCGCCAGCTCTTGGCAAGAAGGAGGACTGAGGAACCGCTGCTTCCAATCCTCCGCGCTCTGCGGCGGGAAGGTCACAGCGAGCAGGCCGATCATGAATTCATGCGCGGCGAGATCGAAATCGGGGCGCGGCCAAGCGAAGGCGGCGGGCGGTCCGTCTTGCGGCTCTGCCACCTGCGCGGGCGAGATCCACTCGATTTGGGTCCTCTTCGCGCGGCGGACGGGAAGCCAGGGCGAGGTGAGCAGGTTGAAGGCTCCTGAAATTGCTTGCGTCATGGTTTTCCGAACAAGTAACAAACGTACTAAGCTTAGCCGCTTAGCCAATCTCATGAAAAATAATCTAGAATGTCAACCCGCAGCGATTTGAATAGGTGACGCAGGTCTCCCGCCCCCTGCCGTCCACAACCGTGCCGCGCCAGACTTCCGGATTTTCTCTGTCCGGCGAGAGGATCAGCACTGGAATCTCGCGCTCCGACACGGTCCAATGCCGCTGCGCCTCGGCAAGCAACGCGCCGATGCCGGCTAAAGGCTTGGGAACGCCCGCGCAGCGGCTCTTTCGTACAGAGACTTCCGAGAGCGCCCAGCCGCGCCTTGCATTTTTCAATTCGGCATCGCGCGCGGCCCAGGGGTGCAAGCGGCCGCCCGCGGTGACCGCGAGGCGCAATGTGGTGGTCTCATCGCCGAGGCGAGTCGGGATGCGCGCATCCGACTCCCATCGGCCGCCACAAAGATCATAGCCCTCGTTGAATTCGAGGACATTATAACGCGCCTGCGAGCGATCGGCGCTCTCTTTCCCCCTTGCCCGGTTTTCCGCCGTCTTCAGCGCATCTGGAATAGCGAACTTTTCCTCGCCATAAACCGCTTCGATCAGCGACCGGATCTCGCCCGGCGAATCCCCCTCGTTCTCGCCCCGCGTCTTGCTGACGATTTGGCCCGCATCGAACAAGACTTTCGCGGAGCGCCAGAGCAGCGCGGCGTCCTCGCCATAGACGATTTTGGTTTTGGGCAGAACCGCGTCGAGCCAGCCTGGCCCGGCATCATCTGCGGGCTCGGCGGAGATCACCATCATTTCAGGTTCGGCCCGCGGGCGCGTTGGCGCAGGGCGAACGTCCATGTGGCGCCACAGCCGGCCCGCGCGCTGAATGAGAAGATCGATGGGCGCAAGATCGGTGACGATGAAATCGAAATCGAGATCGAGTGACTGCTCGATGACCTGGGTCGCCACAAGTATTCCGGCACGCCGCTGACTGCGTTTTCCAAACTTTTCGAGAACTGCATCCTCAATCGTAAGCCGGTCGCACATAGCGAAGCGCGCATGAAAGAGAAGCTTTTCCCCATTGAACTCGCGCGCAAGCGCTTCGTGGCTTACGAGGGCTTCATCGACCGTGTTCCGGATCAAGGCAACCGCAGCGCCCCCACGCGCGGCATTAAGAACGGCGGCATGAGCTTCCTCCACGCTTCCCGCTCGAACTACGCGCACCTGGCGTGAGAGCCCATCGCGCAGAGCACTTGGGATTTCTTCAACTCCGCCCACGAAAGCAATCGTCACAAGCGGATAGGCGGAGGTTTTCGATTTGAATGATGCCTGTGCGCCGCCGAGCCCCTGCTGGAATGCGTTGATCAGTGCGGCTCTCTTCGCGCGCGGAAGAGTCGCTGAAAGAACGATCGCCGAACCGCCGAATTCGGCGTGGAACCGTAAGAGCGTTTCGATCTCTCTGCCCATATAGGCGTCATAGGCATGCGCTTCATCGATGATCAAAACCTTATCGGCAAGACCCCACAGCCGCAGCGCTTGATGCCGGGCCGGGAGAACCGAGAGCAGTGCCTGGTCGATCGTGCCTGCGCCGACCTGCGCCAGAAATGCTTGCTTATTCGACCGCGCGATCCAATCGGCGCAAAATGCGGAGGCCGAAATCTGCGAAGGATCCTCTTCGGAATAACTCTCTTTCACGCCTTCGCCGACCGCGATTTCGCAGGGGAGGGTCGCAAACCCCTCGACGAGCCTTCGTTTTCCGTGAACGAGCATAATCGACGGGCTTGCCTCCGGGCAAAACATGTTCCGGTAAGACTTGGCGAGTCGCTCGAACATCGCGTTGGCGGTCGCCATGGTGGGCAGGGCGATATAGACGCCATGTGACTCGCCATTTGCGATGAGGCGGTGCGCCAGCGTTACGGCGGCTTCCGTCTTGCCCGCGCCCGTCATGTCCTCGAAGAGGATGAGCTTTGGGGCCTTCGCGGGTAGACTGAGCGATTCCGCGCGCGCCTGAAGCGGCGTCAATTGCGATATGTCCGGCAGCGGAAAGAGATTTTTCAAGCCGGCGAACGGCGCGCTTTCCGCAGGCGAGAGCCCTGCTTGCATCATGGCAAGCTTTGCCTGACGGCGAGCGGACGCCCAATATTCCGCGAGTTCTGCCTCGACGGTTTCGTGACGCCCAGATGGTTCCTGAAAGCGGAACCAACGCGTGTTAGAGCCGAGCCAATCAGCGAGGATCGTCAGACCAGCGAGTGCAAACGACAAGGGCGCAATAGCGGATTCGGGAATCTTCGGCGGCGCGCCTGCAGGCAAAACCGAAAGAAGCGCGCGGCATAAATCGAGCGCGTTCTCCGCGGCCTTGCTGCCGATCCGCGGGTCTCTCTCGCCGATGTGCCCAGTGTTCACCGGTTCGCCGTGGTGCCCGCATACGGCCTGAAGAATTTTTTTGCGCGCGCTGGCACCCAGACCCGGCAGCAGCTCGCACGCTAGCTTTCGCAGTGGATTCCGTTCTCCGGTAAGCAGCCAAAGCCCGGCCTCGTCGTGGCGCACGGGCGGAACGTCAAGCGCTTCGGAGCACGGCCCGAACGCGTCGGGCCAAAGTGCTGGGACTTTTGCCTGAAACCCTCGAGCGCACTTTCCAATATCGTGCAGCGCCGCCAGGCGTATGACCGTCGCCGCTAAGCCCCGGCAATCGATGCCGGAACGCGAGGCAATCTGCTGAAGCTGTCTGGGCCGTGCCGCAAGGATTTGCTCTGCGCACGCAGCGACGTCCAGCATGTGGAACGCCAGCGGATGGCGTTCCAGCTTTCCCAGATCCGAAATTCTGGATTTTCCCCAAAATCCGAAAATGTGGTTCGGCATTCGAATTAAATCTCGCGCGGAGCCCCTAAAAGGAGTTCCAGGTCAAATGGTAAAAGTGATTTGGCCAAGCCCAAAAGCGCCCCACCTTCCCCTGCAGTTTGCACCCCTCGGGGACTGCTAAGATTAGTTTCTGGGCAGATTTACCCTTGTGTTGCAGACAGGTGAGCTTGCCTCAGAGTCAAATCGCCAGAAATTGTTTGAAAGGCCGTTAACCCAACAACCCGATGACCATCTCCGCAAAACGCCCGGCGGCCTCGAAGGCCTGCTTGAAAGAGCCGCGCCTGATGCGCTCAACTGCCCTCCACTCGGCTTGTTTTATGACCTGCCGCAGCATGGGAAAGGAGGCGAGAGCTGCTTCATGGCGGATTTGAGCAATCCTATCCCGGATGTTAGTCTTTGTTAGCAGCCGATTTCCGTTCACCCGGCTTGTAACGTCGCGATCCCGGCCATAGGCGCGTGCATAGGCGGCCGTCGCGGAATGACCGGCCGCCACGAGATGAGCGAAGGCTTCCTGTCTGGCGTTTGGCAGCGGTCGCATGGGTTGCTCCTTCCGTTGGTCAGAAGTCGATGTATCCTGGAGGTCTCCACCCATCTCGTGGTAAAGCTGCTGGCAGTGAGCGGCCGTCAACGCCGTCGCGAGCTCGATCCTGAAGGCAGGCGTATAAGCATGTATCGCTGCGCGTACCCGCCGCTTGCCTATCTTGGGAATAAGCAGGAATTGGCATCGAGCCTCCAGCGCTAGTTTTGCTGCGAGCGAAGAAAAAAAGAGCTCAGCACAAAGAGCGAAGTTCCAGCGTGCCTTCTCCTTCATCAGCCCGACTCAAAAGGCATCGCATGCTTGATGCGGATGGTTGCTATCACCAAGGGCTTGCCGCTCTTGGCCGTGCGCCGCTCCGGCTCGCAATAAAGCACGCCGCCTAAGAGAGCATGCGCGGTCATCTTTCAAAGACCCTTCCCAGCAAAGTGAAAACCCGGCGCTCGGTCAAAAGCCGCAAGCGCTCACCCCCTAAAAACCAAATTAATCCGCCCTGCTTGCCAGCGGCGGGAACATTAAACAGCTCGCCGGGCGTCCAGCCGTACCGGGCCGCCGTTCTTCCCCACTGATCCAAAAAGAGCCCAGCGTCATCGACGGCTCGCTGCCAGAGGACCTCATCGATACCCGCCGGGCACTGCAATTGAAGCCTTGCCCAAGCATCGAGATAGCGCTCCGGAACGGCGCCCATCGCCGTGGCTTTGCGTTCTTCAAGCGCCACAGGGTCTGGTTCGGCTAGAGGGGCTACGGCATCGGTTACGACAGCCTTTGCAGTATTTTCCTCCTTGGTGTTTTCATGTCGTAACTGTCGTAACCGCTGTAACGTCAATGAGTTCACGTCGTAACCTTGATTACCGGTTACGACCGGTACGACGGTTACGGCGTGCATGTCGTTAAAGCCGCCGCGGATTATGCTTTGCAGTCTGGCAACAACTTCAGGGCGCATTGTCACCCCCGGCCAAGATTTGTGAGAGCAGCACATAGGCACGCTTCGATGCTCCGTCGATTTTGACGTTGCATTGAAGGTTTCGCCCATCCTGCCGCCGCAACATCCCGCGCTCGGCAAGCACTCGCGCAACCATAGTAGGATCAAGCCCAGCGCAGATTTCCGCTTTCCAGACTTGCGGGGGGATCATCCACTCAGAGCCCGGCCCGCTCCCCTTGCGCCAACCTGCCCGGTTATTGACCGGCCGCGCATCTGCATCGTCCAACGGCTCAAACCGCGCCTCACCATGCTGTTCGATAAAGAGCCGCACCTGCTCAATCGCTTGCCGGACTTCGGCGGGTTCCGTTCCGCCGCGATGCTCAATCCATTGCTCAAGAGCCCATGCCGCAGCCGCCGTTGCTTCGCCTTCCTGCCAGGGCGTGACGTTTAAAGCGGTCGCAAGTTCCCCGCCGCAGCAATGAGCCCAAGCCGTTGTGCTGCTCGGTCAATCTGGCCATCGGCCCCAGCCGGGATATTCGTTTCGATAAAGCCGCGGATCATATCGCGGATGATGTTCGCGACCTCGTCAATGTTCTCGTTGATGACTCGGCGTACGAATTCCGGCCCGGCCGTGCCATAGGCAGAAATCGCGGCATACTTGAATGCCTTGGCAAGCTTGCCAGCATCGCGGTCCGGCCCAGCGTGGTCGAATACGCCAAAGCCCATTCCCCTGTCGGCGGGAAGATCGAGCAGCCGCACTAATTGCCCGGCGCGCGCCCTCTTGCCGCGATCTTCCGTAAGTTTCGCCTCAACCGGGAGTTCGCCGCTCGATAGGGTCAAGATCCGCCAGCTCTTTGGTTCACGTAGGGATCCATCGCGAGTCGCCCGAGCCTTACCGGCGCCATTGGCAAGCCCATAGATCGCCGATTGCGCATCACGGGCATCGATAACGCCGAGTTCATCGAGCACGAGCAGAGTGTCCGCAGCTGAGGCCGCGGCGCCTTCAAGACCATTGGCGGTTGCGCGCCATGCCCGCACATAGCCCGGCGTCGCGCCGCGTCCCCAGACGGAGGCGGCTATCTGCAAGAGCGTGGTCTTGCCCCGCGATGAGCCGCCAAAGACGTGAAGGCCACCACCCTCTTGCCCAGCAAGATGAAGAAGCGGACCAGCCAAAGCAGCCGATATAGCCAGCACTGGCAAGGTATGGCCGCTCGCCAACGTGCCAACGCCACCTTGCCAATCTTTAAGCGAGCCACGCGCATCATAAGGCCCGGTTGCCGAACTATCCAAAATGACGCGCTCGGCACCGCGCGGCCCGATTGTCTCGTTCGGTAGGACGAAGACTTCAATGCCACCGATATGGTGCCAGCCGGTGTGGCGAACCAGTGTCATCCGGCTCTTGACGCTGCATCCACCTAGATAAGTGAGCAGAACCCGTTGCTGGGTTCGGTTGATGCTTAAGCCCTCATCGGCAAGACCAGCGCAAAGCGCGGATGGATCGCCCTGCAAGGCCGCATCGCTAATATGGCGGGTATGGACTCGCCCATCGGCATCGCGCCAACGCAGCCACTTGCCCCATGAGTTACCATAGGGATCACGGCAAACGCCTAGGACCTCGAAAGGTGCAGCGATCCACACCTTCTCGGGTTCCGCGTCCTCGCCCCTGGCCTTCTTGTTCAGGTGAAGGCCCTTTGCGGTCACCGAGAAATCGCCCCATGAGACGAATTGCGGGCCAGGCTCATATGGCTTGGCGAGGTTAACGGCCGCCTTCCTCAACGCATTCGGATCCCATTCGCCGATTGCGTCCGCGGCATCCCAGCCCAGTTCAGGCTCGCGCTGGGAACCGTCGGGCGCCGTGCCCGCAAGAGCCATGGCCTCGATCACTAAGACATCACAAGACTGCCCGTGGAGGATGGCCGCAACCGCATTGGCGTATTTCAAACCGGGTTCATCGGCATCCGGCCAGATAATAACCCTACGGTCAGCAAGCAGGGCCCAATCTGCTTTCTCGGCAGCTTGCGATCCGCCAGGCGAGGTGACACAAACGCTATTTGGAAAGATGCTCGCTGCGGCATCGGCCGCTTTTTCGCTCTCGCAAACGACAACTGGTGCATCGGGAGAAGTTACAAGCTTATCTAGACCATACAAAGGCCTCGGCTCGGGAACTCCTTTCCACCGCCAATCTAGCCGCCCATTGGATGTACGCCAGAGAGACAAGGGTCGGATTTGTTTGCCATCAGGGGTCCCGAACCGCGCAATGTGGAATATGACGTTGCCGTCGGGATCGCGATATGTCCACATCACCGCGGGCTTGCCCAAATCCCGATGGCTTTCAGGCAATGGAGGCGCACCGTCCGGCACCGGCACGATGCATTCGGAATCATCGCCCGGCGCGGTTTTATTTGCTGCGGCAGCAAGTTTCCCAGCGATTAACGGCGCGAACTTGTCGGATTGCAGAAGCGCGTTCATAGGCGCACCTCGGAATCGATGCCGAGCATTCGGGCAAGCCGCCGGGCAGCTTCCGCCTGGGAAATGTCCTCTACGTAGGCCACAAGCGAGATCGGGTCGCCGCCCTTGTCTCCCGTCGCAAAATCTGCCCAGCGGCCGTTGTAGCGATTGATCTTAAAGCTCCCAAGGCGCCGGTCTGCACGTCGCGGGTTGAGAGCAACCCACTCGCGGTGAACCTGCTTTCCATTCGGCAGAACGCGCGCCAGCAAGGTGGTAAAGTTCGCGAGAGCCGCACGGTTGATTTGATCGAAATCGATTCGCTTCATTGGCGACCCTCCACAATGAGGATCGCCGCCATGAGCAATTGCTCACCGCTTAAGGTGAGGAAGCGCACATATCCTGCAAATAACTTGGTACAAATCGCACAAAAAAACGCACCTTGCTTGGTATTCTCTGAACCGTCAGCCGCCAAGCATGACCTATTCAGAAGCCCGGCCGCACCGCCAGCGCGCCGGGTTTCGCTTTGGAAGGTCATCTTTAAACGACCTCTTCTTGATTGGAGGGCTTGGCGCCTTCACCGGGCGCAGGACGACGGCGAGAACGCAGCCAAGCATCAAGGTCGGTGTCGAGAATACCTTTCCGGCGCTTGCCGAGGACCACAATGGCAGGGCCCTCACCACCCGCTAGCAACCTCTCGATAGAGCGGCGGGTGAGGCTCGCACGCTTTGCGGCCTCGTTGAGAGTCAAAACTTGCATCGAAAACCTCTTGTCGATAAGAACGCGACAAGAGATGCACGCTGCAATTCTCCATCGCGTTACATTGCGACAAGATAGCGATTCGTGCGGCTGCGTCTATCACATGAGCCAGCTCATGTCAGTCACGAACTAGTTCGTGGCGGAAGTTTCCCGACTTTTATCAGAGCGGAAACAAATCGCACTGAAGTTCGGTGGCCAGGCGGCTCACAAGAAGTCAGCTTCCACCCCGATATAATCTCGTCAGCGATGGCCTCTTGTGAGGCTCCTGGGTTATTGCAGCGGGCTTGCAGGGCGAGTTCTTCCGCATGCGGCTCCCATGTAGCTGCCGCCTTTTTCCTTCGCTTGTCTCCGCTCCTCTTGCCGTTTGCGGATGCAATTTTCTTCTTGGCAGCCTTCTCAATTGCGGGCGGAAGCTGTTTACGCTCGATCCTACTGGCAGCTTCGGCCGTCGTAGCCATAAGATCATAAGCTGCGTCGAGAACGTTTATAGGCGCTCCGCGCGCAATCGTGATGAACTCTGTGGCGGCGTTGCTGAGACGCTGTGCTGTCTCAATCAATTTGGCGCGTGCTTTGGTTTCAGCGGCCGGTAACTTATTTGCCTCGCTTCTGAGAAATAAGCTAAGACGCGCTGCGACGTTCGCCAGTCGTCCTTCGCTGGCCCGCCGAAGCCGCGCTTTGAGCTTCAGATCGATTAAAGGAAGGGTTATCTGCTCCGCGAGCTGTTCATCTTCGCCTTGCATCGTGCCGTCAGTCCGCCCAGGTGTCACCAGAAAGGGGCACTTGCGGAAGTCCGGTAGTGACGACGACGGACTTGTCAGGGGCCAGCCTATCCGCGAGGTTCCGTTGCGCTTGCTAGCGCGGCATCCTCAAGCCGATTTTGATAAATGGACACATTGTCCTTGGCGTCGCGTCCCTCCACAATCGCCAGCACATACTTGCCCCAAGCCTCCAAAGCCGCGCGCTTCTCCGCGGCGAAATTATGCCGCTGGTAGACGCCGACAATGCCCGCCCGGCTGCCCGAGATGTGGTTTAAGACCTGCTCTGTCACTTCGAGACGCACGCCAAGCCGCTGCAAGCCCGTCGCAACGGTGCGCCGCAGATCATGCAGACGCCAGCCAGTCACGCCGGACTTGGTGTCGAGGGCTACCTTGGCCTTCGAGAAGCCATTGAACCTGCCGCGAAGGCCCGGAAAGACCAGCTCGCCAAGCCGCGGGGTGCTCCGCAGCAGGTCTTGAGCGGGCTCAGATAATGGCACGATATGGGCCGCACCGTTCTTGGCCCTGCTTGCCGGGATCGTCCAGTCTGAAACGTCGTTTGAGATTTCGCTCCAAGCCATGCCCGCGACTTCCTCACGGCGCTGGCCGGTCAGGATGAGCATCCGCACGATGCCGTTGAAAGGCCCCAGCCCCTCGGTCGCGCGCCAGATCGCCTTCGACTCCTCGTCGCTGAGAACCCGGTCACGTTTCACAACCGGCGCAACAGGCAAAGCGGCAAAGGGATTGGCGGCGAGAGTGCCGCGCTTGACAGCCCAGGAGTAAACGGCGCGGCCATACCGGCGAGTTGCCGCCGACATTGACGCGCTGCCCTTGCGGGCCATGCCGTCGAGCGTTCTCACAACCGAGGCCCGGTCGAGATCGGCGGCTGGCTTTGCGAGATGCTTTGGGAACACATTGCGGATTGCCCGCACGGCCTCGGCTGCGTAGCTCGGGCGCTTGTTCGCAAGATGCAGGCCCTGCCAATCGGCAAGCAGCTTCTCGAGCGTATAGGCTTCCTCAGCAGCCTTTTGGCGAGCCTCGGCTGCCGCTCTCTTGCGCTCCGAAGCCGGGTCTATGCCTCGCGCAACATCGCCCATGATCGCCCGCACGGCGTCACGGGCCTTGGCCAGAGAGAGACCACTGCACGGGCCAAGCGGAATACGGCGCTTCTGACCATGCCAGGTGTATTGCGCCAGATAGGTCTTGCCGCCCGATGCTGTGACCCGGACACCAAGCCCGCGCTGTTCATCATCAAATACAAGCACATCGCGCTTGCCGGGCGGGCACTGCAAGGCCTCGATGCGATTGAGCGTGAGCTTCATGGCCTTCCTCCGGGTCCGCAAAGGGTCCGCGGACCCCGAGCGGACCCCGCGAGACGACGTTTTGGAGACAACTTGTGTCGTCTCATGTCAGCAAGGTATCATGAATACGTTTGAAATTCAATTGAGAATGTCAGGTCCGCACATGCCTATGTCGTGGCCTGTCGCGCTGATAGCGCTTACTTTTAATCAGGGGGTCGCGGGTTCGATTCCCGCCGCGCTCACCAAGGAAATCAAAGACTTAGCTCGAAACATAAGTCAAAGCATTCAGTCAAAATCGCTTGGGGCAGCTTGCTTTCTGCCGCTAGCCGTTGCCCGGCTCGAGCCGGTAGACTGCCGCGCTTGGCGGATTTGTTTGCCGACGCAATCCATTCCGCCGCTAG
>DASRCZ010000083.1:0-14291 GCA_035652855.1 Candidatus Acidiferrum sp.
GGCGCTTGCGTCCTGCTTTTCCATCTTCAGGCGCGCGATTTCCTCGCTGGCTTTGTTGCGCTGTGCCTTGCGTTTTTCGTTTCCGGTGATGAGCTCGCGGCGTTCTTTATCGAGCGCGCGGAAGCCATCGAGGTCGAGCGAGAGATTGCGTTTCCTCGCCATCTCGGCGAATACTTCGAGGTGCTCCCGAAAATAACTCAGATCGTGCATGGTTCGGTTCCGCGAGGCGGCCGCGGCCAAAAAAGAATACCAGATTCGAACAACCGCTCGGGCCTCCCTCTGCAGCAAGACGGGTGAAGGTCGCGCAACCGAAATCTTGAGGTGTTGGCAGGTGCATAGCCGCAAGACGGCCCGCGTATGACGGCACCATACTTCTCTCTACACGAGTCAGTGGGTGCGAGCCCGGCGGCGGAGGCCGAGCCGGCTGCGAAACGGCAGGGTTCGCTGAACCAATAGTTTCCAAAGAACAGTGCGCACGGCGAAATACTGGCGCCGCCCGAAGTAACGACGAATCCTACCGGAGGCAGTTAGGCCGTGAGTTGCACTGAAGATTGTGTAGGTATGAGGGCGCTCGCCGTAGAGCGCGAGGTTCTCATCAGCCTCGGGACCGGCATAGACCCATTGCCTGCCGCCCGCGACATGCCCGTAGTCGTGCAACTGGTGGATCGAGGGGACGAAGCGGGTGACATCGACAACCGGAATGCCATTGACGCGCGCGTATTTGATACACCATTGGTCGAACCAGGCGCGGCCGATGGCGAGCGGCGGAACCTCACGGTAGGTTCCGCGAGTGAAGGCGAAAAGGTCTATGCCGGTGTGAGTATCGAGAACGCCCTCGCGGCAAGCCCGAGCCTTGAGGTCTTCTTGCCAGTTCGTTGAGAAGTCGATCGGAGTTGTGACATTGAGGTTAGTGCGCCTGCCGACGGCCAGAAACGCCGGGAATTTCCGCCGGACCAGGGTGAGGGCTCGCATGAATTCGCTGGTGAGGATGATGTCGCCGTTCACGTAAGCGAACAGTTCGTCCCCGGAGACACGCTCGGCTTGCGCAAAGATATCTGCAAGGAGGGGAGTGCCGTGACGATTTCGCACGACCTCGGGCAAGTGGTGCAAGCCAAGCTCGGCAGCACATTCAGAAATGCCCGCTTCGTTGCCGAAGAGAATGATTTGAGGCCGGGGCGAAAGCGAAGTCCAACTGCGCAGGGCGTTGCGCTGAATCATGCCAGTATGGCCAACGAAAGGCTTGGTCGCGGTCATAATAGTGAGCATTCCTGCGGATTCCCTTTTTAGTGACCGACCGTGGGGACCGCGCGATGCTCCTGGAACCATTGGATCGTCTTGCGAAGTCCTTCGGGGAGGCCGGTTCTTGCACGCCAGCCGAATTTGGCGAAGGCGCGAGACGTGTCGAGACAACGACGCGGCTGGCCGTCGGGTTTGGATTGGTCCCAGCGAATAGATCCTGAGAAACCCGTATACGCGCGGATCTGCTCGAGCAAATCGCGGACGGTAATTTCCTGGCCGGAACCGAGATTGACAGGGTCGGGTTCGGAATACCTTTCGGCCGCCACCACGAAGGCCTCGGCAGCGTCTTCCACGTAGAGGAACTCACGCGTCGCCGAGCCTGAGCCCCAAGCGACGATTTCCGGGGTGGCAGCGTCCCTGGCATCGAGACACTTCCGAATCAGAGCGGGTATGACGTGCGACGTTTCCAGGTCGAAATTATCCCGCGGACCATAGAGATTGACGGGAGTCAGAAAGATGCCGTTCAGGCCGTACTGCGAGCGATAGGATTGAAGTTGAACGAGAAGCATCTTCTTGGCAAGGCCATAGGGAGCGTTGGTCTCTTCCGGATAGCCATTCCAGAAATCCTCTTCGCGGAAAGGGATGGGAGCGAATTTCGGATAGGAGCAGACTGTCCCAGCACAGATGAATTTCTCGAGGCCGGCGATGCGGCTGGCTTCGATCACGTGGAGACCCATCAAGGCATTGTCATAGAAGAAGCGGGCGGGATTCGCGCGATTGGCGCCGATGCCACCCACAACAGCGGCAAGATGGAAGAAAATATCGGGACGGGTATCCCGATAGAGACGCTCCACTTGGACTTTCTCGCGCAGGTCGTAGTCGGCGCTCCGCGGGGCAAACACTTCCCGGGCACCGAGTTCCCGCAGACGCGCGACAACGAAGCCGCCGAGGAATCCGTGGCCCCCTGTGACGACGACGCGGCGATGTTCCCAGAATCCCATGCGCGGCTCCTAGTGTTGCGAGGCCTGACCTGGTGTGGCTTGCACAACGCGAGTGACAGAATCCCGCCAGCGATTCCACTGGGTAACTTTTTCCTCGAGGATGGCTTTGCCGCGGCCACGGGGAGGAAGGCCAGCAGCTTCCAGGTCGGCATCCACCATGATGGCAACGAGGTCACGGAAAGTGACCCGTGGCTGCCAAGCGAGCTCACGCCGAGCTTTTCCGAAATCGGCGATTAGGACGTCGACTTCGAGCGGGCGAAAGTGCCGCTCAGAGGTTCTCACGAATTTGCGCCAATCGAGGTCGGCGTAAGCAAAAGCCTCCTGGGTAAATTCCTGGACGGAGTGGGCTTCGCCGGTACCAATAACAAAATCGTCCGGGCGGTCGTGCTGAACGATTTTCCAGATGGCTTCGACGTATTCCGGAGCGTAACCCCAATCGCGACGAGCCTCGAGATTGCCCAGGAAGAGGGCCTCGGATTTTCCGGCAAGAATAGAAGCGATGCCGCGGGTGATTTTACGCGTGACGAAAGTTTCGCCGCGCCGGGGGCTCTCGTGATTAAAGAGAATGCCGCTAGACGCATGAAGACGGTAGCCTTCACGGTACGTGCGAGTGATCCAGTGGGCATAGAGCTTGGCGGCGGCGTAGGGACTGCGCGGCTGGAAAGGCGTCAGCTCGTTTTGTGGGGGCGGCGCGGAGCCGAAGAGTTCGGAACTGGAAGCCTGGTAGAACCGAGTCTTACAACCGCTTCGGCGAATAGCTTCGAGGAGCCGGGTGGTGCCGAGACCAGTGACGTCGCCGGTGTATTCAGCCATGTCGAAGCTGACCCGAACATGGCTCTGTGCGGCGAGATGATAGAGCTCGTCGGGGGCGAGGGAATAGATGAGGCCGAGAATCCATTCGGTGCTTGCCAGATCGCCGTGATGCAGGAAAAGGCGAGCATTCGGATGGTTGGGGTCTTCATAGATGTGGTCGATGCGCTGGGTATTGAAGGTGCTGGCGCGGCGGATGATGCCGTGAACTTCATAGCCTTTGGAAAGAAGAAGCTCGGCGAGGTACGAGCCGTCCTGTCCGGTGATGCCGGTGACGAGGGCGCGTTTCATGGGATAAAGTGTCGCGCATTCCGTCGTGCTGCGTCTAGCCAATCTGCTCGTCCACGACATCGCGAGACGGGAGAGTATAAGGTTTTGCTGCTTGGTCTCTAGCGGAAAAGGCGAGAGCGAAGGCGGCCCAGGTTTTGCGAGGCGTACCAGTTGCGAATGCTGTAAAAAGAGCGCGGGGGCAGCGCGAGCGTGGCTGCGCCAACGCAGAGATACTTAAACAGGCGATAGCCAAGAGTGGGATTCTTGAACGTGGCGTGGAAAACGCGCATCTCGGTTTCGAGGGCTTCGCGGCGCGTGCCTCCCGAAAGGTGCAGGCGCTGGCGCCGGGCGTCGAGCCAGAGATGGCCCACGAGGCCGAATGCTTGCGGCTCTGGGATGCCGAGGGTCACGAGGCGCCGATACACGCCGCCGTAGGCGATTTCGGCCATTTCGGCCCGGCGGCGCTGCTTTTCGCGATTGCGCGGATCGAAAGCATAGAGGTTTTCGGAATGACAGCGGTAATAAAAGAGCGGTTCGGGCAAGACAAGCGTGCCGAAGACCGTGGCGGCTGCTTGAAGAGCGGAATCGGCCATGAAGATCATGTCCTCGGGAATCGGAAGGATCCATTCGAAGACTTTCCTGCGAAGGGTCAGAGCGCCCATCAGGAAGTACACCCAGGAACGGACGGCGGCTGGGGTGGCCAGATTGACCAGCATCTGGGCGGCGGGCACAACCGCAGAAAGTTCACCTTCACCGCTTGATCCTTCAAGAGACCTGTAGTGGCCGTGGCCCACGGCGCCGACATCGGGATTGCTTTCCAGGGCGTTGGCCACGGCGGTGAGTTTGCCCTTTGCCCACCAATCGTCACCATCGAGGAGGGCGACCATCTGCCCGCTGGATTCCGCGAAGCCGGCATTGAAAGCCGAAGCCTGGCCGCCATTGGGCTTCCGCAGATGCCGCACGCGTGGAATGAACTTGTGAATGACCGCGGGCGTTTGGTCGGTGGATCCGTCATCAACAACAATGATTTCCAGTTCGGCAGGTGAGAGGCCCTGTTCAAGGACGCTGACGAGCGCCTGCTCGATGTACTTTTCGTGATTATAGGTGTCAATGAGGGCGGTGATGAGGGGCGCCATGTGGAAGCGCTCGAGGCGAGCGGCGGATTTCATAGTGACGCGAGAGACGGCGGATTTGCAACAAGATGAGGGTTGAGCAATCAATTGTAATTTTGAGGGTCATTTGCGCTCTCATGCGTGCGCCGGTTTGCGCCAGGAGTCAGCGCATCCGGCTTGCGTGTGGCGTATCATTAGGGGTTGAGCTATTTAAGGGGGAACCATGTTGATTCGCCGCGGCCCGGACCTCAGGTATTCCGACATCACGCCGAAATCCGCATACTTCAATCGCCGCGCGTTTTTGCGCGGTGTGGGCGCGGCGGGAGCAGCGGTTGCCGCTGGCAAGGGCTTGTGGAACCTCGCGCGTCCCCGGCAGAGCGTCCTGGCGCTCGACAAGCTTGACGTAAAGGTGAAAAGCCCCTTCAGCACGACGGAAAAAATCACTCCGTTCGACGACGTCACCCACTACAACAATTTCTACGAATTCGGCACCGGCAAATCCGATCCCGCCCGCAACGCGAAGAACTTCCGTACTTCGCCTTGGACCGTTTCCGTCGAAGGCGAATGCAGGAAGCCGCGCAAGTATTCGCTGGAAGAATTGCGCGCGCTTGCGCCTCTCGAGGAGCGCATCTACCGTCACCGCTGCGTCGAAGCGTGGTCCATCGTCGTTCCCTGGATCGGCTATTCGCTCAGCGTGCTGATCCATCTCGCCGAACCCACGCCGAAGGCCAAGTACGTGGCGTTTCAAAGCTTTTTCGATCACAACGTCATGCCGGAGGCCAAATACGCCGGCATTGACTTTCCGTATGTCGAGGGCCTGCGGCTGGATGAAGCCATGCATCCGCTCACGCTGCTGTGTTTCGGCATGTACGGCGAATCGCTTCCGCCGCAGGATGGCGCGCCGGTTCGAACCGTCATTCCGTGGAAATACGGCTTCAAGAATACGAAGTCACTCGTGAAAATCAAGTTCCAGGAGCACGAGCCGCCCACCACCTGGAACATGGCCAACCCCCATGAATACGGCTTCTATTCCAACGTGAATCCGAACGTGGATCACCCGCGCTGGAGCCAGGCCACGGAGCGCCGCCTTGGCGACATCTTCAAGCACAAGACGCTCATGTTTAACGGCTACGATCAGGTCGCCAGCCTCTACACCGGGATGGACCTGCGGAAATACTACTGAGCTTTTGAACAGGACCCGGTGCGCAAACTCCTCACCAGCAACTGGACCAAAGCGGTGCTGTTTGCCGCGGCGCTCGTTCCGTTTCTTGACCTCGTGGTTCGCGCCGTCACCGCGGGTCTCGGGCCCAATCCCGTCGAGTTTGTGCAGCACGCGACGGGCGACTGGACCATTCGCTTTCTCCTTTTCACCCTGGCCATCAGCCCGCTGCGCAAGCTGCTCAACATCCCGGAGCTCATCCGGTTTCGCCGAATGCTCGGGCTTTTCGCTTTCTTCTACGTCTGTCTTCACTTCCTGACCTACATCGGGCCGGACCAGTCCTTCAGCCTCGCCGGAATGTGGCACGATGTAGCGAAGCGGCCCTTCATCACCGTCGGTTTTCTCGGGTTTGTGCTGCTGATTCCGCTGGCCATCACCTCGACGGCCGGATGGATTCGCCGCCTCGGCGGCAGGCGCTGGCAAATGCTGCATCGCGCCGTTTACGTTACGGCGGTCTGCGGAGTGATTCACTACTACTGGCTTGTGAAATCCGACGTTCGCGCGCCGCTTGTTTACGGCGCCATCGTCGCAGCTCTGTTGTTATGGCGCGTCGGGGAGTCGTTGCGGCGGCGCCGCCGCGCCCCCGTGCCGGGGGACGCCCGCGAAGCATCAGTTCGTACTTGAACCGCCCAGCGGCTCGTCTGCAAACTCCAATCCCCAGAAATGCGGCGCCGGCGTCGTGAACTCAATCCCAATTCGCATCCCCTTTTCGCCTACATCGCCCTGATACACCACGCGGCATTCCTGCTCTTCTTGCGTCTCGGGGTTCGTCAGAATCAGGATCTCGCCGTTGTCCACTTCGTGCTTCAGCACCAACAGCGCGCCGTGCGCGTTCACCACCGCCGTCTCGCAGACTTCCTTGAACTTACGCCGGTTATGATCCTTCCCCTGCGCTTGCACGCGCATCCGGTGAAACACGCGGCTGCTCCGGCGCCGCACAACATGTGTTGTTTCGCTCATGTTCCACGCTCCGCCCCGCCCGGCGGTTCGGACTAGGGCATGCTCTCGATGTTCCGGTACCCCCAGTCCCCGGTCAATCGAGACGTGGACCAGTGTGCCCCACGCGCAACGGTTCCCGCGGAAAGGCCGTCCTTACGCCTTCAGCAGGTCCCGGACATAGGCTGGCTTCAGTGGCAGTCGCCGGCTGATCTTTCCAGTCGCGTCATACAACGCCGCGGCGATCGCGGGAGCCGCCAGAGCGTTCGCCGCCTCCGAACCTCCTCCGTAAGCTCCGACTTTTGGATTGTGGATCAGCACGACCTTGATCTCCGGTATTTCCGCCATTTTCAAAATGGGATACGTATTCCAATCCCTTGTGGTGATTCCGCTTTCGTCAAACATCGCCTCTTCGTAGAGCGCATGGCTGATTCCCATCACCGCTCCGCCTTCCGCTTGTCGTTTCAGTTGCATCGGATTCACCACAATTCCCGGATCCACCGCAATCGTGTACTTCTCTACCATGATCCTTCCGGTGCTCGGCGTCACCGCAATCTCGCAGACACATGCCCAATATGTCCCCGAACGGAACATGAGCGAGACTCCTCGCCCCCTGACCGGGTTCGATCCGGTCGCGGTCGCCTCCTGCCGCGGCGAGGGCCGTGTTTCCCAACCGGATGCCTCGCGCACGGCTTTGAGAGCTCCGATCGCCCTCTCGTCGCGGGTATGGTCAATCCGAAACTGCAGCGCGTCCGCTCCTGCAAGCGCAGCCGCCTCGCTGATTGCCAGCTCTCGGGGATAGTTTTGCTGAAATTGCCCCGGCGTTCTCATGCTGTGATCGCGCAAACCCACTGCGATTGGCGAAGCCTTTTGTCCCACCTGGAAGGTGCCGTGGCCGCGCTCCGCCACGTTCGCAACCTGAGTGTAAAGCCACGGATCGAAAATCCCGTTCACCGTCGAAGTAACGCCCGCGGACTCGACCTGCGGCGGTGCCATCGTGGGCAGACCCGCAAGCACCGCGCCAATCGGCCGGTCATCCTGCATCGCGGGCATGTAGTGATCAATCTCATATGCCGCAAGTCGGCCTTTATCATCGATCGCCAGGTGAACGTCCGAAAAGGCGGCCGGCGATTGGGTCGACCACTGAAAATCCTCGGCCCTCATCCATTGCACCCTAACCGGCTTTCCGACTGCCTGCGACAAAAGCACGGCTTCATCTTCCGCTCCCGCGTTACCCCCGTTCGATCTGCCGTAGTGGCCGGCTCCTGAATACACGTGCACGACGACGCGATCGGGGGTTATCCCAAGCATGAGCGCTATTTCGCCGCGCAAGGCCTGCGGATTCTGATTATGCGTGTGGATGTGTACGGTGCCGTCCGCTCTCACGTCTCCCACCGCCATCGTCGGGCCAATGGGCGCGTGCTTCATGTAGGAAAATTGATAGGTGGCCGAGAATCTCTTGTAATCTGAAGCGAGCGCCGCTGCGGCGTCTCCCTTCGTCGCCCCGCTCTTCACCACCGGTGTCGTGAGCCAGTCCGCATTTTTTCGCAGGTACTCGTGGAGTCCGGCGCTCCCCGGCAGGCCCTTCCATTCCGTCCATCTTGTTCCCGCTGCAACCTGCTGCGCCGCCTGTATCGCCTCCCACTCGGTCGGGGCCACCACTCCCACAAGATTGCCCTTCACCACGACTCGCGAATTCGGAAATTTCCCCTTGTCCAACGGACCTACCGATACCAGCTTTGACCCGAGCGTCTTCGGGTGCACCATGCGCCCATGCAGCATTCCCGGCAGCCGTACATCGGTAGCCCAAGTCTCCTGTGCCGCTACCTTCAAAGCGATCACCGAATTAGGCACGGATTTCCCGATCACCGTGTACTCGCTCACGGCTTTCATCGGCGGATTGCCTTCCACCCGCAGTCCGAAAATGCTCGTCAGATCCCCGCTGACCGGTATCGTCAGCCTGAGTTGCTGGTCCTTGACCAATTCGCCATACGAAATGCGCTGCCCCCCTCCGGACACAACTCCCTCTTTCACCGACAGCTTATCTTTTGCCACTCCCAGCCGTTCCGACGCCAAGTCGAGCAGCGCCTGGTAGGTATACGCCGCCGCCTTGCGAATATTCGGAGTTCCCCGCCCGAGAAAATCGAATGCTCCGCTTCCGTCCGGGGTTCGGTCCGTATCTCCGGCGATCACCGTCGTAATCGCCTCAAAAGGCGCGCTCAATTCTTCCGCCACAATCTGCCGGTATGCCGTGAATGTCGTTCCTTGACCGAAATCACTTTTACCCGTTCGAATCAGAATTGTGTTGTCCGGATGAATCTCGATCCATGAACTTGGCAGCGTCGGATCCAGCGAATTCTTGAACGCTGCTCCCGGGGCCACCGCGCCCTTCAGCGCTTCGGGCCCCAAAAGGCCAAATCCTACCGCCAGCGCCCCGCCCGCTTTAACGAACTGCCGTCGCGTGAGCGTCGCTCCCATCACATCCTTTGTGCCTTCGGTGATCGTGGTCATGGCCTACCTCCCCTTCGCCATGATTTCCGCAGCGTGATGCACAGCCTCGATAATGGCCGTGTAGCTCCCGCACCGGCACAGATGCGCCGAAGGCCCCGAATTTGTGAATGCATCCTTAATTTCCGCCGTTGTCGGATGGGGATTGCTCTCGAGCAGTTCGGTCGCCATGATCATCATGCCGCTCTGGCAGAATCCGCACAGCGGTGTCTGCTCTTCGATCCACGCTTGCTGCACCGGATGCAGCGTGGCCTTCGCCTCTTCCGCCGATAACCCCTTCTGTTTTGCCCACCTCGCCGGCAATCCTTCGAGGGTTGTGATCTCCTGAGTCGTTATCGCGGAGAGCGGCGTAACACAAGATCTGGTCTCTTTCCCGTCGACCAGCACCGAACACGCTCCGCACTGCGCCAGCCCACACCCGAATTGCGGCCCCCTCAGCTGCAGCTCATTCCGCAAGACATAGAGCAGCGGCATATCGCCCGGCGCTTCGATTTCGCGCCGCACTCCGTTCACTGTAATCGCTCTCATCGAGATTCCCCCTTGGCGCCTCGGCTGGAAGAGGCCCGCCAGCTCTGTAATCGGACCAAAGCTGGGTTCCGGCTTGGCGTCCGCGACGCGTCCCGTTCGCCAATACGGCTTCGCCCCCTCAACTTTACGCGCGGCGTTCCTGCGCTTCGTAGAACAATTCTGCCGAACTTTTGCCTAACTCTGCCGCGTTCTCGCCGGCACCCCCTCCTCCCTCGCTAGTCCGCGCCCAGCTCCCCTCGGCTCTCCGGCGTCCGGCTATCCCGGGCCTCCGCTCCCCCTGCCGCGAGCCGCGCCCGGAGGTTTGCGGCTTCCTCCGCCGGCGAGGCTCCAAAAAGCCGTTTGAATTCCCTCCCGAATTGCGACGCGCTTTCATAGCCCACCGCCGCCGCGGCCGTGCTGGCATTGTGCCCCGCATGAACCATCAGCAGCCTGGCCCGGTGTAACCGGATTTTTTTGAGATATTGCAGCGGCGACGTCGTCGTCACCGCCTTAAAATTGTGATAGAAGGTCGACGCGCTCATTCCGGCGTGCTTTGCGAGCTTCGCGGTGCTCCAGGGCTGTGCATAGTCCGCTTGAATCCGTTGAAGCACTCGCGCAATGCGCAAGAATTGATCGTTGCGGCACGCCATGGCCCTCAGCGCGCCTCCCTGCTCTCCCCGCAACACGCGATATACGATCTCCCGCACCATTTGCCGCCCCAGAATGCGGCTGTCTGTCGGCGAGCGCAGGCATTCCAGCATGCGGATCACCGCGTCGCGGAGTTCCGCCGTGAGTGGTGTCGCATAAATCCCTCGGGGCACAGGTCCGCCAGGATCAGCCGCCTCATCCAGGTCCACCAGCATTTCGAGCAGCATTGTGGGTTCGACGGCAATCGTCACACCGAGCAGCGGCTCCTCAGGGCTGGCTTCCACCTCGGATTCGAAGGTGATCGGCACCGAGAGCACCAGCAGGTTTTCCGCGTTGTAATGCAGAATTTCGCTGTCGAGGTAGCAGCGCTTCCGTCCCTGGCCAATCACTACGATGTTTGGCGCACAAACGATCGGCCGCCGCTTTGTCGCGTACGATTGCCTGGTCAGTTGCACGCCCGGCACGGCGGTTGCATGCGTACCTTCTTTTGTCGCCAACTCGTCCAGCAATTCAGCCAATCGTGAACGCGGGGACCGCGTTCCGTGTGGAAAAGGCGAGGGAGTACTGCGCATGGCCATGGAATATACCAGAAGCTGTCCGTGATGTTGCCCAAAAATCCGGCGACGCCGTAGGATTAGGCTAAAAATCCGCAGCTTCAGGCATTTCCAAGTTTCCGCGAATCCACTCTAATTCGCCATTCCGTCATCGAATTCAAGCAACAGCGCGGTGGCGCGCGGCGACAGGCGCGGAAACCTCGCTCCCGGAGCACTTGCCATGCAAAAGCGCGTTCTCGGCAACAGCAACCTCGAAGTTTCCTGCCTCGGCCTCGGCTGCATGGGCTTAAGTTACGGTTATGGTCCCGCCGTCGATAAGCAACAGGCCATTTCGCTCATCCGCGCCGCCTTCGAACGCGGCATCACCTTCTTTGACACCGCGGAAGCCTACGGCCCGTTTGCCAACGAGGAGCTCATCGGCGAAGCCGTCGCTCCTTTCCGCGCTCAGGTCGTCATTGCTACGAAGTTTGGCTTCAAAATCGATCCTTCCGCCGAACGGGGCTTGAACGGACTCGATAGCCGCCCCGAACACATCCGCCAAGTCGCGGAAGCCTCTCTCCGCCGCCTTAAGACCGACGTTATCGACCTCTTCTATCAACACCGCGTCGACCCCGATGTCCCCATCGAGGACGTTGCCGGAACCGTCAAAGATCTTATCCAGCAGGGTAAGGTTAGGCATTTTGGTCTGTCTGAAGCCGGCGTCCAGACCATCCGTCGCGCCCACAAGGTCCAAACCGTGGCGGCATTGCAAAGCGAATACTCCCTTTGGTGGCGCGAGCCGGAAAGGGAAGTCCTCCCGACGCTCGAAGAACTCGGCATCGGCTTCGTTCCCTTCAGCCCACTCGGGAAAGGCTTCCTCACCGGCGCCATCAACGCCGATACGCGGTTCGATAAAAGCGATTTCCGCAATATTGTCCCGCGCTTTACACCCGAAAATCGCAAGGCCAACCAAGCCTTGGTCGACTTGCTGGGAAACATCGCGCGCCGCAAAAAAGCCACTCCCGCGCAAATTGCCCTCGCCTGGCTTCTTAACCGGAACACGCAGAAGATTTCGATCGTGCCCATCCCTGGCACTACCAAGATGCATCGCCTCGAGGAAAATATCGGCGCGGTCTCTCTTCACCTTACTGCCGACGATCTCCGAGAGATTGAGGACGCTTCCTCGCAAATCACCATCCACGGCGCTCGCTATCCCGAGCGCCTGCAGCAGATGACGGGCCGCTAGTTCCTGTGCTTTGCGGAGTAAGCTGTCTCCGTTCGTCCTCGCGTTTTTCTCCGAAGCGCGAGTGTGCGCCGGCCGGTTGACAGGATTTCTAAGTCGCCGTGGGTTGGTCCGCCGCCAAGAACGAAAAACACTGGGAGAAATCAAATGGAAATCAAACGTGCCGGTTCACAGGCTTCCGCCAAGGGCCCTTCCGAGTGGTTCACAGGAGCCGTTCGCATCGACCCGCTCTTTCAGGCGCCGGATCCGGCGTCTGTGCAAGCCGCCAGCGTCACCTTCGAGCCCGGCGCGCGCACTGCCTGGCATACGCATCCGCTGGGCCAGACACTCATTGTCACCGCTGGCCTAGGCTGGGCGCAGCGCGAAGGCGGCCCCATCGAGGAAATCCGCCCCGGCGATGTCGTTTGGTTTGCCCCCGGCGAGAAGCACTGGCACGGCGCCAGTCCAACCACCGGCGTCACCCACATTGCCATTCAGGAAAAGAAAGACGGCAAGGTGGTCGAGTGGCTCGAGCACGTCTCGGACGACCAGTACCGCCGCTCGGCCTGACCTCTTTCGTTCATGTAAATAGCGCTCGCTGCGCCGCTCCGTCTTGCCGCTATCGCGAACAAACAGGTAAACTGATCCGCATCGGCGTGTCTGAGAATGCCGAATGCCCCTTTCGCCGCAAAACTTGGAGCCGAATCGATGAGCGCCCACCCCCGAGCGCTCGCTCCCCCGCGGGTCATCAATATCTCGGACCTCCGCCGCCTCGCCAAGCGCCGCCTGCCTAGGGTCGTCTTCGACTACCTCGATGGCGGCGCCGAAGACGAAGTCACGCTGCGTGAGAATGAGCGCGTATACAATGATGTGATCCTGCGTCCGCGTCAGGCAGTTTCCATCTCGTCCTACGATTTTCGCGCGCGTGTTCTGGGGATGGATTTATCTTTCCCGGTGATTCTTGCGCCTGTCGGTTACATTCGCCTGATGCACCCCGGGGGCGAAATTGTTTCCGCTCGCGCCGCGGGAGCCGCGGGCATCGCTTTCACCCAATCCACGATATCCGGCCACAAATTGGAAAGCGTTAAGGCCGCATCCTCCGGGCCGGTGTGCTATCAGCTCTATCTCGTCGGCGGACGCGAAGCGGCGGAAGACTCGCTCGCCCGCGCGCGCGCGGCGGGATTCTCCGCGCTCTTCGTCACCATTGATACTCCTACCGCGGGTCTCCGCGAACGCGACCTGCGCGGAGGCATGAAGCAACTCCTCGCGGGTACCTTGCTGGAAAAGCTGCCTTTTCTCCCGCAATTTTTTACCCGGCCCGGCTGGGTCCGCTCGTTTCTCTTCGATGGCGGCGTGCCGCGGCTCGAGAACGTGGTGATCCCGGGCAAGGGTCCGATGCCCATGATGGATGTCATCGGCGCGCTCACGCGGGCGAACGTCACCTGGAACGATTTCCGCTGGATCCGCGAAGCCTGGCCGGGCCCGCTCGTCGCCAAAGGCGTCCTCACCGGAGACGACGCACGACGCGCGATAGATGCCGGCGCGACTGCCGTGGTCGTCTCGAATCATGGGGGCCGCCAGCTCGAGAGTGCTTCCGCCACTCTCCGCGCCCTTCCCGAAATCGTGGCCGCGGTGAACGGGCAGGTGGATGTGCTGCTCGATGGCGGCATTCGCCGGGGCGGCGATATCGTCAAGGCGCTCTGTCTCGGAGCCAAAGCCGTGCTTGTCGGACGCGCCTATGCCTATGGTCTTGCCGCAGCGGGCGAAGCTGGCGTCGCCCGCGCCATCGAAATTCTCCGCGCGGATTTTGAGCGCCACCTCCAGCTCCTCGGCTGCGCCTCCGTCGCCGAGCTCGGCGCGTCGTACGCCGATTTTCCGGCGGACTGGCTGGCGCGCGCGCGGTCCCATTCCTGCGTCAACGCGCAGTAGTGTTCTGTTTTCGGCTTCCTGGATGGAAGAATAACTTTGTCGTGCCACGAAGCGCTGCTACGCTCTTCATTTTCCGGTTTGGAGGAAATACGCATGGGCCATCCCTCGCTGGACCTCACCGGGCGCACCGCGGTCGTTGTAGGCGGCACCAGCGGCATCGGCCTGCACATCGCCAAGGGACTCGCCCTGGCGGGCGCGAACGTGGTTGCCACCGGCCGTCGCGCAGAGCTTGTCCGGCAAATCGCCGCCGAAATCGAAAGCCTCGGGCGCCGCTCTCTGCCCGTCGCTTGCGACGTCACCAGCGCGAATTCGCTCGAGCAGCTTCTCGCCGAAGTCACTGCCGCGCTCGGGCCCGTG
>DASRCZ010000084.1:0-2638 GCA_035652855.1 Candidatus Acidiferrum sp.
TTCCGACAATGTACATGCCCGCGATCAGGGCTGCCGCCGTGAGGGCGGCGCGAGGCAGAGTTCGCTGCGGATTGCGAATTTCCTGGCTCATCGCAGAGACGAGCTCGAGACCCGTAAAGGCAAATGCGATCTGCGACCAAAAGTTCACGGTGTCCCAATTCCAGACGGGCATGACGTTCGACGCCGTGAAGTGCGTGACGGAACCGTTCCGGAACCAGAGCACTCCGGCAATGGCCGTAAGGATCAAGAGCGGCAGGTAAGTCGCGACGCCGCCGGCATTTTGCAGCCACTTGCCGATGTTCAGGCCAACGATATTGAAGACGACCGCGACCAGCAACAAGACCAGCGAGCCGGCCAGAAGAAACGTGCGGTCTTCCGAAACGACCGCTCCGCGGCCACCGAGCACGTACGCGCTCATGGAAGTGCTGGCGAGCAGCAGCCCGGGAAAATAGAAAACGGTATAAATCCAGTAGCTCCACCCGGCGACGAATCCGTGAAAATCGCCGAATGCTTCCTTGGACCACACGTAGAGGCCGCCTTCCTCCGGGAAGCGCGACGAGAGTTCATTGATGACCAGCGCCATGGGGACGAAGAAAAAGACGGCGGCAAGCACCCACAGACTGAGCGAAGAGCTTCCGTTGTGACCGGCGGCGGCAATCCAGCGTGGACCGAGGACCGTAGCGATGTTGAAGAGGAGGACGTCCCAGAAGCCCATCTCTTTGCGGAGCTGGCTGATGGGGCTGGAGGAATTCGTCGCAGGCGCGGAGCTCACGCGGCACGCTCCAGGACGGCAAAGCAAATTGCTGGTTCCGCAAAAAACGCAGAGCCGGGAATGACGCGAGCCTTTGGATGGGCCGAAACGAGGGACCCGGGATGTGGTCCCGCGAAACCACGGGCGGGTGAAGCCGGCAGTGAGCCTTTATGCATGTAAATCACGATAATAGCGGTACCACTCGCTTTGAAAAAGCTCGTCAGGGTCGTATTTGCGCTTCATGCGCATGAATTCAGTGAATTGCGGATAGGCCGCTTGCGTTTCAGCAAGGCTGGCGAAGCGATTGTAGGTGAGATAGAAACTGCCGCCGTGTTTCGCGGCGCGTTGCACGAGCTGGCGGTAAATGGCGCCCGCGCGCTTCTTTTCGGCTTCTCCATTGCCGCAATGCGGCGTGAAAATCACGCAGGCATAGCGTTTTTTAGCCCAGGGCAAAAACGTGTCTCGGTCCTGCTCGATGAAGCGGACGGTGCCGTAGATCAATGGCAATTCGCTCTTGAGCAGGAGAAACCGCGCGTCTTCGAGGAAAGGAATGAGGTCGCGGCGTTGCACGTAAAATTCCCAAATCAAATCGGCTCCTTCGCTTTCCGGACCGAGCAGTGGCTGGATTTTTTTGTGGTAGCCGGCGGGATAGTTCGCGAGCTGATGCAAATCGGACCATTCGATATTCCCGTCGAGCGACAACTCGAACCGGGCGTAGCGCCCGTAGGCGGCTTTGCGATCCTGGTGCGCGAGTTTGAGGAGGGCGACCAGTGTCTCGTCGTCCATCTCGGTGGTTTTCTGGCCGAGCGGCGTGGCATCGGGAACGGCTTCGTATGTGGTCAGAATTCCCGTGCGGAGAAATTCGAGTGAAGTCTCATCCACGTTGTACTGAAAATAGCCGAAAGGCGCGCCAGCTTTCGTTCGGCGCTCGATAAGCCCCATCAATTCCGCGGCGGTACGGGTTTCCACGTGACGCCGCACTTTGCGGCGCGGGACGAGCCGCAGGCCGGCGGCGGTAATTACGCCGAAAAGCCCGTAGCCGCCAATGGCCAGGGAGAAGAGCTCGCGTTCCTGCTTGCGCGTGCAGCGATGGAGCTTTCCATCGGCAGTAACCATTTCAATCCATTCGACATCCGCAACAATCGGCGGCGCGCCGAGGCAATGGCCGTGTGCGTTCGCGGAGAGCGCTCCGCCAATGCTCATGCGGTCGGCGCCGCCTTGCTTCTGGCGAATACCCCAACTTGCGCCGTCTTTTTGCAGCGACAGGTATCCCTCAATGAGCTCTGGCCACTCGATGCCGCTCTCGATCTCGAAAATGCCGGTCCGCGGATCGAGACTGCGGATCGCATGCATCTCGCGCATATCGAGGAGGATGGAGGCGGCCGCGAACTGCTGGCCTCCCGTTGCATGGCGGCTCGCGCTGATCGAAATGACTTGGCGGTTCCGGGCACAATCGCGCACGATGGCCTGGATTTCAGCAGCCGAGCGGGGGCGCTCGATGCGCTCGACGATGGTGGGATTCCAGCCCGTTTGCACATCATTCACCAAGACGCCGGGCTGAACGGCAAGCAGCGCCGGCGCAGCGGCAGCCAGAGGCATGCTCGACAGGGCTTTGAGAAATTCTCTGCGTTTGACTCGCAAGCTCCCTCCGCGGAAGCTCTTTGTCCACGCGTTACGGCGTTAGATCTATCGCGGGAATCAGCGCGTCTTGCTTGCGAAAATCGACCAAAAACGGATCGTCGGAACCTTCAAACTCGGCCCAGCTCTCAAAAACCTTGGCATTGCCATCTTGCAGAAAGACGACCTTGTCGGCGAGCTTCCTGGCGAGATGGGTGTCGTGAGTCACAACGATGGAGGTCTTCTGGAAGGCGTGCTTGAGACGGGTGA
>DASRCZ010000085.1:0-13966 GCA_035652855.1 Candidatus Acidiferrum sp.
GCGCGGCAGAATTCGCGGGTACGTGGGCGAAGGCACCTTCACGGATGATCCGCTGGATACTTTCGGCGGAGCGGGCGTGGTGAAGATTCCCCGATTACAGAGCCTCCTGCGCTACATTTGCGAGCAAGGGTTCGAGCACCACGTGGCCGCGAATTTTTCAACGGTGGCGGGCGCAGTGCATGAAGCCGCGACACGGTATCTCGGCTGGGACGTTTACTGGCATAAGGCATGAGCACGGTTGTCGCTGGAGTCGACTTCGGGACCCTCAGCGTGCGGGTGTCGCTCTTCGACAGCGAACGCGGCCGGCTGGGGTTCGGAACCGCCGAGTATCCCCTGAAAAGAAAAAAAGAAGATCCGGACTACGCGACGCAGAGCCACGCGCACCACATGGAGGCGCTGGCGCTGGCGCTGCGAAAGGCGCTGGAATCCGCTCGCGTGGATGGGACCAGCATTGCGGCGATGGCGCTGGATACCACCGGATCAAGCGTGATTCCGGTCGGCGAAAACATGACCCCGCTGGACGACTACTACCTGTGGTGCGACCACCGGGCCTGGAGGGAGGCGGCCCGTATCACCTCGGTGGCGCGCGCGTGCGGCCTCGGAGCGATCGAGTGGTGCGGCGGTGTGTACTCTTCCGAATGGGGTTTCGCGAAACTGCTCCACTGGCTTCGGAATCAGCCGGAAAAGCGGAAACAGTTCGTAAGTGCTTTTGAGCACTGCGACATGGTTGCGGCGGTGCTGACGGGAGAGACGAAGGCGCGGAAAGCAACTCGCAGCATTTGCGCCATGGGCCACAAGTGGCTGTGGAACGCCTCACTGGGCGGATTTCCCGCAAACGACTTCTTCAGAGAGGTGGACCCGCTGCTCGACGGCGTAACGGAGCGCTTGCAAGGGCGGTATGCCACTTCGGATCAGATTGCGGGCGGATTAAGCAGCGAGTGGGCGGAAAAATTCGGAATGAAAGCGGGGATTCCGATTCCGGTGGGCGCGTTTGACGCGCACTGGGACGCAATTGGCGCGGGCGCGCGGCTGGAAGACATGGTGAATGTGATCGGCACTTCGACCTGCATCATCGGAATTTCGAGGAGCACCGGGCTAGTGCCGGGGCTTTGCGGCGTGGTGCCCGGATCCGTGCATCCGAAGTACACGGGAATCGAAGCGGGCCTCTCCGCAACGGGAGACATTTTTGACGCGATTGCCCGGCGCGCGAAGACACCACTCGCGGAGCTCTCGCAACATCTGGAGAGCTATCGCGCGGGACAAACCGGGCTTCTGCGGCTGGCTTGGGACAACGGCGACCGCACCGTCCTGGTGAATCCGGAACTGGGCGGAGTGACCCTTGGCTGGAACCTGACACATTCAACGGAAGACGAACTGTTTGCAGCGATGGAAGGGACGGCGTTCCACACGCGGGTGATTTTTGAGCGAATGGAGCAGCATGGAGTGAAGATCCGGCGGGTGATCAACGGCGGCGGCATTCCAAACCGCAACCGCAAGCTAAACCAGGTGTACGCGAACGTTTTGGGCAAGCCGGTGCTGGTGCCGAAAACGGATGTGACGAGCCTTGGTTCGGGAATTTTCGCGTTTTGCGCAGCGGGAACTTTTGGAACGATCGAGAAGGCGCAGGATGCGCTCTGCCCGGCTTACACCGTCTTTGAGCCGGAAGCGGAGAGCGCAGCAGTGTATGCGGAGTTGTATCCGCTCTACAGAAAACTGTACTTTGCGCTGGGGAACAAAGATTCGGAGGCCGCGGCAATCGGCGATGTGCTGCCGGAAATTCGGCGCATCGCGGCGGACGTGCGAGCGAAAGCATGATGCTGAAATGGCTGCGCGAGGAAGTGCTCGAAGCCAACTTGGAATTGGTGCGGCACGGGCTGGTGGTGGATACGTTCGGGAATGCCAGTGGAATCTCGCGCAAGGATGGACTGGTCGCCATCAAACCCAGCGGAGTGCGGTACACGGAGATCAAGCCAAGCGATCTGGTCGTGACGGACATCGACGGGCGAATTGTGGAAGGCGCGCTGCGGCCATCTTCGGATTTGCCAACACACCTCGCTCTGTACCGCGCGTTTCCCGAAATTGGCGGCGTGGCTCATACCCATTCGCGGAGCGCGACGGCCTGGGCGCAAGCCTGCCGTGAAATCCCCTGCCTCGGCACCACCCACGCCGATTATTTTCGCGGGCCAGTGCCGGTGACCGAGCCGCTGACACCCGAAGAAATCGAGAAGGACTACGAGTGGAACACCGGTCAAGTCATCGTTCGGCGGTTCGCGTCATCCGATGCGGCGGCAGGCCGCAAGATTGACCCGATGCAGATGCGCGCGGTACTGGTGGCGGGACATGCGCCGTTTTGCTGGGGCGCAACGCCCGCGGAAGCAGCGCATCTGGCGTGGATGCTGGAAGAAGTCGCGCAGATGGCCTTCGCAGCGCTGACGATCAATCCGGCGGCGGCGGGCCTGCCGGAAGTTTTACGCGACAAGCATTTTTTGCGAAAGCACGGACCGGACGCGTACTACGGGCAGAACAGCGCGAAGACGAAGACCTAGAAGACGAAGGCCTAGAAGACGAAGGCCTAGAAGACGAAGACCTAGACGAGGGTGAAACAAGGAATGTGTTCGTAGCCCCAATCGCCATAGCCGGCCATTCGTTCGCCTCTCGGTAGCGTCAAGACTCCGGTGCTCGGCTTCATTTCCCATAGCCGGCTTACGGGAGATCACTCTCGAGCCGCGGCCGAACCATCCGCCGCCTTCCAACCGACATCAGCGATGCTGCGGACGCGGATCACGTGTTAAGAATGCAGTTCCAAACCTGCATGGGCGTGGCGGCGCGATTGGCCCACGCGTAATAGGGTATGAAGGTCAGGGTGGCTTTGCGGACGTTGCGCGGAGCAGTGGTGTAGCGGTAATAGAGACCACTGCGGGACGGCGAATTTTCGTAGACGGCGCCGGTGTGGCGGAGGACGACGACGCCATTGAGCAAGCCGCTCTCAAATTCTTCGTGGAAAGCCGAGCTGGATTTTTGGCCAAGGTCGAGAGCCACATCGGCAAGGGCGACACCTTCGGGCTGATCGAGCTGCTCCATGCAATAGACAAGCGGGCCGCGTTGCAGAGCGACGCGGCCATAGTCCTCGACAACGCGCGAATTCGCTTCGAGAACTTGCGGAGCCATGTCGAATTGCATGCGGACGGAATCGCCCGGCGACCAAGTACGGCGAATCGGAAGATACTGGCCGGGCGTAGCACCAGAAACAGGCTTGCCATTCACGGCCACCTGGGTGCGGTCGGACCAGCCCGGAATCCGAACGTACAGCGTGAACTCGGACGGAGCGGCAGGAGCGACGGAAAGATCCACCGTGCCGTCCCATGGATAATTCGTTTTCTGTTGAATCTTCAGACCCATCCCGTTTTCGAGACGCCAATCGAGCAGCGAATTGTCGTAGAGGTGGACGAAGATACCGTCGGAGCTGGTGCTATAGAAATAGCCGGGAAGTGAAGCGAAGGTACGCTCGAGATTCGGGGGACAGCAGGTGGTGTCATACCACGGATTGCGGATTTTGTCGCCGGTCGACGGATCGAAACCGAGCGGATTGCGATAGCAGTAGAGCGTGCCGTCGAGCGACATGCCGGAATTAACGCCGTTGTACAGGGCGCGCTCGATGACGTCAGCGTACTTCGCCTCTCCGGTGGCGGCGAGCATCCGCCAATTCCACATCATATTGCCGATGGCAGCGCAGCTTTCTCCATAAGCGGTGGAGTTCGGGAGTTCGTAGGCGTCGCCGAAGGCTTCGCCGTCGCTGCGCGCCCCAACGCCGCCGGTGATGTACATTTGTGAGGAAACGAGGTCGTCCCAGAGCGTGTTGAGCGTTCGCCAGTACGCGGCATCGCCGGTTTCGAGGTAGTAATCGGTAGCGCCGCAGCATGCGTACATGGCGCGAACGGCGTGGCCTTCGAGACGTGTGCGCGTGGTGAAGGGAATGCCGCAGAAGTGGTAGACGTAGCCTTCGTGCGGCAGGGGAATGCGCGAGTCGCCGTGCAGGATGTAGCCGGCGAGTTCGAGATGGCGCTTGTCACCGGTGGTGCGATAAAGCTCGATGAGCGCCATTTCAATCTCAGGGTGGCCGGAGAGAATGGGCTTTTTATCGGCAGCCGGCCCGAAATTGGGCAGCAGATACTCGTCGACAAAGCGGAGGCCGGCATCGAGGAGCGCGGACTCACCGGTGGCACGATAGTAAGCGATCGCACCCTGGAGCATGTGGCCCATGTTGTAGAGTTCGTGGCCCCAGCGCTGGACTTGAGGCGTCATCCTGTCCTTCGCGCGGTCTCCTACGTAGTAGGTATTGAGATAGCCGTTCGGTTCCTGGATGGCGACGACTTCCGAAATGATTTTTTGCGCCAGTGCGTGGAGTTCGGGACGGCCGCCGGACTGAAGAACAAAAGCGGCGGCCTCGGTCCACTTGTAAACGTCGGAATCGGAATAGACGGGGCCTTTCTGCGGAGCAGAGCTCTTGCCTGCGAGACGCAGGAAATTGTCCATGCGGCCGTTGGCCTCGAGTAGCTTTTCCATCGAGGGGATACTTTTCTCAACGTTGGTTTCACGGCGCGCGCCCCAAAAGCCGGCGGAGATGGTGACGGCATGGACGGGAACGCTGCGCAGCTTGGCGTAGGGAGAGCTGACGAGGTTCAGTACCCCTTGGTCCTTCCATCCGGGACCGGCGGTGGCACCTGCGGATGCGCTCGGCGCAAAGGCAAACATGGGCTCTGCGGCAAGGGAAGAGATAGCCGCGGCCGCAGCCGTGGAACCAATGAAGCGCCGGCGAGAAATTTCGTTTTCCTTGCCCATGCAATGCCTCCAGCGGACCGCGGCGGTCGTTCTCACAAGCGCGGGCCGCGCGGGGGATTATACGCCCGGGAGTGTAAGCGTTTGCAAGCGTGTTCTGGCGGGTGATTCCTTCGGGGTAACCGAAGCCCCGGATGACCAAAGCGCGGCGATTCAGGAGAGTTGCGCGACAAAAGACAACCGATAGGTGTTTTGCGGTATGGCGTGAAGCGCGTGGTTGCCTATGCTGTGGTGGTCCTGCACAACAGGACGCGCACCGGTTCCGCGCCCGCCGCCGTAGGTTGCCAAGTCCCTGGAGCAATTCGGCCGAGGTAAAGCTATGAAAAGAACGGTTGCAGATGCCCTCGTCGAGAGGCTGATTGACTGGAACGTGGATACGATTTTCGGACTGCCGGGAGACGGCATCAACGGAATCTTCGAGGCACTGCGAACACACCAGAAGCGGCTCAGATTCATTCAAGTCAGGCACGAGGAAGCAGCGGCGTTCGCGGCATGCGGATACGCGAAGTACACGGGGCGGCTGGGTGTGTGCGTGGCGACTTCCGGGCCGGGAGGGATTCATCTGCTGAACGGGCTATATGACGCGAAATGCGACGGGCAACCGGTACTGGCGATCACCGGACATACCTACCACGATTTAATCGGGACGCACTATCAGCAGGACATCGACCTGGATCGGCTGTTTACGGATGTGGCGGCGTACAGCGAGCGGGTGATGGGGCCAGCGCACGTTAACAATGTCGTGGATGAGGCGGTGAAAACGTCGCTCACGCGATGCGCGGTAAGCCACATCACCATACCGAAGGACATTCAGGAATGGAACACGAACGGGTTGCGGTCAAAGGCGAACGTTCCGGAGCATAGCGCAGATCTGTTCGCGGCCTCGCATCCGCTGCCCCGGCCGGAAGAGATTCGGGCCGCAGCCAAGCTGATCAATCGCGGAAAGAAAGTGGCGATTCTGGCGGGGCGAGGGTGCTTGGGCGCGCGGCGCGAAGTGCTGCAACTGGCGGAAATGATTGGCGCGCCGATCGTCAAGGCACTGCTTGGAAAAGGCGTTGTGCCGGACGATAGTCCCTACACGACCGGTCCGGTTGGACTGCTAGGGTCTTCGGCATCGCAAGAGGCTCTGCAGGAGTGCGACACGCTCCTGATTGCGGGAAGCAGCTTTCCCTACATGGAATTTTATCCGGAGCCAGGGCGGGCGAAGGCAGTGCAAATTGACACGAATCCATCGAGGATCGGGCTGCGGTATCCAGCGGACGTGGGGCTGGCGGGCGAATGCGGTGAAGTGCTGCGGGCGTTGCTGCCGCACATCGAGCGAAAGAGAAATCAGGACTTTCTGCGACACGCGCAGAAGAACATGAGCAACTGGAATAAGTTGATGGAAGAGCGCGCGACGGCAAAAGACATGCCGATGAAGCCGCAAGTGCCGGTCTGGGAGTTGAGCAGGCTGCTGGACGATAACGCGATCGTTTCCTCGGATAGCGGAACGGTCGCCACATGGAGCGCGCGGTATATCAAGATGCGCGGAGACATGCAGTTTTCGCTTTCCGGAACCCTGGCGACAATGGCGAACGGGCTTCCCTACAGCATTGGAGCCGCGGTGGCCTATCCGGGCAGGCAAGTGGTCTGCGTTGTGGGCGACGGCGGCCTCACGATGTTAATGGGAGAGCTGGCTACACTGGTGAAGTACAAGCTGCCGGTAAAGGTTCTGATCATCAAGAACAACGCCCTGGGTCAGATCAAATGGGAACAAATGGTAATGGAAGGCAATCCGGAATTCGGAGTGGACTTGCAGCCCATCGATTTCGCGAAGGTTGCCGAGGCATGCGGCGCAGCGGGGTATACCATCGACGAGCCGCGACAGGCGAGACCCGTCCTGAAGGAAGCTCTCGCGCACCGGGGCCCGGCCGTAATTCAGGCTTGCGTTGATCCACAGGAACCGCCATTGCCGGGAAGGATTTCGGCGGATCAAGCTGTGAAGTTCGCGGAATCCCTGGCGCGCGGAGAGAAATACCGGTGGGAGATTCTGAAGACGCTCGCCAAGGACAAGGTACGAGAAGTGGTGTAGTGACCACGCATGAGTTCGAGGCCAATAGGGGCCATTGCTTACGGTTTACCGGCCTCGCAGTTCAAGGCCATTTCCTATCATTTCGACAGCGGAATCGCGAAGAGGACGCGTTTCTCTTGACCGCGCTGGAATATTGCCGGCAAACCCCGGAACGCTCGGGATGTAAGGCATATTTCAGGCCGGGAAGGCTGCGAGTCAGAGCGGGAGGCGCAGGACGACCGTGGGGTGCGCGCGTTCGCTTGCGTAAGCCCCCGTTTTGGGATCGCCGAGATCGAGTTGACTGTTCGCAACGTAGAAAAACGCCTGGTCTTGAATCGTGCCCTGGATTGGGCCCTCGTAGCTGGGATGGCTCATCTCCAGAATTTCGACGTGGGTAACGCGAGTTCCCTTCGCGTCCAACTCGATTCGGAGCACGCGCTCTGGCTTAGGGCCGATCTGCACGGCAATGAGGCCACCCGGCACGCGCGAGATACCATCAAGTCCTTTGAGCCAAATTCCTTCCGGCACACGGATTTCGTGCTTTTCCTTCGACGAAAGGTCAAGCGCCCAGAGACCGGTTGCGTAGTCGGCTACGTAGAGCGTCTTTTCGTCCTCGGAAAGAGCCAAACCTTGCGTGGTCCGAAATTCACTTGGAGGGATGAACTCTTCGAGATCAGCGGATCCGTTGCGCAGCCGGTAAATGCCGGAAGCGCCGGTATCGGAAATGTAGGCGTCGCCATCGCGGCTTACGGCCAGGGCATTCAAGAGATGGAGCTTGCCATCGGGCTTGAGCATCGCCTTGCGAACCAGCTTCCCGGATTTGAGCTCGAACACGAAAATTCCGCTATGACCGAAATCTTCCTTTTGGTAGCCCAGCATATAAGGCGCCGCGGAGACGGTGGCGAAGAGCAAGCGCCGGCCGGGATCGACCGCCAGGGAATCGCCGGCCATGAATCCATCTTGCCCGGACCGGATGAAGTCAGAAAATGCACCGGACCTGGAGCGGCGAATGATTTTCCGCTTGCGCACGCTGGCGACAAAAAAATCTCCGGTGACGGGGTCAGCAGCAATGCCCGTAGCTGCGAAATCGACGTCCGGGATTGTAAACGCGACCGTGCTGCGCACTACCGGCTTGCGCAACTCAGCCAGTGCCGACAAAAACGAAGCCCATTGCGGAGTTCCTCGCACCTTCGCGAAATCGGGGTCGGTTTCCGCGCCGAAGTCCAGTTTCTGAGCCAAGAGTTGCTCGAGGAAATGGACCGCTTTGGGCGCGTCGCCCTGCAATGCTTCGCCGCATGCCACGTTGTAGAGCACCTGCGGATTCCTCGGGTCGAGTTCAACGGCCTGCTTTTCATACGCAAGGAATTGCGCGTAGTCCTTCGCTTGATATGCTTTGACGGCTTCCTCGTTGAGTTTCGCGGCTGTGGCGGCGGGATCTTGGGCGGCGACGGCAGCCGCTGCCGCCAAGCCGAACGAAAACAACAATGCACGCATCACGGACACCCCCATTGGCTTGCCTGCCGCTCTGCCAAGCTACAGGTAATCTACAGGTTTCAGGAGATCAATCGCAACGCGAGGCGCATCAGGGGAGCCACGGCGATAGACGTTTAGCGGGCGAGCCTGTAAGCCGGATTCTGTGCGCCGCTTCCCAGCCAAGGCAAAGAAGTAACGCGGTGATCATTCCTCTAGGCTCCGGTTCGCACCGGAGCTCGAGCAGCCTACCCGAGGGTTGCTCTTCGCAACAGCTTTCGTCGCGAAGGAAGCGCATTTTGCAATGCGCTCAGCGAGCCGGGCCGGCTCTCCCCTCCTATTTGGCCTTGCACCACGCGGGGTTTTCCGTGCCTCGCCTGTCACCAGACGAGCGGTGGGCTCTTACCCCACCGTTTCACCCTTGCCAAACTGAGCGAGCTTTCCGAAGGCGTCTCCCAGGTTTCCCTGCTTGACGCCGCCGCGCTAGACTCCGCCGGCGGTCTGTTCTCTGTGGCACTTTCCGTAACCTGCCGCACCGCGCCGAGTTGCACTCAGCGCCGCGCGCTTTCGCGCGCAATTCGCTTTGCAGCGAACCTGCGTGCCGGTCCCCTGGCGTTACCAGGCGCGTCGCCCTTGATCCCGATCGAAATCCGCCACCAAAGCAACGGTCCCATCGAGACGGTGTCCGGACTTTCCTCCCGCCCGGCTGCCTTTCGACAACCAAGCCAGCGATCACCCGGCTCACCCGCTATTCCGAATTATATCGTATTCGCTTGCGCAGCAGGCGGATGTTACACCGCCGCAAGCACGAGCAGCGTGGCGTCATCGGCGAAGGTACCGCCGCAAAAGCGCACAGCATCCGAAAGCAGTCGCGTGTGCAAATCCGCCGCACTTTCCTTGCGGAAGGCGCATACCAGGGCGCCGAGCCGCTCGGCTCCAAATTCCTCGCCATCGGCATTCGCCGCTTCCGTGATGCCGTCCGTATAGAGCACAATGCGATCGCCCGCGTCCAGCTCCACTTCACCCTGCGCCGCCGACCAGTCTTCGAATTCGCCGAGCACCGGACCGCCGTCCCCAAGCCGCAGCAAGCTCCCGTTGGGCTTCACGACCAGCGGGGGATTGTGCCCCGCGTTCACGTAACGCAGCGACCGGTCGCTCGGATCCAGCACTCCACAGAAAAACGTAACGAAGCGGCCCTCCTCGCAATTCCCCAGCAGCACGCGGTTCACGCGGCGGCACAATTCCATTGGCGAAAGATCCTCTTCCGCCAGCGCTTTGACCGCCGCCTGCAGATTCGCCATCACCAGCGCGGCCGCCGCGCCCTTCCCTGCCACGTCTCCAATGCAAATCAGCGCGCGGCCGCTGCTGAGCGGTCGCACATCGTAATAGTCCCCCGCCAAGTCGCCCATCGGACGGCAGGCGGCCGCAAGTTCGAAGCCCGGCAAACTCGGCAGCGAACGCGGCAAGAGCGCCTGCTGCGCGGCGTGCGCCGCTTCCCATTCGCGGCGGTTTGCGCGCTCGCGGTCGCGCGACTCGCGGCGGGCCACGCCCCGCGCAATTTGCGTCCGCAGGATGCGGCGCAGCGTCAGGTTGTCCCAGGGCTTTTGTACAAAATCGCCGGCGCCACGTTGCATAGCCTCGACGGCCAGTTCGACGCTGCCCCAGGCCGTCATCACAACGATTGGCAGATCATCATCGAGCCTCCGCACCTCTTCGATCAGCTCGATGCCTTCACCGCCGCTGGTAGTGTCGCGCGCATAGTTCAAATCGAGCAGGGCCACATCAAAGCGCCGCGCGCGAATCGCTTCCAGAACCGCGGCGGGCGAGCCGGCCTGTTCGATCTCAAACTTGTCCTCCCGAAGCGCGAGCCGAAGCGCTTCGCGGATGTCTGGCTGGTCGTCCGCAATTAGCAGCCGGCGTTTTTCCGCCAGGATGGTGGTTGTTGCTGTCACGAATGAATTCCTCGGCGAGTCCTTTACACTCAGACGGGTATTGTACGCACGGGTCTTCCCGCTCGCCTAACGCAGATAGCCAAGCACGCAGCCTGCCCGTTCTCTATCTCTGTACGCTGTGTCTTTTCAGGAAGTTGGCGTTGATCGCACCATCTTTTCATCGGCCCTGGGGTGTCCGCTTGTGGGAATCCGGTTACGCACCCGGACGGATAGGCCGTTCGCTCGGATTGCGAGGGTCAGCCGAGCCACTTCCGTTCAATCGGCGTCGAAAAACCGCGGCAGGTCAATCCAATGCAGGAACAGACGCACGCTCTGCTCGGCGCCGGTGCAGGTAGTGCATGGCGATGTTCAGAAAGATCTCGCCGCAAGGCGTATCGAGGCAAAGCACCATCGCTTCCGTGTCGCTGGTTCCGGCCAGCCCCTCATCATTCATATGGATTTCAGGCGGAAAGACCTTGAAACGAAAGCCTTGGTCGTTCAGCAGGGTCACGGAGTTCCCGATAACCATATTCGCCAGTTCGCAAACGGTTTCGCGCACCAGTTGCTCGCTCTCCGTCACGGGGACGCCCGCCAGCGCGCTCGCCACTTTCACGGCTACCTCCGGCGATAAATCCAGGATCACACGTCCTTCGATATCACCCTTGATCGCGATAAGCGCCGCCACACCCTTCCGGCGATAGGCTTCCTCATCCATGCTCAGGTCGCCGATTTTGGTCGGACCTTGCAGCGATTCGGAAAAAACGGCGTCCGCCGCATTAATAAAAGGCTGAATCAGTTCCATCCTCATGAGCGGTGTTCTCCGGCCAGCACGGCGGGAGCGCCGGCTGCATTGGGATCGTCACTCAAAACGTAGCGCAGAATCTCGTAGAGCACTTCCGGCTTTACCGGCTTTTGCACGAAGTGCTTGGCACCCTTTTGCAAGGCGGCCAGAATGTTCTCCTGGTAGCCAACGGAGGACACCATCACGATGCGCGCGTCGGAATGCTGGCGCACGATGCGCTCGACCGCTTCGATCCCTTCCATTTGCGGCATGGTGATGTCCATCAGTACGACATCGGGCTTCGTGCGGTTGAATTCCGCGATGGCCGTGAGGCCGTCTCCAGCTTCTCCCGCCACTTCGCCGCCGAACATCTCGATCATCTTGATGAGGTTCTTGCGCGCGAAGACGGAATCATCCACCACGAGGTAGCGGACCGGGTGGTTGTCTTTTCTGAGCAGTGCGGCAAAATTGGGCATGGCCTTCTCCTCTTCCCTGCGTGGCGTTAGTCGCGCCGGGACGATACGGTTGTCCTTTCCGGTCTTTCGGTTTTTTCCTTGTCGGTCTTTTCAAGCTTGTCGGCGCTGGAACGGTCGGCTCCGTACTGCGAAACAAGGAAGTTTCCGATCGAGTCCAGCGGCACTACCTTGCTGGCGTGCCCCTTCAAAATCGCGGCTCGCGGCATTCCGCTCACGACGCAGGTTTCTTCGCTCTGCGCAACGGTCATGCCTCCCGCCGCTTTAATCGCGCCGAGCCCTTCGGAGCCGTCGTCGCCCATGCCCGTCATCAGGATTCCCACAGCGAGCTGCGCAAACTCCTGCGCCACAGAATGAAACAGCACATCGGCGGAGGGCCGATGCCCATTCACCGGAGGCGCATCCGAGAGCACCACCATGTCGCCTCGCGGCATGCGCCGCACCATCATGTGGCGATTGCCGGGACAAATCAGCACGCGGCCCGCAACAAGCAAATCTCCAGAACGCGCTTCGTGCACCTCGACAGCGCAACATTCATCGAGGCGCTTCGCGAACATTTCCGTGAAGCCTTCGGGCATGTGCTGGACGATCACGAATGCGCATGGAAAATCCGGAGGGATTTGCGAGAGCACGTATTGCAGCGCGTTCGGCCCGCCAGTGGAGATTCCGATGGCAATAATCCGCGCGGGCGGCACATTCGCGCGCAAGCCCTTCTTCTGGCGCAGCGGCTCATCCGAGACAATGGCCGGCGGCAACTTGCGGCCAACCACGCGCTTCGCCAGCTTAATTTTGTCGATGAGCTGCGCCGCGATGGCTTCCAGGTTTCCCGCGGCCGCGTTGACGGGCTTCGGAATAAAATCGACCGCGCCGAGCGCCAGGCCCTTCAGCGTGGAGTATGCGCCTTCTTTCGAATGCGTGCTAAAGAGAATCACCGGGAGCGGCGCACGGCGCATGATAAGCCGCAGCGTCTCCATACCATCCATGCGCGGCATTTCGAGGTCGAGGGTGACCACATCAGGCCGCAACTCCTCGATTTTCTTCAGCGCGAAGGCGCCGTCCATCGCCGTGCCCACGACCTCGATCAAAGGATCGCGGACGAGAATCGCCGGAATCAGCTTCCGCATGAGAGCGGAATCGTCCACAACGAGAACGCGGATGCGGTCGGTCATGCGATGGCTCCCAATGGCATCGCACGCGACAAGCGCGCCAGCACCGCCGGCACATTAAGGATGAGCACCACCGTGCCGTCGCCGAGAATGGATGCTCCGCTGACCAGATCGCTCGCCACGATATCCGGCGGCAGCGCCTTGATGACCAGCTCTTCTTCCCCGACCATGCTGTCCACCAGCAAACCGAATCGCTTTTCCGCAGCCCCGATGACGATGACGAAATTGCGCTTCTTCTGAGGATTCGAATCAATCGCGCGCAGCTTCCCGAGGTGATTCAGCCGCACAAGAGTGAGGATCTGCTCGCGCAGCCGCAGCACTTCGCGCTGGTCGACGCGATGAATTTCGCTCTCCCGCACTCGCGTAATTTCCACGACGGAGGATAGCGGTACCGCAAACAGGCGGCCGCCGACTCGAAACAGCAGCGTCTGAATGCTCGCCAAGGTCAGCGGCGCGCGCAGCTGAATGGCTGTCCCACGCCCTTTTTGCGAAGAGATGTGCACGGTGCCCTTCAGCTTGTCCAGGACCGTGCGCACGACATCCATGCCGATGCCGCGCCCCGAAACTTCCGTTACTTCAGGCGCCGTGCTGAACCCCGGCTCGAATATCAGATTCATCGTTTCCTGATCCGAGAGGCGGGCGGCATCCTCGGGCTTGATGATGCCCTTTTGCACAGCCTGCGTCTTGACTGTGCTGAGATCGATGCCCCGGCCGTCGTCGCGCACCTCAATGACGACCTGCGTGCCTTGGTGATACGCGTTTAGGTAAACCGTGCCGCGCGCGGGCTTGCCGGCGGCCAGGCGCTCGTCGGCCGGCTCGATCCCGTGGTCCACGGAATTGCGGACCAGATGCATCAGCGGCTCCGCAAGCGAATCAAGAATGCCTTTGTCCAGGTCCGTATTCTGTCCGGCGATCTCTAAGGCGACATCCTTGCCGCAGTGCTTTGCAACATCGCGCACCACGCGCGGAAAGCGCCGGAATAGCTGCTCGACGGGAACCATGCGGATCTTCAACACGCATTTGTGCAGCTCATCCAGCACGCGGGACTGGAATGCCAGGGCATCGGCAAGTTTCGCGCGCACGGGATCCTTGGAATGGCGCTGGTCGAATTCGCTCAGCGTCCGGTGCAGCATGGATTTGCCGATGATCAGCTCGCCCACAAGATTCATCACCGCATCGATGCGAGAGGCATCCACGCGGAGACTGCTCTCGGCGACGGTTGCGACAGCCGCGCTCGACGCCGCTTGCTTTTGTGCGGC
>DASRCZ010000086.1:0-8603 GCA_035652855.1 Candidatus Acidiferrum sp.
GATGACATTCACGGCCACGGCCACGAGCGGGTCATGCAGGCTTACGCCGTAAATCATCCCCTGGAGTAGGCGCGTGAGAAAAAACGCCGCGATCAAGCCCAGCGCCACTCCGGCAAGCACCAGGCGCAACCCCTCGGCCAGAACCAACCGCAGCACATCGCGCGGACGGGCGCCCAGCGCCATCCGCACGCCAATTTCGCGCGTGCGCTGCGAGACCGCATACGCCATGACGCCGTAAACGCCCACGCTGGACAATACCAGCGCCAGCGCGCCAAAAAGGCTCAGCAACGCCATCAAAAAGCTTCGTAAGGCCAGCGAACGCGAAAGCACCTGGTCCATGGAACGGATTGCGCCGGTTGGAACGCTGGCGTCCACTGCCTTTACGGCTTCGCGCACCGACTGGCCCAGCCGCAGCGGATCGCCGCTCGTACGGACCAGGATGCTGCGCGGAAACCAACCCTCGAAGAGTTTTGACGTTTCGAAGCTCGCTTGTGCCGCGGGAATGAATGTCGCCGGTTCCGGAGGCTGGTCCACATAACTGTTCACGTCGCCGACAACACCGACTACTTCGGACCAAACGCCGCTCACCTGCACGTGCTCTCCGAGTGCTTCCCTGCCCGATAGATACTTGCGTACAAACGTCTCATTCACAATCACAACGGGCGCCGATTTCTCGGAATCGGCGCTGGTGAAAAGCCGCCCTTGCTTCAAGGGCACGCCCAAGGCCGCGAAATATCCCGGCGTGATTTCGCGATAGTCCGCGCTGTGAAATTCGGATTCCTGTTCGCCGGCAATTCTCACGGCGTTGTTTCCGCCGCGTTCGAGCGGCAAACCGGCCGCGACGACTGCGGCATTCTCCACTCCGGGAAGTCCGCCAATCCGCTGCTCTAGCGCGCGATAGAAATTCGCGATTTCGGGTGTCGTGCGATACTTCGAACCGGTCAGCCAGAATTGCGTCGAGAGTACGTGGTGCGGATTGAAGCCCGGGTTCGTGTTCAGCAATTTCGCAAACGTCGCGATCATCAGACCAGCGCCGGTAAGGAGCACCAGCGATATCGCCAACTCTCCGACCACCAGCCCTTGCCGCAGTCTGGCGCGGCCGGCACCGGCGCTTGCGCGCCCAGCGCCCTCCTTCAATGTGTCATTGAGGTTCGTGCGCATGGCATAGGCGGCGGGAGCCAAGCCGAAGAGCACGCCCGTCACCAGGGCAACCAGCAGGGTGAACGCCAGAACCGCTCCGTTCAAATGCACATCGCCGGCGCGCGGCAAATTCACCGGTGCCAGCGCCAGCAGTGAGCCGAGCCCCGCGCTCGCGAACGCAACCCCCAGGGCGCCGCCCGCCAGCGCAATCAGCATGGCTTCTGCCAGCAACTGGCGCAGCAGTCTCCACGGCGAGGCGCCCATCGAAATTCGCACCGCCATTTCCCGTCCGCGCGAGCCGCCGCGCGCCAGCAGCAGGTTTGCCACGTTCGCGCACGCAATCAGCAGCACGAACCCGATCGCGCCCAGCAGCACCAGCAAGTACGGCCGCGCGTCCGCGCCTACCATGCGCCGGTACGGCACGAACAGCATGTGCCATTCCGGGGCAGCCTGATCTCCTCCAAACATCTTGCGAAAATCCTGCGTGACGACCGCCATTTGCGCTTGCAATTCCGCAGCGCCCGCTCCGGATTTCAGCCGCGCGATCACATCGATGTTCGCTCCGCTGCCAGCCGTTTTCGCCACAAGCGCGAGTGGAACCCACAACTCCGGTGCCGCGCCAGCATCGAAACTCGATGCGAAGGCATCGAAACCCGGCGGCATTATGCCGATGACGGTGTATGCCTCGCCATTCAGCAAAATCTTTTGTCCTACTTCGTCCGGATCGCCGCCGAAGCGCCGCACCCACAAATTGTGGGCAAGGATGGCCACGCGCTGCCCATCGCCCCGGTCCTCCTCGGGCAAAAAGTCTCGCCCAAGCGAAGGATGGACGCCCAGCGTTTGAAAATATCCTGAAGAAACCGGCATGCCCCGTACGTGTTCAGCCTCCGTGCCCGCGGCCAGATTGAAACCTGCCATGGTGTACGCGCCATAGCGCTCCACCACTTGCGTGTACTGCCGCAAGCGCTCCCAGCCGCGCATGTCAAGGCTCATCTCGCTGGTTTCCGTTTTATAGCTCTCGGCGAGCTGCACCAAGCGGTCCGGCTCGGGGAACGGCAAAGGGCGCAAGAGCACTCCGTAAACAACGGTGAACACAGCGGTATTTGCGCCAATACCCAGCGCCAGCGTGAGGACGGCGATCGCGGTAAAGCCAGGCGCCTTCGCCAGCAACCGCGCTCCGAACTTCAAGTCCTGCCAAAGGGTTCGCATCGAAGCACCCCCTTGCCTGCAAGTACGAGCCACCACCCAGGATTGTTTCTGCCCATAAGGGGAACGATCAGGCGGAGGCGCAACAAGGGACTAAATCGGTCTCAGAGCGGCTGCCCGCCCGGGCGATTCTTACTGCACGATTTCCGGGCGGCTTTCCGCTTTACTCCTACTTCCTCTCGGCGACACGCTCCAAATCCTCGAAAAACGCAGGGTACGAAACGCGGGCGCACTCCGCGTCGCGGATGGTGGTCTTCCCTTCCGCCCCCAGCGCCGCAATCGCGAACGCCATCGCGATGCGATGGTCTCCATAGGTTTCAATTTCCGCGCCGCGAAGTCTTCCCGCGCTGCGGCCGGCCACCTTCAACCCATCCGGCCGCTCTTCCACCTTCGCGCCCATCCGCTTCAGGTTTTCGGCGAGCGCCGCGATTCGGTCGCTTTCCTTGACGCGCAGTTCGCCGGCGTCGCGAATCTCGATACCTTCCTCCGTGTAGGGACCGAGCGCAGCAAGCATCGGCAACTCATCGATCACCAGCGGAATCCGTTCGCCGGCGATTACGCCGCCTTTCAGCGAGGCGCCCTTCACGGCGATGTCGCCAACCAGTTCGCCATGAGCGCTGCGCAACTGCGGTGTATGCAGCGAAGCACCCATCTCGAGAAACACATCCAGAATGGCAGTCCGCGTGGGATTCAGCCCGACACTGTGAATCAGCAGGCTCGATTCCGGAAACAGCGATGCCGCCGCGATAAAAAAAACAGCGGAAGAAAGGTCGCCCGGGACGTCCAGCGACTTGGCGGCCAGGTGGCCGCCGCCGTTCGAGCCTAGGCCGTGAACACGCGTGGTCAATCCATCGCGCTCGATTTTCGCGCCAAACTCCTCGAGAACCAGCTCCGTGTGATCGCGCGTGCGCGCCGGTTCGGTGACGCTTGTCACGCCGCCGGCAAACAGCCCCGCAAGCAGCACCGCCGATTTCACCTGCGCGCTCGCCACCGGCATCGTGTAATCAATCGGGCGCAGGTTGCCGCCTCGGATTTCCAGCGGCGCGAAATTATCGTCGCGCGCGCGAATGTCGGCGCCCATTTCGCGCAGCGGATTCACGATTCGCTTCATCGGCCGCCTCTGCAGCGAATCGTCGCCGATAACCTTGGATGGGAAGCTCTGTCCGGCCAGGATGCCGGCGAGCAGCCGCATGGTCGTGCCGGAATTGCCGGCGTCGAGCGGCTTCTGGCTTTCGCGCAGGCCGCGCGCGCCGTGTCCGGTGACGCGAACCACGTCTTTCTCGACCTTTACTTCCGCGCCAAGGGCTTTTATGCATGCGAGCGTGCTGTGGCAATCCGCCGCTGCCGCAAAGTGGCGCAACTCGCTGGCGCCTTCCGCAAGTGCTGCGAGCATGGCGTACCGGTGCGAAATGGATTTGTCGCCCGGCGGCACAATTCCGCCGCTGAGCGATTTGGCTGGCGGTATGGTCTTCTTCACGGAGAAAATCTTAGCACGCCCGCGGCGCTTCACTGGCTTCGTCGAGTGAACCGAACCCGGCGACACAGCCGCGAGAACGCCGGCTTTTCCGGCAGAGAAGGCCAGGCGAAACCGCGAACGGGTGGTTTGCCAAACGATAGGAGAAAGGTTTAGTACTTGACCGAATGCCTTGCTTTGCTACGCTTGTAGTCCCCTCCACGTTCGCGAAAGCCGCGTGACACGCGCTTGGAGGAACTCAGCATGAAAGCAGCCACGGAACGCCGCCAAATCACTCGCTATGCCATCCGAACACCCCTTCGTTTCCGCGCTTTAGGGCTCGCTGCCGACCGCACCGAGCACTTTACCGAGGCTCTCAATGTCTCCCGCGGCGGCTTCTTCTTCGCTTCGTCCGCGCCGCTTCAGGTCGGCACGCCGATTGAAGCCACTCTCCGCATGCCCACGGAGGTTACGGGAAACGCTATCGAGGAACGCCGCTGCACCGCGCGCGTCGTCCACGTCCGCAATGAGCCTTACGGAGACGGCCGCATCGGCTTCGGTGTGGAAATCGAGAATTTTCACACGGCCAAGACGTCCGAACGCTGGATGAGCTGACCTCGAACGCTTTCGATTTGACTGGCGACACTGGGCGGTATCGCTGTCTACGGCTTGCTTCCCGCAACGGCTACGGTTGCCTTGGCGCTTCCAACATTCTCGAAGAGATCATACGCGCGCACCGAAATGGTGTGCTCCCCCGGGCTTAGCCCGGCCACCTTGAACTCATAGCGCTCTTCCGGCGCATCGCTAATCTTGTTCAGCGGTGCCAGTAGAATCCAATCGCCGCCATCCACGCTGTATTGCGCGCGCTCCACGCTTGTCGCCGCGTCCCGCGCCGCGAACTTCACGTCGGTCTCGCCGTTTTGCCCGGGGCGCGCCTGCAAGCCTTCGATTACCGGCGGCGTATTGTCCACTTCAAATCGCTCCGATTCCCGTTCCGCGCTGAGCGCTTCGCCCGGCGCATTCGAGAGCGCGTCCGTCACGACAATCTTCAGGTAGTAGGCCCCGTCTGGCAGCGTCGTTGTGTCGATCGAGTAGTAGCGCTGCTCAAGCTTGTCCTTCAGCAGCTTCCATTGCGTTTCGTTTTCGCCGCGGAAATAAACCGAGAAGCGCAAATCGTCGTCATTCTCGTCGTGTGCCGTCCAGACCACGGATTGCCAGCCCTTCTCCCGCAATCCTTGCGGCGGCTGCTCGAATTTCGGCGCCGAAGAGCTGCTGATCACCAGCCCGCCCGTATTGCCGCCCGGTGGCATTCGCAGCGTCACCGTTTGCGGCTGCCCGGAAACACCCGCTGCGGCCTGCACTCGCACTCCAGGCTCTTGCACCGCAATCCCGTCAATCACCGGCGCCACGTTGTGCGGCAGATAGGCAAGGCTCACCCAGTCCACTCCGTCTCCGGGCACGCCGTCGTGTATCACCGCCTTCCATTGCACAAATCGCGCTGGAGGAGCCTCGATGGCCGCGCCTGAAGTTGAGTACGGACCGTACCACTTTGACCATTCCTTCCCCGGATCCTCGGTGTTTCCCGAACGCGCATAAAATTCCGTGCGCGGCTTGCTCGCGTTTCCCCCGTGGTTCTTATCGCCCATAACGGGCGAGGACCACCACTCGAGCCTTCCCCATTGCGAGAAGAGCTGCGCATCAAACGAACGCGACTCGAATGTTCCCTCGGCTTCGTACTCCGGGCCTACTGCAAACACTTTTCCCGGATTTGCGGTGCACAAGAACGTTTTCCCATTGCCGTCCGCCGCAATTCCCGTGATCTGCGACGATCCCGATTTGGCCAGTTGCGCGAAGACTCCGTGCCCGCCGATCGCCAGCAACTCGCCGTTATTGCCAGTGCCCGCCAGCAACCGCCCGTCCGGCGCGATTCCCAGGGCGTAGACGACCTGATCGCGCGAGGACCATAGCTCTTCCGGCGCGCCATCCGCTCCAATCCGGTAAATGCTGCTCGAAAGCGCCGGTGGAAACGGCTGAAACGGCGTTCCGCCCTGCGGCGCAACCGTCACATTCGGTGTCACCGTGGCCGTGGACTGCGGGGTTACCAGGACCGTCGTTGGCGCGGGCGTGGATGCCGCGCGCTGCTTGTCGCCGATTGCTGAGACATAGATTGTCCCGTCCGGCCCGACGGCCAGCGCCGTCACCTCGCGCTTGGCGGTCTCATACAGCACGAATCCTTTCGTCTCGGCTGCTACTTCATGGCGCGAAGTGCCGCCATTCTCGCGCGCAATCCGCAGCACGCGTCCGCTCGGCTCCGTCCCCGCAATCAAATTATGTTTCGCGTCGAATGCCAGCACCCGGATGTGCGCTTCGTCGCTGGAATAGAAGACTTCGCTCTTTCCGTCCGGAGCCACCGCGAAGATCTGCCCCTTGTCTCCCGTGGCCACATAAATCGTTCCGTCCGGCGAGGACGCCAAATCCCAGATGTATTTCGCTTTGGGATCGAAGAACACGGATTTCTCGCCCGCAGGCGTCACCTTGTAAACCTTCCCGTCCGGCGACGTCCCCACGTACAGATTGCCATTGGCATCGAACGCGATCGCTTGCGCGCCCAGATCGCTCGACGCAAACACTAAGGCCGGCTTCCCGTTCGCGTCGAATCGCCAGACTTTCGCTGGCGATCCTCCCGCCGCATAGAGGACGCCTTTTGCGTCCAGTTTCAATTCCCATAGATACGAAGTATCCGCATCCGCCAGCAGCTTGAATTTCGGCGAAAGCTCGAGTTTCCCGTCGCTACGCAAGGAAATCCCGTGTGCGGTTCCCTTCAGGAAATCCTCGTACGTCGATTGCCGCCATCTCCGCGTGTGGTCCGCCCGTGCTCCAGGGGCTCCCATGCCCAGCGCGAAAGCAACGACCGCGAAGGCCGCCACTCCCGCCAGCCATTCTCCCGCGCCCATGCGGCGCGCGCGAATGTGCGCAAAGGTTTGACGCGACCGAAACCTCAGGTTTTCCATTTACCTTTTCACCGGATTTGTAGATTCAGAGAGACCACGCCTGTAACCGGCCCGCCCAGGGATATCGAGGACTCGCTGGCCAGCGATTCGCGCAAAAGTTGCACGCTCCCCGGAGCCGGCCTTCCGTCCACCACGTTCACTTCCGAAAGCGGCACGTTCGGCAATTCTTTATCGTCCCAAAGCATCGTGGGCGACGGCACAAACAAGCCGACGTACAAGCGGTCATTTCGCCGCTCGCGGTTCAGCAGCGCAATCAGTTGATCCAATCCGGTCGCGCCGCCGCTTCCAGCCGCGAATCCCCGCGATGCACGATTCAGCAAATCCGCGTCGCTCACCATGACGCGCAAATTGCTGCCCCGTACAATCTGATCCGGCACGCGAATGGTGGTTTCTTCCACTCGCGAAGCTCCGCGATAGGGATGCAGCAGCACGCGTACCTTCAAGGTTTCGCCCGGCGACGCTTCGCCTTTCTCCAGCCACGCCGAATCAATCACAAACGACTGATGCCCAGGCTCGCTCTTCACCTTGAGAGAGATGTGGTCCACTTGTGGCGTCTCGAAGGAATTGTTGAAGAGGCGGCCGAAAACGTTCTGCATCGTCAGGGCAATCGGCAGGGCGTCCGGCGACATTGAATCGCTTGGCGCAAACGTATTCTCAATCTCGACGGGCGGATGACCCTGCAGCCGGATCTCGCCCGAGAGCCGCAGCGTCGTCCCTTCACTGTATAGGTTGTTCTGCGAGAGCCCGTTGAATGTCGTCAGCGCCACCAGCAACGGAGTCAGCTTTGGGTTATCAACGATCTCGAAGTGCAGCTTTTTCTCGCCTCCGCTCGCGTCCAGCGTCAAATCCAGCGGCACCATCGCCGGAGGCTTGCCCAGACTCCCAGTGACTGCCGTCAGGTGATCGCCCGTAATCGTTCCAATGGGCCCGCCCACGTTCACAATCTTCGTCGAAGCCAGGTCCGAAGCCAGCGTTGTTACCACCCGAGCGCGCGCCATCGGAATCTCCAGCTTCCCGAGGCTCAGGAACGGGTGCCCGCACAGGTACACTTTGTCCGCCGTTACCGCCGTCACCGTACACGCCGCGCTGATGGAGGCGTCTCCCTGCACCAGCACCATTCCGGCCATGTCTCCGGCCACCAGCTTGGCGTCGCCGGGTTGCGCCGGGGCCGTGCCGCCCATCGCCGCCACGAATCCGAAATTCTGCATCTGCGAAGCAAAGGGCTGCAGCGACGAAGGCTGGAACCCCGAAAAAATCAGTGGCGATTCAATCTGTTGCAACGCCAGGCCATTCGCCATCACCGGCGAATTCTTCGCGGTCACCGCAGCGGCGCCGGTTCCCGCGCCAAGAGGCGGATTCAAAATGTCCTCGATCGGCGTCACCCCGCCAATCGGTTCTTTGGTGAATTGCCCCAGCTTCAGAGAAAGCGCGCCGGCCAGCTTCCCATCCAAATACACTGGGCTGCCGCTCATGCCCGCAACCACGCCCGTGTGCTCAACCTTTGCGCCCTTTAGCTGCACGAGAATGATGGACTGTTTTGGCCCCATGAAGTTGTCGAGCACGCCGATCACATCCACGTCGAATTTCTCCACCTGATCGCCAGCAAAAATCGTATAGCCGTACCCGTGCATGCCCGCGTGGACTTCGGAAAGCGGAATGATTTCTGGCGTCTGCGCCTCGCTTGCTGTGGGCCACCAAAGGCACGTGGCTAGAGCGGCTGTGAGCGTTGCGATGCCCGAAAGCACCAAACGGCAAGCAAAAGCATGGAGCTGGGTCTTACACATAAAATCCGT
>DASRCZ010000087.1:0-5373 GCA_035652855.1 Candidatus Acidiferrum sp.
CTTGATTTCCGTGCCGCTGTACTTGCCAAAGAGAACGCGGTCGCCCGGCTTTACGTCGAGAGGAATCGTTTCGCCCTTCTCGCGCTTGCCGCTGCCCACGGCGATCACTTCGCCCTCCATGGGCTTCTCTTTCGCCGAGTCCGGGATGATAATGCCGCCACGGACCGTTTCCTTCTCCTCGATTCGCTTCACGATCACTCGGTCGTGCAGCGGAGTCAAAGTGACTGCCATCGTGAACTACCTCCGTTGGTGAACTTGCTGATGAAGACTGGCCGGGAGCAAAAGGATTAGCACTCCTCAAAGCCGAGTGCTAATATAGCAGGAATTTCTGTCGAGTCAAGCGAAAACCCACCAACTTGAGCGTCGCACACTGAGATTTTCACAGACATGAAAAACTATATAAGATTTTTATTATCAATAAGTTGTGTTGTGTCCGAAAAAGACGACACTTGGTGATTGCCCTGCTCCCACTGCCAGCATAGAATTCGCCAGGCGCACAGTGGCACTCTCTACCTATCTCCGCCTTGTTCTTCTGACAGCGGGAACGCTTCTGCCGCTCTTCTGGATGGTGGTCATTCTCGGCCATCGCCGCCAGCGTAATTTCGAGCGGGTCTTTTTCTTCTTATGCCTCGCTTTGCTCTTCTTTTTTGGGGCATCGCTCCTCGCGCTCAATACGCGCCTTTATTATCCGAAGCCGCCGGAAGCGATCACGCTGTTCTCGTGGATTCTGGTTTGTGCCGGTCTCTGGTTTTTGCCGTCCTTGCTGCTGCACCTGAATGCCGAATATGCGGCAGTGCGCGGAGAACTCGCCAAGGCTGCAAAGCGCGGCTGGATTCTCGCGGCGTATGCGCCGGCGATCCTCCTCGCGCCGAGCCTTGCCGCAGCGCTCCGAACCTACAGCGGCCCGGACTTCGTGGTCCCGGGGCGCAGACTCGGCTCGCTGTTTCCGATTTGGCTCCTTATTGCGGTCCTCGGCAGCGGAGCTTGGCAAGCGCGTTTTGCAAAGACCGCGCCGGACCAGGGCCAGAAGAATTTCCATCGCATGTTGGCCTGGACCTTGTTCACGATTGGCGTCTGCCTGGCCATTCTGCATGAAACCAGCTTGGGCAGGAGCGCGGAGCGCGCCGCGGCGCTCAACCTGCTCATCGGCGCGTGCTCTCTTCTGCCGCTCGTAGGGCTGATTCGCCGCGTCGAAAAGCACAACTTTCTGCAAATTGGCCGCCAGCGAAATCTTGTTTACGCCGTATTCGCAGCCTTTCTCGCCTTGCTCTACCTCGGCCTTGTCCGTCGTGCCAGTATGTGGCTTGAATCCTATTTTCCTCCGGAAGCCACTGCGGCAATTTTGCTGTTTCTTCCCGTGTTCTTCTTCGAGCCGCTCCAGCGCTTCGTCAGCCGGCTCTTGCAGCGTACCGCGCAACGCGAAATGGACTTGATGCAGCGCCTGTTTGGTCCGATACAAGACGTCGCACGCCTCGGCGATTCCGATCGCCTGAAGCATTTCGTCGCGCAAAGCATCCGTGAGCGCTTGCAACTTGCCGAAGTGCGTCTTGAGCTTGCGGCGGCGCTGCTTCCCTCGGCGAATGATCCTTTACTGGCGTATGCCAGCGAATCCACCCATTTCGACGAAGCCTTTCCGATTCGCCAGGGCGGCCGTCTCTTCGGCACCTTGCGAGTAAGGGCGCACGGCGCAATGCTTTCGGGAGAAATCCGGGCAGCCCTCGAATTTCTCAGCGACCAATTGCCCTCCGCGATCGAGCTCTGCCGCTTGATCGAGGAAAAGCTGCGGCTAGAGCGCGAACTCGCCGAGCGCGAGCGGCTCGCGCTTGTCGGCCAAACCGCCGCGAGCATTTCGCATAATCTCAAGAACCCGCTCGGCTCGATTAAAACGATTCTTCAAGTCCAGCTCGAGCGCCCCGAGATGCCCGATTCCATGCGTGCGGAAACGAAAATGGTCCTCGACGAGATCAGCCGCCTTTCCGCCAAGCTTAGCCAGCTTCTCCAGTTCAGCCGCCCCGCTGTCCGCTGTACAAGTCTCGGCCAGCGCTGTGACGCGCGCGTTGTGCTCGAACAAGTTGCCGGAGTGCTGGGGCATGAGGCTGACCGCCGCGGAGTGCGCCTGAGCATCGCGTGCGGCGGAAAACCTCTCCTGCTCCCGATCACCCCGGAAATCTTGAGCGACGTCATATCCAATCTTGTCGTCAACGCTCTGGAAGCCACGCCCAGCGGCGGGCACGTGTCTCTCGCCGCCACAGCGAACGGCGGGACTTGCACGCTGTCCGTTGAGGACGACGGCCCCGGAATTTCCGCCGCCGCCCGCGACAAGATCCTCCAGCCGTTTTTCACCACCAAGCCGCAGGGCACGGGGCTTGGACTCGCCATCGTCTCGCGGCGCGTCGCTGAAGCCGGCGGTGACTTGCGTTGGGAAAGTCCGGTGAAAGACGGCCGCGGTGCGCGATTCGAAGTTGTGCTCAAACTTTTGCCTGCAAACGCAAACACCGGCAAAAACGGCGTGGACGCCGCGGCACACGGCGCGGAGATCGCCGGGAGAAGCGAAGCATGAAGACCATACTGATTGTTGATGATGAACCTGCCGCCCGCTACGGTCTGCGCCGCGCCCTCGAATCCAGGTACCGCATTGCCGAGGCGGATTCCGCGGAAGCGGCCCGCGCTGCGCTCAACACCGAACGCCCGGACCTCCTCCTTCTCGATGTGGTGCTGCCTGGTCTCGACGGCGTCTCCTTCCTCAAGTCACTTCGCGACGAAGGTTACACCGTCCCCGTGCTCATGGTTTCGGCGCTTGATACGGCAAAAACCGCCGTGGATGCCCTCCGCGTCGGTGCCGCCGATTACCTCGTCAAGGGATTTGAGCTCGAAGAACTCCGCCAGCGCATTGCCAATCTCCTGAAGCTCGCTTCCCTCGAGCAGGAAAACGATACGCTACGCCGCCGCCTCGCAACCGAAGGCCAATTCGGCCAGATGATCGGCCGTTCCGCCGAAATGCGCCGCGCCTTCGAGGTCGCCGACCGCGTGGCGGCCACCGATTCCACCGTGCTCATCCTCGGCGAAAGCGGCACCGGCAAAGACCTGCTCGCCCAGGAAATCCACGCCCGTTCTCCGCGCGCCAGCCGAGCATGGGTCGCTGTGAACTGCGCCGCGCTCCCCGAAACGCTCATCGAGTCCGAGCTTTTTGGCTACGAACGCGGCGCCTTCACCGGTGCGGCCCATCAGAAAAAAGGGAAGTTCGAACTCGCTTCCGGGGGAACTATCTTCCTTGACGAGATCGGCGACATGAATCCTGTGACGCAAGCGAAAGTCCTTCGCGCTCTCGAAAATCGCGCCATAGAACGCCTCGGCGGCACGCAAGCCATCCCGGTGGATGTCCGCGTCATCAGCGCCACTCACCGCAATCTCCCGGCGGAAATTCGCCACGGCAAATTTCGCGAGGACTTGTTCTACCGGCTCCGCGTCATCACCATCGAACTGCCGCCGCTCCGCGCTCATAAGCAGGATATTCCGCTGCTTGCAGAAGCCTTTCTTGCCATGCACGCCTCGCGGCTCGGCCGCTCCGCGCGTCTCACGCCGGAAGCGGCCGCCGCCCTCGAGAAATACGACTGGCCCGGCAACGTTCGCGAACTGAAAAACGCTCTCGAACGCAGCATCGTGCTCGCTCGCGGCGAGGAAATCGCCATCAGCGACCTCCCTCAGGAAGTCGTCAGCCGCGAACCCGCCCTCAAGCCCTCGGCGAACGGCGGCGCCGGCCTCGACGAAAACGATTTCCGGGAAGCCAAGCGCAAATTTGAAATTGCTTATCTGACCCGGCAGCTTGCCCAGCATCGCTGGAATGTCTCGAAGACCGCCGCCACCATCGGCTTGCATCGCCAGAGCCTTCAGGAGAAGCTGCGCGAACTCAGCATCCGCCGCCCTGGCCGCGAGCCGCTGGACGAAGAGGCTGACGCGTGACGGTTTCTTCGTGATGCGCCACAACCACAGCCAATCTTCCCTTCGCGGCTACGTCTTGGCCGGCGGCGCCAGCTCGCGGTTCGGAGCCGACAAGGCTCTCGCCGACCTCGCCGGCCGCCCGCTTCTTGTCCGTATCATCGGCGTGCTTCGCCAGTCCGGTGTCCGTGAAGTCATCGTGGTGGGCAGCCAGACTCGGTACAAAAAATGGAGCACTCGCTGCATCGGGGACCAGTGGCCCGGCGAGGGGCCGCTCGGCGGAATCGTCACCGCTTTGCTCTGTTCTCTTGCCGCCGAACCGCCTCCTTCCTGGAATCTCGTCGTCAGTTGCGATATGCCGTTCTTAACCGCGGAGTGGCTCTCTTATCTCGGCGAGCGCGCGGCTGCGAGCGAAGCCGGCGTTGTCGTGCCGCGATCTCATGGCGGCCGCCTTGAGCCTCTGTGCGCCTGCTGGCGCACCGCTTGCGCGGAGCGGCTGCGCGCCGTCTTTGAAAGCGGCGCCCGCAAGGTCACCGACGGCATGAAGAGCTTCCGCGTCGAAGTGCTCGGAGAGAAAGATTGGAAACGCTTTGACAACCAGGGGCGCTTATTCTGGAATATGAACACCCGGGCCGACTACGAGGAGGCCAAGCGCATCCTTGCCGCGGGGCGCGAGCGCCAATGACCGACGTCATCAACATCAATGCCGGAATTTACGATCCGCGATGGCACCGTGAACTCGACGAGCGCCGCAATCCCGCCGCCCTCTCGCGTTCCGTTAACTTTTTTGAATTTCGCGACGTCAGCAAAGCCTTCGACGGCCGCACCGTGTTGAACCACGTCAGCTTCACGGTCAAGCGCGGTGAAACCTGCGTCATCATGGGCCGCAGCGGCGTCGGAAAATCCGTTTCCCTCAAGCACATCTTGGGCTTTCTCAAGGCTGATTCCGGCCGCATCTTCGTGGATGGCGAGGACGTTACCGATTTCACCGAAGCGCAATTCGCCGAGGTCCGCAAAAAAGTCACCATGGTGTTTCAGTCCGGCGCGCTCTTCGATTCGCTCACGGTCTGGGAAAATATTGCGTTTCCTCTCGAGGACCAGCCCGGCATCACCGATGCTGACCTCGATCAGTACGTCCGCCAACTCGCCGAAAAACTCGAAGTCGAGAATGTGCTCGATCGCCTGCCCGGCGAACTCTCCATGGGCATGCGCCGCGCCGTCGCTATCGGCCGAGCCCTCGCCCAGAATCCCGAGGCCATCCTGTACGACGAACCGACCACCATGGTCGATCCCATTATGGCCGCGCACATGGGCGATCTCATCACCCGTCTCAAGCACGCCTTCCAGAAGACCTCCATCGTTGTGACTCACGACACCCATCTCGCCAGGAAGCTCGCCGACAAGGTCGTCTTTCTGCAAGATGGCAATGCCAAGGTT
>DASRCZ010000088.1:0-15620 GCA_035652855.1 Candidatus Acidiferrum sp.
TTGGGCTCAATCCGTAAAAGCCTCCCGCATGGACACAGACTCCTTCGTCCAAGAGGGTCTGAGCGAGGCCCGCCGCCTTCTTGGCAACCGCCTCGGCCCGCAGCACCGCGCACCAGCCGCCTTCCAATTCCAACCGCGTCCATGCAGCGCTTCGGGGCGACCGCGCGGAACAATCCTCCTCCCCCCGTGACGCGTTCCCGGCAGCCAACTGACGGTCGATCTCCGCCACATTTGCTCGCGCGCGCTCTATCACCTGCCGCTGAAATTCATGCCTCGTCTCCAGCAGGGTTGGCAATGCGAGCTGCACCGGCGCGCTCAGTGACAAATACGTATCCGAAATCACCTCCAGCCGCTCCAGCGCTCCCGCCTTCTCCTCCTCTGCACCCGACACCACCATCCAGGCCAGCTTCATTTGCGGCAGCCCGCAAATTTTTGAGATTCCGCTCAGCGTAAACGTCAGCGGCACGCGCCGGAGCGCTTCCGGCGCATCGCTGGCTTCAGCGCTGCATGTGGGATTGGCTCCCCCAACCGCTTCGCAGCCCGCCCCGCCGCTCAGCCCGCCGCGCGGCGGTTCACGCGACCCGCCATTGGCTGACTGGTTTCCCGCAAAGCTCGCTCGCCGCTGTCCATCCAGCGCGTAATCCAGAAACACTTCGTCCGCCACGATCGCCAGACCGCGCTTCAGGCAAATCTCATTCAGGCGCGCCCGCTCCTCCGCCTTCCAGTAATTCCCCGTCGGATTGTTCGGATGCACCACCATAACCGCGCGCGTCCGCGGCGTAACGGCCTGCTCCAGCGCGTGGAGGTCGTAGTGCCAGCCGTGGTCATAAAACAGCGGATACCGCACCAGCTTCACGTCATGGATATCCGCCAGAAAGTCGAACAGCGGATACCCCGGCGACGGAATCAGCACCTCGTCTCCCGCATCGCACAGCAGCCGGAAGATCCACGAGTACGCTTCGCTCGTGCTCGTCGTCAGCAGCATGTCCTCGGGAGAAACCCTGTCTCCGCGGTCCGCGTAATACCCCGCCACGGCTTCCCGCGCTAGCCGCATTCCCCTCGGATCCGGCTCATAACGCATGGCCGCCGCATTCCGCAACGCATCTAAAATCTTTTCCGTTTCGTACGCGAATCCGCACTCGGTCGGATTCGATACCGTCAAGTCAATCAGCGGCTTCCCCGCCGCCCGGTGCTTCGCCAGCGCCTGCGCCAGCTGGTTCGGCCGCAAATCCCAATTCGTCCGCTGCGCGAATTTCATCGTTTCGCAATATTCGAGCTGCTGATGAACTCGAAAAATGTCATGCCGCTCCCATTCCAGGCCGTGTATGCGCCAGTAAATCTGCTGCCTCTTCGCGTCACGCGACCAGACTCGGCGAAATGCTCCTCGTAGCCGCCGATTTTCAGATCGCCGGAGCAATACGCGATTATAAGCGAAGCGTATTCCATCCCGCTTCTCCCTCGAATGTAACCGCTGGCGGATGGCAATGTAGCTGTAGGTCGGATACGGAAAGACTTACATCGAGGAGAAAACCAGGAGCCCCGGGAAAACCTTATCAAGGCTCGGCTGCGTGGCTTCGAACAACCGAAAATCCTGCCACCGGAGTCGCGGAGCACCCCTTGCCTTCACTTTCCGCAATTCGGTGCAATTTGTTCGCTCATTTTCAGTCTGAGCTCAAGTCCCCACTGGTACCGTTCAACTGCTTGAGCGGAAAGTTCTGCCGGCTGCTGTTAAATTTGCGTGTACTATTTAATGAATTTGAGCAGCTTCAGACGGCATGTCGACGGTTAACATCCGACCAATGAAACTGCCCCCGGCGCCCTGGGTCGAGGGCTTTGTCCTGGACTATCATACGATAAGCAGCACACCGACCGGCGACCCTTACTATCGCTTCGACACAAAGCGCACGGAACTTGGCGAACGTCTGTTCCGTTTGAAATACAGGCAGGGAGGAGCCAGCGTGATCGCCGACATTGTTGACACAGCCGCACAATTCGTCACACGCTGGAATCCCCCGGTTGAATGTGTCGTGCCTGCGCCACCTTCGCTCGCTCGAAGCACGCAACCCGCTGTCGAAATTGCCCGTGAACTGGCGCTACGCCTGCACCTCCCGCTGTGCGAAGGTGCCGTGGTCAAGGTAAAGGAAACTCCACAAATGAACAACATTGACGACTGGGCGGAGCGGCAGACAGTCCTGAGGGAAGCACTGCAACGGGGCGGGAGCGATGTAAAGGGGAAAGTGATTCTATTATTTGACGATTTAATCGAATCAGGATCAACGATTCGCCGTGCTGGCGAGGTACTACTCAAGGATGGGAATGCAAAGGCCCTTTACGCCCTCGTGCTGACTAGGACAAAATGAACTCTATGAAGGGTGGAAGCACAGTATTTATCGCGGGATCGCGGCGTTTGTCGCGTCTTAGCAACGACGTGAAGCGCCGAATCGACGGCATTTTGGAAAAAGGTTTGACTGTCTATGTCGGTGACGCGAATGGTGCCGACAAGGCGGTTCAGGAGTATCTGAGCAGCCGGCACTATGGCAAAGTGACAGTGTTTTGTATGCAAGGGAAATGTCGAAACAATTTGGCTGGCTGGCCCACCCGGATCATCAAAGCTTCTGACTCGTCGCGGCGTGACTTTGCGTTCTATTCGACGAAGGATCGAGTAATGGTCGAAGAGGCCGACTATGGATTGATGCTGTGGGATGGAAAGAGCCGCGGGACTCTGCGAAGCATCGTTGATCTTGTCCGTGGGCGGAAGCCGGTGGTGGTGTATCTTGCAACCGAAAAGTCGTTCTCTACATTGCGGGACGAAGGGGATCTTGCAACCTTGCTGACCCAAGTGAATCCCGAAGTTCTCCAGAGAATCAGCGCAAACTACAGTCCTTTGCTCTATTAGGCAAGAAAGATTCCTGACAGGCTGGAAACAGCCGAGCGAGTTCTAAAACTCGCTCGGCGGGAGTCATGCCTTGAGCACCGGATGAGGCTCCCCGTTGTACTCTGTCTCCCAGCGCTTCAGTTTGCGGGCGAGCTGCTTTCGATTTCGGAACTGCTTTCCTCAATAGAATTCTTCCGCGTGGGTCTTGTGGCTCTGCTCGACTCTGCCGTTGACTTGAGCTTAGCTATAAAGATCAGCGGACAGGTTGCACCGAATTGCAGGAGTAGAGGCAGGGGGTGCTCCGGGGCTGTCGAGGAAAGCCCGGACGTTAAACCGGCCCAAACAAACGACGGCCTAACGCTGAGAGAACGCGTGACCCACCTCCTTCCCGGTTATACTGATTTCTCGCGCCATGACCTCAAGGACTCAGCCCGTCTCCTCGCCCTCCGCGATTCCGCAGTTCGATCTCGCGCCGCAGTACGCCGCGATTGGCGGCGAAATCCGCTCCGCTGTCGAGCGCGTACTGGCTTCCCAGCAATTCATCCTTGGGCTCGAAGGAACCGCTCTCGAATCCGAAATCGCCGCGCTCTGCCAATCCGCTTTCGGCATCGGCGTCGCTTCCGGCACGGACGCGCTTATCCTCGCGCTGCGCGCGTGCGGCGTCGGCCCGGGCGATGAAGTCCTTCTTCCGCCTTTCACCTTTGTGGCCACCGGCAGCGCGGTGAGCGCCCTCGGCGCCAAGCCCGTCTTTGCCGATATCTCGCCCGCGACCTTCAATCTCGATCCCGACGAACTTCAGCGCCGCGTGACTCCGCGGACGCGCGCCATCGTCGTCGTCCATCTCTATGGTCTCGCCGCGGAGATGGAGCCGGTTCTCGAGTTCGCCCGCTCGCGCAAACTTCCCGTCATCGAGGACAACGCCCAGGCGATTGGCGCCACCTACCGGGGCCGCCGAACCGGGTCTTTCGGCGACGCTGCGTGCCTCAGCTTCTATCCCACGAAGAACCTCGGCGCCTATGGCGACGCCGGCATGATCGTCACCAGCTCGGAGCCGCTCGCCGAGCGCCTGCGCACCCTGCGCAATCACGGCCAGACCGGCAAATACGTCAGCGGCGAGCCCGGCTGGAACAGCCGCCTCGACGAGATTCAGGCGGCCATCCTGCGGGTCAAGCTTCGTCACCTTCCGGCATGGCAGCGCGCGCGCCAAGCGCTCGCCGCCGAGTACAGCGCATGGCTTGCGCCGCTGGCGGGCGTCACCGTACCGGCGATTCCTCCGCATTGCCAGCACGTCTTCCACCAATACACGATCCGCGTCCGGCATCGCGATGCTCTGCGGCAATTCTTGGCGGAGAGGAAGATCGGGACTTCGGTGTACTACCCCGTGCCGCTGCACCTGCAGCCGATTTACGCTTCGCTCGGCTACAAGCCTGGAGACTTTCCGAACGCGGAGCGCGCGTGCGAGGAAGCGCTCTCTCTGCCGATGTATCCGGAGCTGCGCGGCGAGCAGATCGCGCGGGTCGCCGGGGCGATTTCGGAATTTTTCGCGCGCTACTGACCCACCGTCCGATCGCCGCCCGCCGTCATTCCAAGCGAGGCGAGGAATCCGCGTCGCGGCCCATGCGCGCTCCCGGATGTTGACGCTTCGAAGGACCGCCGGCAAACGCCGTTTTCCGCGCTGCGCTCGGAATCACATTCAGCGCGCGGCCCCGCGCCGTCTCATTTGCCGAAGAAAATCAGCGCGAGCAGAAAGAGCCACAGCACATCCATGAAATGCCAGTAGTACGAAGTGATTTCCGCCGCCGCCGCGCGCGGAATCTTCGCTTTCGCGAAGTTGCGCGTGGCCACGAAAAGCAGAACGCAAATGCCCCCGAGCAGATGCAGCGCGTGTGCCCCCGTAAAAATGTAAAGAAAACTGCTGGCCGGATTGCTCGCCATATACACGCCTTGCCGGATCAATTCGCGGCATGCCCCAATCTGCCCCGCGAGAAAGGCAAACCCCAGCACAATGGTGACGCCCCACATGCGGCGAAATGCGAAGTACTCCCCGCGTCCCAATTTCCGGCGCGCCATCTCGAGCGTGGCGCTGCTTGCCAGCAGCACCGACGTGCTGAACCACATCAGCGGAGGAACGCGAACGGGCGTCCACGTGTTCGCGGAGGCGCGCCGCAAAATGAACGCCGCGGAAAGCGCCATGAAAAACATCAGAATCGAAATAATCGCGAGCGTGATTCCCGTATAGTAGCGCCGCGGACTCGGAACGCTCGAGTCGTCATCCGGCTGGCGATTGCGGTCATCGTCGCCGCCGCCGTCGCGCATCGGCGGCTTGCCGCCTCCGCCTCCCCCCGTATCGTCGATGATGATTTCCAGTTCTTCTACCGCCGTGCCCGGCATGGTCTTGCCCTTCTTTCCTTAATGCTCTTCCCGCCGGAGGAGCGCTGGCGCCTGTTCAGGCGTCAGGTGCTGCGGCACGAAGTCAATGGCCGGCTGGGGTTGCGGGCCCGGCGGGTAAAATTCGTAAGCCCCACGATACACCGCCGGGGCGCGCTCGCCGAAATCGTCGCCCGGCGGAGGCGACGGCACTCTCCATTCGAGAGTTGTGGCCCGCCATGGGTTGCACTCTTTTGCGGGCTCGCCGGCGACCAAGCTGAGCGAGAAGTTCGCCAAAAAGATGATCTGCGCGGCCGCGGTCCCGAGCGCGGCCACGGCGATAAACCTGTGCAATGCGGGGAGCCACATTTGCACGGCGGCGGCCCGCGTCCACGAATACATCTCCGTGTGATGGATGAGCCCAAGCCAGTGCATTGGTATAAACACGCAATGGACGCCGGCAAACGTCAGCCAGAAATGTACTTTCCCGAGCGGCTCGTTCAGCCTCCGTCCGAATAATTTCGGAAACCAGAAGAAAAGCGCTCCAAGAATCGCAAACGTCGCTGCGACTCCCATGACCAGATGGAAATGCCCCGCGGTGAAGTCGTCGGTGCTCGCGTCCGCCGGGAGATTCTGCCGCGCCAGGAAGATGCCGCTCAGGCCGCCCGAGAGAAACAAGGAAACGAAGCCGAGCGCGAACAGCATTGCCGTGCTCAGATGGACGCGCGCTCCCCAAAGCGTGGCCAGCCAACTCATGATTAAAACTAGCGCCGGAACGCCAAGAGAAGAAGCAAGCAGCGCAAAGACGAGCGGTGAAAAAGGATTGAGGCCGCTCGAAAACATGTGCCCGCCCCAAATGCAGAATCCGAAAACGCCCACTGCGCAGAGCGCCAGCACAACGGCACGTTCCCGCCAAACCGGCCGCCGCGAAAAGGTGGCGAGCAGATGCGTGACAATGCCGAAACACGGCAGCATGGCCACGTACACTTGAGCCTGCGCGAAAAACCAAAAGAGACGCTGCCACAACGTGGCAACTCCGTACGTAGTCTCTGGTAGAGGCGCCGCACCGCCCGGCCCCCGAGCCGCCGAAAAGACCCTGAAGAAGTGAGTGCCGGCAAACCGGTCGGAAAGCAGCAGCGCGCAGGCCGCCAGCAAAATACTGTAGATCAGGAAGCTGAGCAGCGCGTTCAGCAGCCAGCCCCATGCAGTCAGCGGAAGACGCGGCAGCGTCATGCCTTCGCCGCGCAGGTTGATGGCGGTCACGCTGAAATTGATGGCGTTCGCTAGTCCCGCAAGACAGAAAATCGCGGCGCTCGCGATCCAGAGATTCAGACCGGCCTTCACGGGAACGCCAAAGGCGCTCGCCATCCCGGCGAGCGACCCAACCGTGGCCCAGAAGGCGCCAGTGGTGAGCGTCGGAAAAGCCATTTCGCGAGCGCCGATTTGAAGCGGCAGAAAATACGTGCCGAAGCCAGCTTGCGGCGCCGTCGTCAAAACGAAAAAAACCATCAGCGAACCGTGCAGCACGGCCAGCAGGCTGCCGCGCTCCGGCGAGCTTGCGAAGCCGGAAAGCGCGCCGATACGCAGCGTCAGCGAAAGCAGCATTCCGATAAAAACAGCGCCGAGTGCCAGCCAGAGGTAGAACAGGCCAATCTGCTTGTGACCCGCCGCGAAACGCTGCGGAGTTGACCGAGCGCTGGGAGACTCGCCCCCTCCGCCCATCGCGTTCGGTTCACCCGCTTTGCCCATCCCCGAGTCCTGAAAACTCATGCTTGCGAAGCATAGAATACACGCATGCGCGCAAGATTGGTTCCGCGGAGGGACATATCGGCGGAGGGCCGGTGCTCAACGCCGGCGAAATACACCGGAACTTGCGGGCCAAGAAGCGAGAGTTGGCTCGCCTTAACGGTTGCCGGCTCTTCCATCACACCTTCAACCACTCCGGTGCGCGGCTTCGCCCGCCGGACCGTCATTACACAGCAATTGGCGGCCGCCATCTGGCAGCAGTGACAGTTCCAGCCACACGCGATGCGAACGAGGATAACGAGGACGAGGTTGCGGCAAATTCGCCCCGCCTTTGACGTAACGTGCGCAGCGGGACTGGAGCACGCCGGAGGACAACTTGAAGCACGGAAAAGCAGCCGCGGGAATTTCGCGGATAGTTCAGGCTGCCGGAATGGCCGCGACGATTGGTGTCTTTGCCGGAGTGGCCGGACACGCCGCTTTTGGAGCCGCGCAGGGCACTGCCGAAGAGGCGGCCCAGAGGCAATGGGAAGTGAAGCGGGCCGATTGGGGTGCTGAGCAGCAGCGAATCGATGTGACGCTGCGGCTGCGGCAAGTGCTTTTCACGAACGCGGACGGCGAACTCCGCGTGGATAGCGTGACCCTGGGCTTCGATCCCGCGCCCGGGCAGGAAAAAACCCTGCGCATCCTTGCGGAGAACGCGGCGGGCGAACAACGGAACCTGAGTTTCAAGGATGGAGCCACGCTTGATCCGCGGGACTTTGATACCGGAGCGGCGACGGACAGGTATCCGGGATTTCCGCCCCCGGCACGGCCTCCGCATATCGGCGCGGCGTACGCGCGGGAACAGCAGCCTCGTGCCCCCCGACTGCAAATCCTGGCGGCGTTTTATGGATCGGGCGGCCAATATAACGACGTCACGCGCCAGCTGCAGGGTATGGTGCAGGACGGCCGTCTCGTCGTGGATGTGACCGACGACAATATGGGCGGCGATCCCGCCATTGGTAGCAACAAAGTCCTCTCGGTGATTTTCCGCGTGAACGGCGGGCCGGAACAATCCACAACCGTGCTGCAGGGAGACACGTTGCGAATTCCGGCGGAGCCATCGCCCTCGGACGAAAATCCGCGGGAGAAACCGGCGGCAGAAATGAGCAAAGCAATATGAATTGGCTGAATCAAGTGGAAGGTATTCTGAAACAGTACCGCGGCGCCGCGCAGGCGGGGACGACGGGCGCGGGTCCGGCGGCCGCGCAGCCCGCGCCCAGCGTTCGCGAACATTTCGACCAAGTGGCGCACGCCGCGCCGCCCAGCAGAGTGGCCGAGGGACTGGCGGAGGCGTTCCGCTCGGAGAAGACCGGCTCGCTGGGAAGCCTGGTCTCCGGCTTGTTCGAGCGGTCCAACGGCGAGCAGAAAGCCGCGCTGCTCAATGAACTGATGGGAGCCGTGCATCCTTCCAAAGTGGCGGAAGTGCTCGGAGGGGCAGGGCTCGGGCACGCCTTGGGAGGCGCGCGGCCCCAGGTCACGGCGGAAGAAGCCCAGAAAGTTTCGCCGCAAGCGGTGAACGAGCTGGCGAATCACGCGGAAAACACGAATCCGTCGGTATTCGAGACTCTCGGCAATTTCTATTCGCGGCATCCAACCCTCGCAAAGACTCTTGGTGCCACCGCGCTCGGCGTCGCTCTCAAGAAAATCGCGGAGCGCGCGTGAGGGCGCGATTTGTCCGCACGCATGAAGCTTGGCGGCTCGCCGGCTACATGAATTCACCGATGGAGTTTCGCGGGCCCGGGCGGATAAATTCTGCGGCGTGGCTGGCGGTCTGGTCTCCGCGATGGAGAGTGACTGCACACGGCGGCCCGATGCGGGCCTTTGCAGTTTGACCGGATTGGAAGCTGCCCGGGCCGCCAGCTGGCCATTTCCCTGTTGGTCCAACGCGGAAACCCTTGTGGCTCACGGTTGGACATGGTGCCTGACGGCTCCCTGTCCGTAGAACGTGGACAAGGAAACCAAGGGAAGCGATTCCCGCCGTCGCCACGGACAAAGCGCTCATTGCAATCTATCGCCTCCGCGGAGGGCGCATGAGCGTCCGCACCGGAAATGCGCCCTGCGGCGCTGGGGCCGCGCCCGCGCAACCCGGCTGCCAACGGCCGGTATCGCAGGACTCACTGAAACTGCTTTTGGAAGGCGTCGAATTGCTCGCGCAACGCGGCCAGTTCGGAGCGAAGTTGCGCGACTTCCCCTTCGAGGCGTTCCACGCGATGGGACGAATTTTCACCTGCCCCGCCCGCTTCCGAAGTGCGCGAGGATGAAACCGGCGCCCCTTCCGGCATACCGCAAAGCAGATGCGTGTAGCGCGCTTCCTTGGTGCCCGCCTGTCGGGGAAGCACAGCCGCCAGCGGCGGCTCGCGCTTCATCAGCAGATGGAGCGCCGCGTGCACCGAATCGAGGTCCTCAAACGCGTACATCCGCTCCGTACGGCCGCGCAACTCCCCGGCTGTTTGCGGCCCGCGCAGCAGCAGCATGCAGAGCACGGCGATTTCATGGCGGTGAAAGTTGAACCGCTCGTTCAGCCGGTGCTCGTATTTCGGAACTCGGGATTCGCTCGCCGCCGAGCGCGCCAGATGCTGCTCGCCAAGCGATCGTAGCGCCGCCCGCACCGCGTCCTCGTCCAGATTCATCACCGGCTCGCGGTTTGACTTCTGATTGCAAGCATTCACCAGCGCGTTCAGCGACAGCGGATAATATTCCGGCGTCGTGATTTCCTTCTCCACCAGCGCGCCCAGAACGCGCGCCTCGATTTCCGTAAGCTGAACATTCATGCGGGGAACAATGATACTCGGCGCCCCCGCCATTCCCAAGCGGGGCACAGCCGCCGCTTTCGCCATCCGCTTAGGATGGCTGTCGGTCAGCGAACGATACGGGCGTAGCGAACGTGCGCGCCAGCAGATAGGACTGGTGAGCGCACGAGACCACCGACGTGACGAGTACGAACCAGTTCCACATTAGAAACACCTTAGATAACGTGCCTCGAAATGAAAATAGCCCGCTCGTACCACCACTCGCCCGCGAACCTAGTACTTCCGGCTTGCCGCCTCTTTCCGCAAGCCACAGCGTATCGAGTTTGCCGCGCCCCCTCGCGTATCCCCCTGCTTAGCCGTCCGCCCTCGGTTGACGCCCATCCCGCCCGGCCCGGAACGAATCTGCGAAAATCCTTAGCGTAAACGTTCACGCTGATGTACAGTACCCCGCGGCTCGCACGCTCGACCGCCGATTTCCCACAACTCAGGAGGCTGCATGCCATTCGCCCTTCGAACCCGCCTGCTCGTCCCCGGATCTCTCCTTTCGCTCTCGCTCACTCTGCTTTTCGCCGCTCTCGCCACCGCGCAAACCACGCCTCCTTACCGCGACCCCAAGCTCCCCATCGAACAGCGCATCGCCGACCTCCTCTCCCGCATGACCCTTGAAGAAAAAGTCGCCCAAATGGGCAGCGCCTGGGAAAATCCCGCCTTCCGCAACGTCCAAAAAACGTTCTTCGTCGATGAAAAGGGCAGCTTCCTCCCCGGCGAGGCCGCCATCGTCCTCAAGGATGGCATCGGCCAAATCTCCCGCCCCGGCGAAGGCCGCAACGCCCGCGCCATGGCCGAATACACCAACACCGTCCAGAAATGGGTTCGCGACAACACCCGCCTCGGCATCCCCGTCCTCTTTCACGTCGAGTGCCTCCATGGCTTCGTCGCTCCCGGCGCGACTTCCTACCCGCAAGCCATCGCGCTGGCTTCCACCTGGGATCCCGCGCTCCTTCACGGCGTCTTCTCCGCTGTCGCCGCCGAAGCCCGTGCTGCCGGCGCCCAGCAGTGCCTCGCTCCGGTCCTCGATCTCGCCCGCGACCCTCGCTGGGGCCGCACCGAAGAGACTTACGGCGAGGACCCCTACCTCGTCTCGCAAATCGGCCTCGCCGCCATCCGCGGATTCCAGGGCTCCGGCCCTTTCATCGACAAATTCCACGTCACCGCCACCGCCAAACACTTCGCGGTTCACGGCCAGCCCGAATCCGGCACTAACGTCGGTCCCGGCAACTACTCCGAGCGCGTCGTTCGCGATTATTTCCTCCGTCCCTTCGAAATCGCCGTCAAACAGGGCCACATCGTGAACGTTATGCCCTCCTACAACGAGATTGACGGCATTCCCTCCCATAGCAACAGCCATCTCCTCGGCGACATCCTTCGCCGCGAGTGGGGTTTTCAGGGCGCCGTCACCTCCGACTACTTCGGCATCACCGAGCTCCGCACCGTCCATCACCTCGTTCCGGATAGTGCCGCCGCCGCCCGCCTTGCCCTCGATGCCGGCGTGGATATCGAACTCCCCTTCTTCGCCGCCTATCCGAGCCTCATCGATGCAGTTCATCAAGGCCAGGTCTCCGAAGCGCAAATCGACCGCGCCGTCGCTCGCCTTCTCCGCGTGAAGTTCCTCGCCGGCCTTTTCGATGACCCCTTCGTGGACCCCGCCTACGCCGAAAAAATCACCAACAGCCCCGAGCATCAGCAGCTCGCGCTCAAAGCCGCTCGCGAATCCATCATTCTCTTGAAGAACGAAGGCCATCTGCTTCCGCTGCCCAGAGGCAAATACAAAAAAATCGCCGTTATCGGACCGAACGCCGCCGAAGTTCATCTCGGTGGCTACAGCGACAACCCCGGGCGCGGCGTCAGTCTCCTTCAGGGCATCAAAAACAAAGTCGGCGATTCCGCCGAAGTCCTTTACGCGCTCGGCTGCAAAATCACGGAATCCGATCCCGATTGGAACGCCGATAAAGTCGTGCTCGGCGATCCCGCGCTCAACGCCAAGCGCATCGAAGGAGCCGTGGCCGTCGCCCGCAAGGCCGATGTCGTCATCCTTGCGCTCGGCGGCAATGAACAGACCTCCCGCGAAGCCTGGGCCGTCAATCATCCCGGCGACCGCGACAACCTTGACCTCCTCGGCAATCAGGATGATCTCGCCAAAGCCATCCTCGCCACCGGCAAGCCCGCCATCGTCTTCCTCCAGCATGGCCGGCCGAATTCCATCAACTTCATCGCTGAGCATGTTCCCGCGATTCTCGATGGCTGGTATCTCGGCCAGGAAGGCGGGACCGCCATGGCCGACGTTATCTTCGGCGATTACAATCCCGCCGGAAGACTCCCCATCACCGTTCCGCGCTCGGTCGGCCAGCTGCCCGACTACTACTATCAAAAACCTTCCGCGCATCGCGAATATCTCGGGGCCTCGACCCTTCCGCTATTTCCTTTCGGCTGGGGACTCAGCTACACCACATTTAAGTATTCGAATCTCAAGGCCACGCCGGAAACCATCGGCCCCCGCGGCTCCGCAAAAATCTCCGTTGACGTCACCAATACCGGCTCGCTCCGCGGTGATGAAGTCGTGCAACTTTATATTCACCAGCAGTACAGTCTCGTGACGCGTCCAGTCAAAGAACTCCGCGGTTTCCGGCGCATCACTCTCGATCCCGGCCAAACGCAGACCGTGGAATTCACCCTCGGCCCCGAGGAACTTTCTTACCTCAATCGCGAGATGCAGCGCGTCGTTGAGCCTGCCCCGTTTGACATCATGGCTGGCGGCAATTCCACAGACCTCATCACCACGAAACTCGGCATCGCCGCCCGCTGAAATCCTCGCTTGCGGATCCCTTTCCTCACCCGCATGGAGTGGCCGGTCTTCAGACCGGCCCGCATGTGCACTCACCTGTGGGTTGCTGAGAAACGGAGCAGCAAAAATTCAAGATCAGCAAAGAAATTAAGCGCTTCACTTCTCCTGATCCACTCAATCCTGCCTTTCCAAAAACGACTTTCGCTCCAGCCCGCCACAACGGATCTCGTCCGCGCTCAAAATCCCACAGATCAGCCGCTAAATCGCTGAAATCGGTTTACTTCGATAAGGAAGTCCGTTATCGGCGCCCTTGGCTCGCCTCTGCGAGCGCCTTCCGCCCTCAAATCCCGAAAAATGGACCGAAAACCGACCGTTTCCCCGCCCCAGGTCGCCCTGCAATTACGATATTGTTAAGGAAAATTGAAAAAAGTGCTTGACAAGGGTCGCGTCCCCGGAGGAAGCTCCGTGAACGTTAACGGCGATGCCAAATCGCCGGGGGTGTGGAGGCATACGAATGAACCGTCTTTCCTCGAAATCTTTTTGGGGTGTCGGTCGCTTGTTCCAGCAGTTCACCAAACGCCATGCACTCGTGCTTGGCGTTCTTCTTCTCGGGTTGCCCGTTCTCGCTTTCGCTCAGGAAGCCACGATCGTCGGCACGGTCACCGATCCTTCGGGCTCGGTCATCGCCAACGTCAAGATCACGGCGACCAACGTCGAAACCGGGCTCAGCAAGACCATCACGACCAATGATGCCGGTCAATATGTAATCCCTGACGCGCACATCGGTCATTACATCATCAAGGCCGAAGCCAACGGCTTCAAAGCAGCGGAAAAGAAAGACGTCCTGCTGCAAGTCGGTGATCGCGCTCGTATCGATTTCCAGTTGCAGCTTGGCGCTGCCGCGGAAACCGTTACCGTCGAAGCCAACGCCATCCGCGTTCAGCAGGACTCCGGCGAACAGAGCAACGTCATCACCGGCCAGCAAATGTCTCAGATCGCCATCAATGGTCGCAGCATCTATCAGCTCGCCGCGCTGACTCCCGGCGCCTCCAGCCAGATTACCGGTGTGGTTAACACTCCGGTGGGCGGCAATGCCAGCGTCGAATTCAACGGCATGCGCCAGAATCACAACATCTATTTGCTGGACGGCGGCGAAAATGACGACCGCGGCGGCGCCGGCGGCATGAGCATCGCCCCTTCCACAGACGCTATCGCCGAGTTCCGCGCCCTCACTTCCAACTACAGCGCGGATTACGGCCTCTCCTCCGCTGGCACCATGACGATGGTTCTCAAGTCCGGCACCAGCACGCTGCACGCATCGGCTTGGGAATTCAACCGCAATGACGCCTTCGATGCGCGCTACTTCTTCAACCCGGCTCCCAATCCAGTTGCCGAGTTGCGCCTCAACGTCTTCGGTTTCAACGTCGGCGGCCCCGTTACACTCGGTCACTTCTACAACCCCGACAGAAAGCGCACCTTCTTTTTCTACAACATGGAATGGCGCAGATTGGTTCTGGGCACTCCGGACAGCGGACAGTTGGTGCCGGATCCGGCCACCTACAATGGAGACTTCAGCTCCGTTGGGACCATTATCAATGTCCCCTCGGCCACCAGGGTTGCGCCCAGCGTCCTTTTTGCCAATTGCCCGGGCGGCGTTGCCCCGGCAGGTATCGTTCAAGGTCAGCCCTTCCCTCAGAACAAGATTCCCAGCTGCATGATTAATCCGAACGCTGCCGCCCTGGTCAACGCTGGCATTTTCCCGAAGCCCACCAGCGGCAACAAGTTCTTCGGTGCGACAAGCGCCCCGACAAACTTGAAAGAGGAAGTCGTCCGCATCGACCACAACTTCACCAGCAAGTTCTCGGTCTTCGGTCACTTCATCGCCGAACAGGTCACCCAGAACTTTGCCAATAGCCAGTGGAGCGGAGACAACGTCCCCACCGTTGGCGACACGTTCGGCAACCCGTCCTACAGCGCCGTTGTCCACACCACCTACACCATCAGCCCGGCTCTCATCAATGAAGTCGCTTTCAACTACAACGGCAACCGCATCAACATCATTCCTTTTGCCTCCACCGGTCTGAGCAGCCTCGCGCTTCCCACCGGTTATAACTCCGCCAATTCCCGTCTCTTCACCGGTCCCAACAACCTGAACCGCATTCCGAACATTGATTTGAACGGCACCATCGGCACGCATTTTGAAATCTCCAGTTGGCCGTGGCGCAATAAAGCCGACGACTACCAGATCCGCGATGATGTCTCTTGGACCAAGGGCTCCCACCAGATCAGGATGGGTGGTAGCTGGGCCATCTACAAAAAGGTCCAGGACCTCTTCGGGCAGACCCAGGGTGGGTTCAGCTTTGACGGCAGCTACACCGGCCTTGACTTCGCTGACCTGCTGCTCGGCGTCCCCAACAACTATCAGGAGCTGGCGGTTCAAGACCACGGTTTCTGGAACAACGTTTCCTGGGCCGCCTATGTCCAGGATAACTGGCGTGCCACTCACCGCCTGACCCTCAACCTCGGTCTGCGCTGGGACGGCGTTCCCCATACCTACGAAGCCAACAACCGCATGGGTAACTTCTACCCCTCACTGTACAATCCTTCTTTGGCAGCAACTTTTGACAGCAACAATACGATCTGCAGCGGTGCCAGCGACCCCGGTTGCTCGGCGGCTAGCCCCGGTCTCGGCTCCAGCCCCAACCCGATTCTCGCTGGCGTTCCGCTCTACCTTAATGGCATCGGCATTCCCGGTCAGAATGGCGTTCCGAAGGGCCTCGTCAATAATCACTGGGCCGCCTTCGGTCCCCGCCTCGGCTTTGCCTATGATTTGACGGGTAGCGGCAAGACTGTCCTTCGTGGCGGATTCGGTATCATGTACGAACGCATCCAGGGCAACGATATGTACAACGCCGGTCCCAACATTCCGTTCAGCTTGCAGGTCAGCCTCAACGGCGTGGAAATGACCAACCCGAGCCTTGCTCTCAATACAGGCACG
>DASRCZ010000089.1:0-8710 GCA_035652855.1 Candidatus Acidiferrum sp.
TGTTTGGACTGGCGGTAATCCACGATGTGGCGAGCCTTGGCCTCGTCGGTGACCTGGAAGTGATCGCCGGCCTCGGGCACGCCCTGCAAGCCAAGCACCTCCACCGGCGTGGAAGGCGGAGCTTCCTTCGCGGGCCGTCCACGGTCATCGAACATGGCGCGGACTTTGCCGAAGACGGCGCCGCAGATGAAGAAGTCGCCGGGGCGCAGAGTGCCGTTCTGAACGAGCACGGTGGCGACCGGGCCGCGGCCCTTGTCCACGCGCGATTCGAGGACAGTACCGCTCGCCGGAGCATCGGGATTCGCCTTCAGGTTACGCAATTCCGCGACGACGAGAATCGTTTCGAGAAGCTTGTCGATATTCTTTTTCTGTTTCGCGGAGACCTCGACGAATTCGGTCTCGCCGCCCCATTCGGCAGGCATGAGTCCGGCTTCGGTCAACTGGCGTTTCACGCGCTCCGGTTGCGCTTCGGGCTTGTCCATCTTATTGACAGCGACGATGATGGGCACGTTCGCGGCGCGAGCGTGGTCGATGGCCTCTTTTGTCTGGGGCATGACGCCGTCATCGGCGGCAACCACAAGCACCACGATATCCGTGACCTTCGCGCCGCGCGAACGCATGCGGGTGAACGCCTCGTGGCCCGGCGTATCGACAAAGACGACGGAGTTACTGTTGACCTGAACTTTGTAGGCGCCGATGTGCTGGGTGATACCACCGGCTTCGCCGCCGGCCACATCCGCTTCGCGGATGGCATCGAGCAGGCTTGTTTTGCCGTGATCCACGTGGCCCATAACCGTAATCACGGGAGGCCGCGGCTTGAGATTTTCCGCCGTTTCTTCCTTTGCCACTTCGAGGACCATTTCTTCCTCGAAGGAGACGACGCTGACGACGCCGTTAAACGCCTGCGCCAGTTCGGTCGCGGTGTTCACGTCCAGGGCCTGGTTGATGCTGGCGAAAACGCCCTTGTCGAGCAGAGTTTTCAGCAAATCCTTGGCGCGCACATCGAGCTTTTCCGCTAATTCGCGAATGGTGATGCCTTCCGTGATGGTTACGTCGCGAGGAGGGCGAGGCTCGGGGGGAGCGACGACAGCGGCGATACCGCGGCGCCCGTCGGCTCCCGGGCGCAACCGGGTGGGATGCAGCTTGCGCTCGCCTTCCATTTCGCGCTTGTCCGCAACCGGACGCTGCCGCTGAGGAGGTTTGCGCGTATAGAGCGGCTTGCCGGGTTCCGCCTTCGGCGGCAATTTTTCCGGGAAGGGCGGCAGCATGCCGGGCCGTCCAGGCATGCGCGGTCCCGGACGCGTGCCTGTGGGCACAGCGCCGCGGCGCTGCTCGAAAGGCCGGTTACCGGGAGCGCCGGGTCCTGACCCAGGGCGCGGACCAAAAGGCCGGCCTCCGGGCTGCTGCGGACGCATTGGCTGGCCCGGCCGGGGGCCGCTGGGACGGTCGCCGCGATCCGCGGGGAGGGGTCCGCGATTGCCGGTTGGCAAGGGACCACGATTTCCTGTGGGCAGCGGACGAGCCGGCTGGCTGGGCCGCTGGGTTCCCGGTGCAGCGGGGCGCGGTGCTCCCGGGCCGGCCGGGCGAGCCGCTCCGGGCGCGCTCGGTGCTGCCGCAGCTGGGCGGACAGCGCCGGGTTGGGCGGGCTGAGCCGGGCGCGGGGCGGTTTGCCCTGGCTGGCCCGCAGGACGCATGGGTTGCGGTTGTCCAGCGGGCGCTGACGGACGAATTGGCTGGCCGGGCGTTGGTCCTCCGGTTCCGGTCGAAGGTGGAACTGCCGGACGGGGCGCGGCTGGCGCGGTCGTTGAGGGTGCAGCGGGCTTCGGTTGGGGCGGAAGAGCAGCCGGAGGCGAAGGGGGAGCGGGAGGCTTTGCAATTGTTGGTTGCGCCTGCGCGGGCGTAATTGCGGGGGCGGGCGAAGGTGCGGGCTTCGGCGCGGGTGGCGCTACGCTTGGTGCCGGGGCGGTCGGCGCTGCCGGTTTGGGCTGCTGAGGGGGCTTTGGCGGTGCGGGCGAGGCAACCGTCGCGCCTGGCGCGGGAGACGGAGGAACCGCCCGCATGCGAGCGGCTCTGGCTGCCGCCTCCTTGGCTTCCTTTTCCGCTTTGGCCCTGGCTTCCGCTTCGGCTTCCGCAGCGGCTTGTCCGGAGATCTCTCTCCGTACCTTCTCGGCGACATCCGCTGGGATTGAACTGGAATGCGTCTTCTTTTCCGTGACCCCGTACTTCGGCAGCAGGTCAATGATGGCTTTCGCCTTGACCTCGAGTTCGCGGGCCAGTTCGTTGATTCGGACTTGGTTTACGTCTGTCATTACTTCCCTAAGAATTTGCCCCTTCTGACTTCTTGGATTCTTCCTGTCCGGATTGGTCGCCAGGTTCCGCCATTTCTCCGGTGTCCGTGGCGGCTTCGGCCTGTTCACCGGCCTCTTCGTCTTGCGCTGCTTCCGACGGAGTCGCTTCCGCGTTTTCGGCCGATTCCGTGCTTTCCGGCGAAGTCCCGGCTTCTTCCGCCATCTCGTCCGTATTCTCGACGGCCTCGGTGGCGGCGCTTTCGGTCCCACCGCTCTCGTAGAAGCGGTTCACCGCCTGGTAGATCTTGTCCACCATTTTCTCGCCGATTCCCGGAATTTCCATCAATTGTTCCGGCGTCATGGAAGCGAGCTTCTCAACATTGGTGATGCCCGCAGCTTCCATTTTTTCGATGGTCTTCGGACCGACCCCAGCCAGGGCGTTCAGCGGAGTCGCGGGCGCGGTCAGCGCGCTCATCTGCTCCTCAATTTCGCGGCGCTTCTCTTCCTCGCTCTTGATATCGATGTCCCAGCCGATCAGCTTGCTGGCCAGGCGGACGTTCTGCCCCTTTTTCCCAATCGCCAGCGACAACTGCGAATCCTCGACAATGACCTCGAGCTTGTGATTTTCCGGATCCGTGATCTGCACGCGCGTGACCTTGGCCGGACTGAGCGCCTTTTGCGCGAAGGCCACGGTTTCCTCGCTGTAGGGAATGATGTCAATTTTCTCGCCGCGCAGTTCGCGAATAATGGACTGCACGCGCATGCCTTTCATTCCCACGCAGGCACCAACGGGGTCCACATCCTTGTCGCGGCTGGCGACCGCGACTTTTGTGCGCTCGCCGGCTTCGCGTGCGGCGTGCCGGATTTGCACGGTGCCGTCGTAGATTTCGGGCACTTCCATCTCGAAGAGCCGCTGCACGAGGGCGGAATCGGCGCGGGAGACAATGACCTGCGGACCTTTGGCCGCACGGTCGACCATTTTGATGACGACGCGCAGGCGCTCGCCGATGTTGTAGGTCTCGAGGCGGGACTGCTCGCGCTTTGGCAGGCGCGCTTCAGTGCGGCCCATGTCCACGATGAGGTCCGGCCCTTCCGCGCGCTTCACAATCACGGTGACGAGCTCGCCGACGCGATTATGATACTCGTTATAAATATTGTCGCGCTCGGCTTCGCGCACCTTTTGCAGGATGACCTGTTTAGCGGTCTGCGCGGCGATTCGACCCAGCACGTCGGTGGGCTTCGGGGTCCAGATTTCCGTGCCAATTTCGGCGTCCGGCTTCTTCTTTTTCGCTTCGGCGAGAGTGATTTCCCGCTTGGGGTCGGTGACTTCCTCGACGACGGTCAGCACGGAAAAGACGTCGACTTGCCCGGTTTCCTGGTTAAATTTTCCGCGCAGGTCCTCTTCGCTTTTGTAATACTTGCGCGCGGCCACGACCATCGCGTCCTCAATCGCCGAAACCACGACTTCCGGCTCGATGTGCTTCTCGCGGCTGAGCATCTCAATTTGTTGGTAGAGCAGATTCGCCATGACTCTGTCCTAAAACTCGCCCTCAAAATTCCACGACGAGGTTCGCTTTGCGGATATTCGCGAGCGGCAGCTCGATTACCCGCGCTTGTTTTCCTTTCAGCTCCAAGCGGACTTTCTCCTGCGCAAAGCCTGCCAAGCGTCCCTCGAAAAATCTTGCTTCGCCCACAGGCTCGGTGGTCCAAACTTTCGCCAGACGTCCGGTGAACCGCTCGAAATCGGCGGCCTTTTTCAGCGCCCGGTCCATGCCGGGCGAACTGATCTCCAGCACGTAGGCCGGTCCCGGCACCAAATCTTCCACGTCCAGAATCACGCTCAACTGCTGGCTGACGCGTTCGCAATCGCCGTGACTGACGCCGCCCACACTTGCCGGCGCGGCTTCGCCGGAAGCCGCATTCGCGGGCGAGCCCGGCACCCGGTCGATATACACCCGCAGGAAGCGTTGCTTGCCGACTTTCCATTCGACATCAACGACTTCCAAACCCTCCGAACGCGCTATCCGCTCGGCGGCTTCGCGGATCTTCTCCAGGTTCACCCAAAGACTCCCCGGCCTGCGTTTGCGCGGCAGCCAGTATTTCTTCGTGAGCGGAGCCGCTTTGCGCTGCGCGCGGAAAGCTCCGTGGAAGAGCTACTTGCCTTGGTGAAGGCGCGGCTTCAAGCTGCGACACAACCTGCAATGCCGGTCAACACTGCACTCCAACCGGCCCAACAAAAAAGTGGGCTCGCGCCCACTCATCCGTTCGACCCGCCTCAGAGCGAATACCAAGTATATTCGGCTATAACGGCAAAAGCAAGGCACGCAATTTTTGCTTTGGCGCTCCGGGTGGCGCGGCGCCCCGCCCGCGGCGGCTCACTCGGAAGGGGGGAACGCGAGGCCGGGGTGCGAGCCCACAGCCGGCCGCAAGCCCCAGAGAGCATTAGTTGGCGAGGAGAGCATCGTCCAGCGTGGCGGAGGCGCCATCGGGATTGGTAATGGTGATCCGCTGGGGACCGGCCAAGAGAGGCGGAACGGTAACTGTGAGGGTGCTGGCGTCCTTGAAAGCGACGGAGGCAGATTTGCCACCGATGGTCACGCTGGCGCCGGATTGGAAGGCGCTGCCGCGAACGGTGAGGACGGCGCCGCCGGAGGCAGGCACCGCGGAGGGAGTAACCGTGCCGATAGCAAGAGGAAGACTTGCAAGCTGAACGATGGTGATTCCGGCGTTCTGGGGGGTTCCATCGGTGGAGGTGATGGCGAAGAGGCGCTGGCCGGTTTCGTCGATGGTGAGAAATTCGCCGTGGAGGGCGTCCACATCGGTAAGGAACTGCTGGGGGAGGAGGATTCGCATGCGGAGGACTCCACTGTGGGCATCGAAGATATCGATTCCGCCGCGAACGCCGGGTTGCCCCGGCTGACCAGTAAGAAAGGGTTGGTAGACAAGGGCGCCCGAAGGGTGGATGGCGACGCCCGGAACGAAAGCACGGCCGGGAACGCGGGCAAGCTCGTAACTCGCTGAATCGCCGAAGAGAGCAAGACTTGCATTGCGGATCTCGAGACTGGCGGCAGTTTGCAGGGCAAAAATGGCGCCGTCGGCGCTGGCTCCGAGGTCGATGGCTGCGGAATTGGCAGCCGCTGTGGCGAACTGATTGGGCGAAGCGGCGCTCCATTCGGCAAGGGGGGCACCGGGGGCAGAGCCGAAAGCGACAAAAACGTGATCGCCAGCGGCGGTGCCCTCGAGGAGCGGCGCACCAGTCAAGCCGCTAAGCTCGGGCTGGCCCGCGGCTTTCAAAACGGGAGGGTTGGCGGTCAGATCGATTTGGCCCAAGCAGGCGGAGCAGCCGCCGGTGGAACCCTCCGCGCTGAAGCCCACAAATACGCTTTGCGTGCTGGTTGCAGCAACGCGAGCCGGCCCGGAATTGGCGAACCCGGCAATGCCGCCGACAGGGACGCTGCTGCCGCTGCCCAGGTCCGGATTCATCAGATAGACGCTTTGAGCGCCGAAATCGGCGATGAGCAGGCGGGAGGAATCCGGTGTAAGCGAGAGGCCGCGAACCGCGGAGTTAGGAGGCGGGCCGCCGGGAGGCTGAATGGAACTGGAACGAAATTGCCCGGCGGCGATGTCGAAGACGTCCACGTGGTCAATGTCGCTGAGATAGAGCCACTGGCGGCTTTGGTCATAGAGGATGAAACGGTAGAAGCCGGGCTTGCCGAAGAATTGCTCGCTCTGCAGGAACTGAAACCCCTGCGGCAAAGTAGCCGAACCCGAAGGAGCGGAAATGGAAACGCCGGCCGAACCGGGAGTTCCGGCAGGCGTTGTGAGCGTGATGCGTTCGAGGCCAAAGGGATAGTTCGGATCGAGGCCGAGCAAAGGAGCCATCGCGGGGACGTTTTCGATTTTCTGGACGGTGGCGGGGGCGGCACCGATGGTGACGGCGAGCTGCGAGGCGTCCGAGCCGAAACCATAACCATAGATTTGGATGGAGTCACCCCCGTTTCGGGAGCCAGCGTTGGGCAAGATTTGCAAGATTTGCGGGCCGTAGCTGAACGCGTCCGGGGCGATAGCGAGCCAGCCGTCGGCGAAGTAGGCAGTGGCGTTGACGGGGCCGCTGGCCGCGCTCGCCGGAGCAGTCACCTGGATTTGGGTGGAACCGTTGAGGGTTGGCGCCGAAACGAGTTGAGAGCCAAGCGCAACTGCCTGAAGGGAAGTGAAATTTTGGCCGGCGAGCGTGAGAGCAGTGCCGCCGAGATTGGGACCCTCGGCCGGCTGCGCGACGGGAACGGCGGCAAATGCCGGGGCAGCGGACGGGAGAGGAACCGGCTGAGAAGCATCAATGAAGCTGACGCCGCGATTGGCAAGGCCGAAGAGAAGGCCAGTTTCGCTTGCGTCCTCGAGATCGGAAGGGACGCCTTCGATATTGGCATCGGGAACCGAGCCGAGGACGTGGAGATCGGTTGCGTCGAGCAGCGTGACGGCGGAGGAGCCGGATTGCGTCAGGCAGAGAGACTTACCGTCGGGCGAGAACGTCAAGCTTGCGGCGCTAGACGGAATGGGCGCGCCCAGGGGTTGAAGGGCGGAATCGAGGAGGAGCAACTGCGGCGAGCCACCGGTGTTGATAGCGATGGCAAAGCGGCTGCCGTCAGCGCTGGCGGCCATCAATGAAACGGTTGCGGCGCCGAGGCCCCGGGGGCCGGCGAGGACGCTGCCATTCGCGTCATAGAGAGCGACCTCAGCGGTCGTGCCGCTTGTGTTGCTGGAGGCAACGAGGACCTTGGTATGGTCGCCGGTGCGGGCCACCGCGCCCAGGCCGTTCGCGAAGAGCGCAGGTTCAGTGGAGGTAAGGTTGGTCAACGTATTTGTCGCTGGATTCCAAATGGCGGGCAGGGATTGCGGCTGATTGGCTTGGCGGAGACGGACGAAGAGATTGCCACCCGAGAGAGCGAGAACTTCCTCGGGGCGATCGAAGACAGAGCCGGGGAGCGGAGTTTGCGGCGAGAGTGCCGTGCGGCTCGCGATTTGTAGCGAATCGGGGTCGATGGCCACAATTTCCTCGGTGACGGTGCCGATCCAAAGAGTTTTCCCATCGGAGGAAAGATCGGCGCTCGAGGCGCCGGGAACCGGAATGGCGGCTTTTCTGGCCGGCGGCATCGTCGAGAAGACCTCGATGCGATTCATGGCGCGGTTGGCGACGTACAACTGCTTGCGCGCAGCGTCGTAGACAAGATGCCGGTGCGGCCATTCGCTCGAGGGGAAGTCCGAGGTGGAAAGAGAATCGGTACGAATGAACGTGGTTCTCGGCAGAGATGCGGCGGTACCAGGCTGGACGAGCAACGTGAACGGAACGGTATGCAAGAGGCTGCCGCTCGTGGCTTGAGCCGAAAGGCTGAACGTTCCGGCGGCGGCGCCGGACGCGGCGCTGAGAACCACGGGAACGCCGGAGCCGGAAGCAATGTTGAAGGGGCTGGGAGGATTAGAAGTTACACCGGCAGGCAGGCCGGCCAGGGTGACCTGCACCGAAGCGGTAAAACCGTTCACCGGGTTCACGGAGAGTATCACCGCACTGCTGCTCGTGCCCTGCGTAACAGAGACGGACGTTGCGGAAAGATTGAGAACAAAGTCCGGGGAGGGAGGCGGTGGCGTTTGCCCGATCGTATTGGACGAGCCGCCGCCACAGGAGGCACACCACAGCGGCAATATCAGGCAGGCGGCGGTACACAGGCGTAACCGGCCCATGACGGCACCCCTCAGTACATTTTTCGTGCCAACGATACTCCTGTTCCGCCACGTGTCAAGTTAAGAAATATTGGGGCTATTGCGACGCTGTGGAAAAAGAAAAACGGCGCGGACAGCGCCCGCGCCGTTCAAGACTTCGCAAAGAAAACAAGGCTAGTTTAAATCGTTTTTGCGGTGGCGGCCGCCGGAGAGCTGGAACGCGCGAACGCGTTCGCGCCGCTGGATTCCTTTTCGGCGGTCTTATCGATTTCGATGGAGCCTTTGAAGTAAGCGCCATCCTCGATCATGATGCGAGCAGTGGTGAGGTCGCCGTTGACGGAACCATCTTTCTTGATTTCAATGCGGTCCTTGGCGCGGAGGTTCCCCTTCACGGTCCCGTAGACCACAACTTCGCGGGCAATGATATCGGCGGTGACTTTGGCCGTAGCCCCGACGGTGAGTTTCTTTTCATCCAGCTGGACCAGTCCTTCGACGGAGCCGTCGATGACGAGATCCTCGTTACCGGAAATTTCGCCCTTCACATGCAAGCTGGCCCCGAGCCGCGCCGTCGCGCGGTCCGCAGTCGCTCCCAGTGGACGCATCGCATCTGTACTCATCGCGCTAGTTCCCTCCCAAGTCGCCGGAGCGGGCTTCGGCGGCTGATTCGCAGGTAGATTTCGGATTTCCGGTTGCGCCGCTGGCGGCCC
>DASRCZ010000090.1:0-3309 GCA_035652855.1 Candidatus Acidiferrum sp.
GGCGTGGACTACATCTTCATGGCGCTGGCGCCCACGCTGGGCTGGCTTTTCGCGGGGCGGATCATCTCCGGCATCACCACCTCGAATATTTCCACGGCGTTCGCGTATATCACGGACATTACGCCGCCCGAAAGACGCGCGAAGCAATTTGGCCTGATTGGCGCGGCATTCGGACTCGGCTTCGTGATCGGTCCGGCGGTTGGCGGCTTTTTGGGCCAGCACAACTTGCGGCTGCCTTTTTGGGTGGCCGCCGCCTTGAGCCTCACGAACGTGCTTTATGGTTACTTCGTGCTGCCGGAATCGCTGGCACCGGAGCGGCGGGCCAAATCGGCGTGGCACATGGCGAATCCGCTCGGCTCTCTCACGCTGCTCCGCTCGCATCGCGAGCTTTCCGGGCTGGCTGGAGCGCTCACGATTTTTTATCTCGCGCACAACGCGCTGCCGACTGTCTTCGTGCTGTACACCCAGTACCGCTACGGCTGGAATCCCAGCCAGGTCGGGTTTTCGCTGGCTTGCATTGGCGTTTGCGCCGCCCTGGTTTCCGGCGGGCTGGTCGGCCCGTACGTGAAGAAATTTGGCGAGCGCTTTAGCGTGCTCTCCGGGCTGTGCTACGGAGTGCTTGGCTTTCTGGGCTTCGCCCTCGCGCGGCACGGCTGGATGCTGCTTGCCAGCATTCCGCTGATCGCGCTGTGGGGCGTTGCCGGCCCGGCGATTCAGTCGCTGATGTCGCGCCGGGTGGACCACTCCTCGCAGGGGAAGCTGCAGGGCGCCATCAACTCGCTGCGTTCCATCACAACCATGGTTGCTCCCATCATCTTTACGCAGGTTTTTGCGTATGCGATTTCGCCGCGCACCGCGATTCCCTTGCCCGGCGCGCCGTACTTTCTGGCCGGGCTGCTGCTTGCAACAAGCCTGCTGGTGGCGGCATACGTCACGCGGAACGTGGTTCCCGGGAGTGTCGTGGAAGCCCTTCCGGTGATGGCGTCCGACAGCTCTCCCGAAATTTGAGACTTGCGAATCAGATCGCCGCGATCCGCAGTTCTCGAGCGGGCAGTGGGACTCTCGATCGGCGGGACTCCCAGGCATTGTTTCCAGTTCGGGTTTCCACAATTTCCAGTTTGCAGTTTCCGCCTTCTTATTTCTCAAGCCAAGGCTGGCACGAAATCTTCGCCTCCCGTGCATCTCATTGGGGAGGTGACACAACCATGCCGAGAGAATCGAGAGTGAGCCGAGAATTCGCGCAGCGCGGCGCGGGACTTGAGCGCGAAGCGGGAACGGAGCGGGCACGGCCGCTGTTGCACCAGCACGCGCGGGAGATACAGCCATACGGAAGGATTGCAAAGCTGCCGGTCGCCCTGAGCGAAGATGCGTGCGCGCAGAGCTGCGAAAATCTCAATCAACTGCTCGCGGATACCATCACGCTCCGCGATATGTACAAGAAACATCATTGGCAGGCGACCGGCCACACGTTCTATCAACTCCATCTGCTTTTCGACAAACATTCCAGCGAGCAGAGCGAGCTGGTGGATTTGCTGGCCGAGCGGATTCAAGTGCTCGGCGGCGTAAGCCTGGCGATGGCGCATGACGTGGCGGAAACGACGATTATTCCGCGTCCTCCGCGTGGCCGGGAAGAGGTGCCGGTGCAAATATCGAGGCTGCTCGAAGCGCACGAAATCGTTTTGAAGGAAGCGCGCACGATGGCCGGGCAGGCCGGCGAAGCAGGCGATGACGGCACGAACGATCTCATCATCAGTGATGTGATTCGCCGTAATGAGCTGCAAGTGTGGTTCCTGGCCGAGCATCTGGTTGCCGCGCCCGTCGTGAAGGCGGACGGTGGCACGGAGACAGAACTGGCCGGGGAACCGCGCGAAAGCGCAAAGACCAAGAGCGCCGGGAAGTAACGCGGGCCGTCCGGCAAGAGACACGCACGATGCAGTGATTTGTTTCCGGCGCATGCAAAAATTGCGTTTGCCGAGGAATTCGCTTGCGGCTAACCTCGGCCAAGCTCTGAACGCGCAGCACTGCGGGAGCTTGCCGGGTGTCCTCGAGAATGAAAATAGCCGCGTTTCCATTTTGCGCCTTTGCAGCATTCTTTTTATTCACAGCGAGCGCTTCCGCGCAGCAGCAAGCGGTCGAACACCTTCCGGCAGGTATGGATGGCCCGGCGCCGGTGGCAGGACGGGGCGGCGATGCGGCTGGCCGCGAGGATGCCGGGAAGCAGCCGGCTTCACACGAGACGCAAAATCCAAAAGCCGCGGAAGCACGCAAGCTGGGCTCGCTTTACTTCACGGTGAACTGGCGATGGCGAACGGAAGCGTGGGATTGGTTTGAGCCGCCCGTTGCGGGGCAAACTGCGTACGCCTTCGAGCATTCCTTGTTGCGAATCGGGCTCGGCCAAAAGCTGGAACATCTTGAGTGGTTCGTGGAGGGCGCGCAGGACGCCATTCTGGGGCTGCCGGCCGCGGCGGTTCTGCCGGGACGACCGGGACAACTCGGGCTGGGCGGCACGTATTTCGCGGCGAATGGCAGCGGCGCGAACAACGCGAACGGGTTCGTACGCCAGGCCTATCTGGATTTTGCCCTGCCGAAGGAAGGGAAGCTGCGGCTCGGGCGCTTCACATTTCTGGACGGCGCGGAAGCGGCGCCAAGGGACAAATCGCTCGCCACGCTGGTGAACACGCGGATTACGCAGCGACTCATCGGGGATTTCGGCTTTTCCGCGGTGCAGCGGAGCTACGACGGAGCGCAGCTTGCGGTGAACACGGAAGCGGGCAATTTCACGCTGCTCGGCGCGCGGCCGACGCGAGGCGTTTTTCAGATTGACGCGATGGGTGAACTCGACATTGATTTGTTTTACGGAGCATATACGGCTTCGGTCCAGCACGGGCGTTCGGCAGGGGAGTTGCGGGTTTTTGGACTGGGTTATGTGGATGAGCGCAGCGAAGTTCTGAAGACGGATGACCGCACGGCCGCGGCGCGCGCCGCAGACCACCAGCATATCCGCATTGGGACGTACGGCGGAGACTATATTCACGTTTTCAATACCGCGAATCACGGCAAGATTGATTTTCTGGTGTGGGGCGCGCTGCAGAACGGAAGCTGGGGCGCGCTGGCGCAGCGTTCGGGCGCGTTCGTTGCGGAGGCGGGCTGGCAGCCGGGGGCGCGGATCCTGAATCCGTGGTTTCGGCTCGGCTATTCCTACGGCAGCGGCGATTCCAATCCCGGAGACGGAACGCACGGGACATTTTTTCAGGTGCTGCCGACGCCGCGCCCGTACGCGAGGTTTCCGTTCTACAACATGATGAATAA
>DASRCZ010000091.1:0-10730 GCA_035652855.1 Candidatus Acidiferrum sp.
ACCACCAGATCAACAACGCGAATACGTTTTTTCTGCGCGCGAATACCGATAGCTTTCATGACACAAATCCGAACGGCGCGGTCGGCGGGAACAATCTCCCGACGGTGGACCGGATTTTCCGGCGGCGCACGTACACGATTAACGCAGGCGAGACCGCGGTGCTTTCGCCGTCGCTCGTCAATACGTTGCGAGCGGAATTCCAGCTAGGCTCGCCAATCACGCAGTTCGATCCAGTGATTTTCGGCACGCAGTTCGTCGTGCCGATATCCACCGGTGGAACATTTACTACCGGAACGTCGCAGTCGGCGCTGCTCCTTAACCGGCAATACGGAGCGAGCGACACGCTGGCTTGGAGCACGCGCAAGCACCAACTCCGGATCGGCGCGGACCTGCTGCGCGCGCACAACGGAGGGAACAGCAAGGAGTTCGGCGGCCCGATTTTTCTGGGCCAGCTGAGATACGTCACGTGCACGCAGCCGCTCACGGTGTGCGAGAGTGCCGCGTTTTTGAACGACATCAACAACGTGCAGAGCTACACCCAGAGCTACGGCAACGCGGATTACGCGGTGGATGATACGCTGTGGTCCGTTTTTGCGCAGGATGACGTTCACGTGCGCAGAGACCTGACGCTGAATCTTGGGTTGCGGTACGAGCGGCAAACCTTCACCGACGGCGAGAAAAATGTCGCGCCGAGGATTGGCTTTGCCTACAACGTGTTCGGCGACGGTAAAACCGTGATTCGCGCAGGCTTTGGAATTTACTACTCGCAAGTGATCGACAATTCGGAAGCCAATTATGCCTTGGGCGGGCCGACGGGCGTATTCAACTTCACAGCGCAATCCGGACAAATCGGATTTCCAACAAGTGTTGCCGGCGTGCCGTTGCCGGCGTTTCCTGCTGGAGCGGTAGCGCCGGTTCGAACGATTTACATTCGGCCAGGACGCGCGGCCTACTACAACCAGTTTTTTCCGGTGGCGGATCTGGTTGGCTATCCCGGCGCGCTGCTGAATCCGTATTCGCAGCAATGGACGTTTGGGATCGAGAGGCGCATCGCGAGGGGCTGGGTCCTGAGCGTCGACTACGTGGGTTCACACACGGTCCATGTGGTGCGTCCGCTCGACGTGGATCCTCCGGCGCCATTCGTTCGCACCGCGCAGAACCAGACGAGAGGAGCGCAGGAGGCGAATTGCACACGGCCGCTGTGGCTGGCGTTTTACCAGAGCGCGGGCCGCGTCTGCGACATCAGCAAGGCAAATCCGCCGCAGCCCGCTTATTCCGTCGTGATGACCGACGTGAACAACGGGAATGTGTACTACCAGGCGCTGAATGTGAATTTAAGCCACCAATTCGCGCGTCGCTTCGCGGCGCTCGCCAGCTACGTGTATTCGCATACCATCGACAACGTTGATCCAGACGCAACTGGCCAGAACCCCAACGATCCGAATTTTACCGGCCGTGTTGAGAATGGGAACGCGCTATTTGACCAGCGGCACCGGCTGGTCTTGAGCGGGACCTATAGCGCTCCTTTGGGGTTTCGCGCGGGAGGGATTGCCACTCTGGCGTCGGGGCTGCCCTTCAATTTCGTCACCGGGACCACGAACAGCGGAGATTCAGGAGCAACGACGGATCGCCCGGTGATCAACGGGGTCGTTGTCGGCAGGAATACCGGACGCGGACGGAATATCTACGATGTGGCGCCATTTGTCGAGAATGAGTTTCCCATCAAGGACCAGCTTCACCTGCGGCTCCGCGCGGAAGCCTTCAACGTGTTCAATCACGCGAATTTCGCCGGATACAGCGGCACGTACGGAAACGGCGCCGGGCCGGGCCCGGGTTTCGGGCAGCCGCTCACAGGCATAACCAATCAACTGCCGGCCCGGTCCTTCCAGTTTTCCGCCCGGCTGCAATTTTAGCCGATAGATGGTTGATTGGACGGGCCTACGCTTGCGGTTCACGGCAAGCGCGCCATCATGTTCAAGGCTTGCGCCGCCGGCTTCCGAGAAAGATCCGCGACAATACAATGCCTCCGCCGAACGCCAGCCCGAGCATTGCGAAAGGCCTCGCCTCGTATTGCTTTCTCCAACTGAAGGTTGCGCTCGCTTTGCGTTCGAGCTCGTCAACGTTGCGCCGCAATTGACTGCGTGCCTGAGAGATGGTCTTTTCTAGCTGATCTGTTGTTTCACCCACCGGACATCCTCCTTGACGCTGGCTGCCGTGCGTTCGGGCACGACATTTACTTTCTTCAGCTCTTGAACACCGGCTCCGATCAGAGCCGCGCCCACAATGGAAGAAATAAGGAAGACGATGAGCGCCGCAAGCCATTCCGGCAGAGCAAGACGCAGGGCAAACATGATCGCAAGCAGCAGAAATCCAAGAGCGTAGAAGGCGAAAGCGGCGCCGGTGGCGAGCGCGCCGGCGGAGGTAATGGCTTTGAGGGCGCTATTTCGCAGCTCGATTTTGGCCAGCCGGAATTCCGAGCGAATGATCTCGCCGATATTGGCGGCGATCTCCTGCAGAATATCGGCAAACGATCTGGCGTTTGGCAAAGGCATTTCTCTTTCCGGCATGGTTGTCACAGCTTTCTAAAGAGGATGCGCTCCACAAGAAACCCGAGTGCGGCAGCCACGGCGATGGAAGCCTCCGGGTGGCGCCGCACCAGGCGGTTCGCATCGACGGCGATAGCTGGGACGTCGTGGGTCTTCACATATTCTCCGGCGTCGCGCGCGAACCTGCCGGCTCTGCCGAAGAAAGAGCTGTGATCGCCGGGCCTTCGATTACCGGGTAGTCGCCCAGCCGGAGTGATGCGTTCCATTTCTGCCTGGGTAAAGACTGGTTCCATTCGCTCTGCTCCTCGACGGCAAGCTTCGGCAGCACAGAGGCGCGGCATGCTTCACTACAGAACATCCCAAGGGGTTATATAGCGTCAATCCGCTACTTCCAGTAACTAAGGCAATGCCCGCGAGGGGAACGGCAAACCGTCCCAGCTCTACTGCAATGGCGATGTGGATATGGGGAGGTAAATGTATTTGCCGTTGCCAGAAAGACTTTCAGTATAGCTGCGCGGCAAGGAAGCGGGCGCCGGATGTGAAGCGCGCGCAGAGTGCCGCGGGTGCGAATCCGTCCACAAGCAGACGCACAGCCGTCAGAAGACGGTGATGTCCTATTTGAGCGCCTGGTCACCGCGCGAACGGGCCGCTGAACGAGAAGGCCGCTTTGATGAGGCAAGTGACCTCGGCTCTGGAGTCCCACTCTCCACTGCAGCACGGGATACTGCACGTCACCATCGTGACCCTGGTGATTATGTTCCTCATCATGGTTCTGGTCTTTGTACTGCTGGTCGCCGCCTCGCTGCGGTACCGGCAAGGCAGGAGGCCGGGTGAACCGGATCAGAACTTCGGCAATACCAAGCTTGAGCTGGCCTGGACAGCCCTCCCACTTCTGCTGCTGGTTTGCCTGTTCATCCTGACGGTGATCGCAATGCGGGAGAGCGATCCGCCGGTGGCGAGCGCTTCCGGCGCCGACCCGCCGCCGGACATCGTCGCAGTAGGCCATCAGTTCTGGTGGGAATTCCGCTACCCCGCGGAAGGTTTCGTCACCGCCAACGAAATGCACATACCAGCCGGCCGCAGGTTGTTGCTGCGAATCGAGGGATTTGACGTGATCCACGATTTTTGGGTGCCGGTGCTGGGAAGGAAGATGGACGCTATACCCGGGCAGCCCAACGAGATGTTCTTCGAAGCGTCGGAGCCCGGGGAATACGGCGGAACGTGCGCGGAGTTTTGCGGCGCCGAGCACGCCTGGATGCGCATCCTGGTGATCGCGCAGGCCGAAAATGACTTTCAGTTGTGGATCAGGCAACAGCAATCCCTGCCCCCCGCTCCGTCCGAGCCGGAAGCGGAGCGCGGGGCGCAGATCTTCCGCACGACCTCGTGCGGAGTGTGCCACGCGGTCAATGGAGTCTCGAGTGGCCGGCTGGGGCCGGACCTGACGCACGTCGCATCGCGGCAAACACTCGCGGCGGGGCGGCTGGTGAACAATCCGGTGAATCTCGAAGCCTGGATCGCTGATCCTGACAAGTACAAGCCCGGCAGCTTCATGCCCAATGCTGCCCTCTCGGAACCGGACCTCAGCGCGCTGGTGAGGTACCTGGAGACGCTGCGATGAGCGAGGTGCGGGTTGCGCTGCCCACGATTCGCAAGCTCGAAGAGATTGGCAAGAGGACGGGTATCTTCGGCTGGGTGTCGTCGGTTGACCATAAGCAAGTCGGGATCCTGTACATACTGACGGCGCTTGGGTGGTTCTGCATCGGGGGAATCGAAGCGGCACTGATGCGGACGCAACTCATCGTTCCAGAAAACCGCTTTCTCGAGCCTTATACGTACAACGAAATTTTCACGATGCACGGCACAACGATGATTTTTCTGGTGATTGTGCCGGTGCTTCTCGGCTTCAGCGTTTACATGGTGCCGCTGATGATCGGCGCGCGCGACGTAGCGTTTCCGCGGCTGAACGCGTTTGGCTATTGGATTTATTCGTTTGGCGCGCTCTTGCTGTATTTCAGTTTCTTTGCCCATGATGCTCCGGCGGCCGGCTGGTTCGCGTATACGCCTCTGAGCGAAAAGCCCTATTCGAATCTGCAGGGGATGGATTTCTGGGCCATCTGCCTTGTGATTATCGGGATCGGAACAACCGCCACGGCGCTCAATATCATCGCGACGGTGGCCACGCTGCGTGTGAAGGGGATGAGCATCCGCCACCTGCCGCTTTTCGTCTGGATGACGCTCGTCAACTCCTTTGTCATTCTCGGCGCCATGCCTGCGTTAAATGCCGCGTGCATAATGCTTCTCGTCGACCGCCAGCTCTACGGACATTTCTTCAATGCCAACGGCGGGGGATCGCCTGTTTTCTACCAGCACGTTTTCTGGAACTTCGGGCATCCCGAGGTCTACCTGATGATCATCCCGGCGTGGGGAATGATTTCCGAATTGATTCCCGTATTTTCGCGCAAAGTGATCTATGGATACGCAGTCGTGGCAACGTCGACGGTTGCGATCGCGTTGCTGAGCTTCAGCGTCTGGGCGCACCACATGTTTGCCGTAGGGTTGGGGCACACGCTGGATTCCATTTTCGCGGCGGCTAGCATGCTGATCGCCGTGCCGACGGGCGTGAAGATTTTCAACTGGATTGCGACGATGTGGGGCGGCTCCATCCGTTTCACCACATCGATGTGGTTCGCCATCGGGTTTCTGCTGATGTTTACGATTGGCGGGCTGAGTGGCGTCACGTTCGCTGTCGTGCCCATCGACTGGCAAGTTACGGACACCTACTACGTCGTGGCCCATTTTCATTACGTCCTCTTCGGCGGCACCGCGCTTGCCGTTTTGGCGGGCGCATACTATTGGTTTCCAAAGATTACCGGCCGCATGCTTTCGGAACCCCTGGGGAAGTGGCATTTCTGGCTGACCCTCCTCGGTTTCAATTTGACTTTTATGGTGCAGCACTCCTTGGGCATTCTGGGGATGCCGCGGCGCGTCTACACGTACCCGAATATTCCGGAATGGAATGAACTGAACCTCATTTCGACGATTGGCACGTACATCCTGGGCATCAGCGTTTTGATTTTCCTGTGGAACATCATTTACAGCGCGCGGCGCGGAAAAATCGCCGGCAATGATCCCTGGGACGGCTGGACTCTTGAGTGGGCGACCACGTCTCCGCCGCCCGTGCATAACTTCGACGACGTGCCTCCGGTAAAGAGCGCCCGTCCGCTGTGGGACCTCAAACACCCCGAGGATCCAGATTGGCTGCGGAAGAGCAAGAAGGCCAGAGCGAAAAAGGGCCGGTGACGCGATGGCCCTCAACCTTTTCTCGAACAAGAGCAAGATTCTCATGTCCGCCTTCGTCGGATCGGACGCCGTATTCTTCGCGTTCCTGATTACTTCGTTCGTCTTTTATCACGGCAGTTCGAAAGGCCGCCCCAACCCCTGGCGCGATCTGGACCCGGCCACGACCGGCATGTACAGCGTGGCGCTTTGGGCCAGCAGCGGCACGATGTGGCTTTCCGAGCAGGCGCTGCGGCGAAAAAATCCGCGTCGCGTGCGGCGCTGGCTGGAGCTGACGTTCGTTTTGGGCGCGCTCTTCATTCTGGGCCAATGCCTCGAATTCAAGGGACTCTTTTCGAAGAGCATCTATCCACGGACGGACCTCTTTGCCACGACCTTTTTCACGACCACGGGATTTCACGGTCTGCACGTTCTCATCGGACTGGTAATGCTGCTCATCCTCCGCGGCCTGATAGCGGGAGGATTCGGACGGGAGGACTATCAGATTGAAGGGTATGAAGCGGCCGCCTACTACTGGCATTTCGTGGACATCGTGTGGGTCGCCATATTTTTTATTCTCTACATTTGGGGAACGCGATGACCACCGGAGGGCTGATCCTGACCGGCTGGGACTGGGAGCCATCCGTACTCATCGGGTGCGGGGTCCTTGTGTTTCTCTATTGGCGGTTGGTCCGGCCTCGCCGGCGGCGGGAATTCGCACTTTTTATCGCAGGCGATTTGGTACTGCTGCTTGCTCTGGTCTCGCCAATCGATTCGCTCGCCGATGAGTATCTATTCAGCGTGCATATGGTTCAGCATCTGCTGCTCGTGCTGGCCGTGCCGCCTTTGCTGATCGCCGGACTCTCTCGTGAATTTGTCGAAGGCTTGCTCCGCGGTCCGCGTTTGGCCCGTATCGAGCAGGTTTGCGCGAGGCCTTTGCTCGCCTGGGTGGCAGCGGGGGCGGGCTTCGTCTTTTGGCACATTCCGCTGTTTTATAACGCGGCGCTTGCTCACGAAGGCGTCCATATCGTCGAACATCTGACTTTTCTCATCACCGCCACGATGTACTGGTGGCCGCTGCTTCATCCGATGGAGGAGTCGCGCCTCTCGGTGGGCAAAGCGGTGGTCTACCTTTTTTCCGCGTCGATGCTGAACACGGTGCTGGGCATTTGGATCACATTCGCTCCGCTGGGTTCGTATCCCGCCTATATTCAGCCCAAAGATACTCTGGGGGCGCTTTCCCTGATTCGGGATGCGTGGGGTATATCCGCAAGAACGGACCAGCAGCTAGGCGGATTGCTGATGTGGGTGCCCGCCGGCTTGGTCTATTTCAGCGCCATAGTGGCGATCGTGGCGCGGTGGCAATCCGAAGCGGAATTTTGCGAAGTGATTGAGCCGCAGACGGGGGAACGCAATGGCCGCTGAGACGCCGGGCTTTGGCGGCCTGTTTTCGAAAGGCGTAAGGCTCCTCTCGAAAATTCTCGCGGGCTTGCTTGGATTGCGCGCCGCAACCGAAGCGCTCACGGCCGAGCCAGTTCGCGCCGCTCCGGAGCCGCCGCGACCCCAAATCCGGGTGCCGACTCACCCGGGGTGGGAAAAGGCCATGCCCGAGGGGCTGCCGAAGCCGACGTATGCTCCGGCAACACTGGCTTTGGGAATTACGCTGGCGGGCGCGGGCATGGTGACCTCGTATTGGGTTTCCGTTGCTGGATTCGTGCTCATCATCCTGGGTTTGGCGGCTTGGATAGGACAACTAAAGTGACGCAGACAGAACGTAAATCGGAGCCAAGTGTGATTTTGCAGTTGCGCCGGGACCTGCTCGCGGGGTTCAGCGTGCTTCTCGGGTTGGCTGGAGCGGCGCTGATCGGCGCTCCGGTCATCGGCTTCTTGCTCGCCCCATTCGTTCGGGGCAAGCCGCGGGTATGGCGGGCGGTTGGCCGAGTGGACCAGTTCAAGATCGGCGACACGGTGCAAGTCACCTTTGAAAACGCGAATCCTCTGCCGTGGGACGGCTTCCTGCGGAACACCTCGGCATGGCTCCGGCAAGAAAGCCAGGGTCATTTTGTGGCGTACTCGATCAACTGCACGCATCTCGGTTGTCCTGTGCGGTGGGAGCCGGGCGCGCAACTGTTTCTCTGCCCTTGTCATGGAGGCGTGTACAGCCGTGACGGCCAAGTGGCTGCTGGACCTCCGCCTCGCGCGCTGGTGCAGTACCCGGTGCGCGTGCAGAACGGCTTAGTCGAGATTCAGACCACTCCTATTCCGCTGGTTTGAAGAGAGCCAAGAGGAAGCGTCCATGCCCGGCTTTCTGAAGAAATCCTGGCGAGTCCTGGATGACCGGCTCGGCATTTCGAAGAACGTGATGCCGATTTTACGGCATCGTGTGCCGCCGCGCGCGAGTTGGTGGTACGTCTTCGGCAGCGCCACGCTGTTTGTTTTTATTTTGCAGGTGGTCACGGGCACGGTGCTCGCCACGATTTACGTGCCATCGACTCAGAGTGCCTACGAGTCGATGAATTTCATCACGCATAGCGCGTTTCTGGGGAGCCTGCTTCGTGGACTGCATTTTTGGGGAGCGGGGGCGATGGTGCTGCTCATCGGGATTCACAGCATCCGCGTCTACCTGATGGCCGCTTATAAGTATCCCCGCGAGGCGAATTGGCTGACCGGCAGCCTTTTGATGGTCCTCACGCTAGGGATGGGCTTCAGCGGTCAGCTTCTGCCTTGGGATCAGAACGCCATCTGGTCGGTGATTGTCGGCGCGGAGCAGGCCGCGAAAGTCCCGTATATCGGCAGGGCTCTGGCCAAGTGGATTCTGGGTGGCCCCACGCTCGGAGGACTCACCCTTTCGCGGTTCTATGCCGCGCACGTGTTCTTTTTTCCGGGACTCATCTTTGTGCTTCTCGGCGTTCATCTGTACCTCGTGCTCCACCACGGAATTTCCGAGCCGCCGCGCGCGGGACACCCGGTAGACCCGAAGACCTATCGGGATTCCTACGCAAACTTAATCAGGACGAAAGGCGTGCCCTTCTGGCCGGATGCCGCGTGGCGCGATGTTACGTTCAGTTTCATCTGCGTGGTCACCATCTTCCTGCTGGCTTTGTTTGTGGGTCCGCCTCCGCTTTCCAAGGTGCCGGATCCCACGATCATTCAAGCTTCGCCGCAGCCTTACTGGTATTTTTTGTGGTTTTTCGCCTTGCTGGCGACGGCGCCACATGGCGGCGAAACGCTTTTCATCATCGCCACGCCGGCGGTCTACTTTCTCGTGATGTTTGTGCTCCCTTTTATCGCCAACAAGGGGGAGCGCAGCGCGCGCCGGCGGCCCTGGGCCATCGGCCTGGTCATCATGTCCGTCATCATCATTGGCGTTTTCTGGTGGAAAGCCAAGCTCCATCCGTGGGTGCCGGCATTTGATGCCGAAAAACTTCCGGCGAGCGTGGTGCGTTCGAATGATCCGGCAGTCAGGCGCGGCGCGCTGCTTTTCAACGAGCGGGGATGCGAATTCTGCCACAAGATATCTGGATTTGGCGGCGAGCGGGGCCCGGAACTCAGCGATGTGGGCGACCGGCTCACACGGGAGCAGATGACGCGCTTCATTATGGCCGGCGGCTACAACATGCCGCCGTTTGCCTCCGTGCTGAGCGCGGACGATATGAAGAACATTCTCGCGTTCCTAAGTAGCCGCAGGGTCCCGGGCGGCAGTCCTTCGGCAAGATCCGCGAAGTGAGTGGAAATGGCAAGGCAATGACCGGCTTTGGCGCACGGAGCGCAACGATGTGCGCGCGCTGTACCGGCTCAGTAACCCCGAAAATTCAGGTAGCGCGCGCCAGCGTCGTGGCCGCGGCAGGCAGCATTGTGGTGCCACGGAAGATAGCGCGGGGCGGCCAGACTGGACGCGCGGAAAGATGCTGGACCGCCTGCAGGGTGAATCAGTCAAGGAAATCGATGACGGCGCCTTCGCGGCGGTCGAGAAAGCCGGCGAATTGGCCGAAAGCTGGGGAGGTCACGTTGTTGTACACGTCGTGCCAGTTGTGATGATTGGTGACGTTCAGCGAATACGCGCCGAGGCGGACGTGATGACCTTTGCCGTCCTTTGAGCCGAGGAACGGCACGCGGAAAACCCGGTATATCTTGATGTCGGCGGAGAAATACGGATTGAATCGCTGCCCGTTTGGCGTGCCGACGTAGTTTTGCAGTTCGTCGACGGCAGAATAGGGATATCCGGTGTGCACGTCGATGATGGGGCTAAAGATCATTTGCCACCAGGGCAGCGCGAAAATACCCCATGTGACGACGCGATTCGGAACGTCGAACGGCGAAATGCCATAGACGTTCGGGCGAATCACGGGCGCGGCGAACGGGACCAGAAGGCTCGAGAGGTCGTTCAGGTCGCCGCGGGTGCGGCTCCAGACGTAGGATGCGTTGATCTCATTGTGCTCGCGAACCGTGAAGCGAACGGTGGTTTCGACCTCGCGGTAGTGCGAAGAGCCTGCGTTGGTCAGTCCGAGAAACGACGGAGCTCCTGGAAGACCCGTGAAGGGCTGAACGATGAAGAGATAGGTCGTGTGGCTATCGATGTAGCCGACGCGCAAGCGCACGTCTTTCGGCAGCTCGCGTTCGACTTCGGAACTCCAGGTGAAATTCCGCGGCGTGGTATCGGGCTGACCAGGAAGTGCCGCGCCAGAGCGCGGGTCGGTTCTGCCGGTGTACGCGTTGGCGTAGGTGATGGGCACTCCGATTGGCGCTCCGGCGTCGAAGAGGGTGATGGTGCGCGCGGGATTTTCGGTGAAGTCGGCGGCGAGCAGAGGCAGCAGATTGTAAAAAAGACCCGCGCCGGCTCGGATCACGGTCTTAGCTTTCGCGTCCGGCGAATACGCCACACCGGCGCGCGGAGCGATGGCGGAGGAC
>DASRCZ010000092.1:0-2249 GCA_035652855.1 Candidatus Acidiferrum sp.
GAGCTCTTCGAAACCCGCAAGCCCAAGGACCCCGCGGTCATCAGCGAAATCGACGGCATCGTACGCTACGGCGATATCGCCAAGGGCATGCGCAAAATCTACGTCGAGAGCGAGGACCGCAAGACCACCAAGGAATACTCGATCCCTCGCGGCGTGCACATCAACGTTCAGGAAGGCGACCACGTTCGCGCCGGTGAAGCGCTCATCGATGGTCCGCTCAACCTGCACGACTTGCTGGCCGTCCTCGGCGAAAAGTTCACGCAGTCCTATCTGGTCAATGCCATTCAGGAGGTTTACCGCCTTCAGGGCGTCAACATCAACGACAAGCACATCGAAACCATCGCCCGCCAGATGATGCGCTGGGTGAAGGTCGAGGATGTTGGCGACACCACGTTCTTGCTCGAGGAACAGGTCGATAAGTTCCGCTTCCGCGAAGAAAACGATGATGTCATTAAGAAGGGTGGCCGCCCCGCAACGGGCCGCCCACTCCTCCTCGGCATCACCAAGGCTTCGCTCTCGACCGACTCGTTCATCTCCGCGGCCAGTTTCCAGGAGACCACTCGCGTTCTCACGGAGGCCGCCGTCGCGGGGAAGGTCGATTACCTGCGCGGTCTGAAAGAAAACGTCATTATGGGCCGTCTCATTCCTGCCGGCACCGGGCTCGAGCACTACCGCAGCATTCAGTTACTCACGGAAATGCCCGCGCCGCCGCCGGTCGAGGAAATCCCGGAGGCCGCCGAGCTTACCGCCGAAGAGGCAGCGGCTCTCGATTTCCTTCAGAAGGATACCGAGGCGGACGCCGCCGCGGAAGGCTAGCCTTCCCCATTCAGCATTGGCCGAACGTCCCGGCTTTGGCCGGGACGTTTCCGCCTATCGCTACCTATCAGATACGTATTCTTTGGAACGTTTCCGCCCAGGCTCGTTGCGGACCCGCAATTCCAATTCCTAGAATATTGACGGTGGAACTTTGATCGAGGCTGGCAGTGCTGTTCCAGCCGCGCCCTTCTTCATGTCAGACCTTAAAAAAGTCGGCGGCAGTGACTCCGCACCGCCTCATCGGACACCGGAACCTCGTCAGGGCGTGGCCTCGCGTTTCGAGCAGTTTGAGCGCCGTCAGAACGAGCTCTGGCGTCTCACCTTTGTTCTTCTGTTCATCATTTCCGTCGGTTTCGCCATTGTTTCCTGGGATGCCATTCGCGCCCTTCCTCATCGCTTCGAGGCGCTCGTGTTCGGCCTTGTTGTTCTTGTCGTGCTCTTCATCGCCTACGCCTGGCAGCGCAACCGCGAAGCCTCCGACCTCCGCGGCCTCGTTCGCGGCATCGAGCAGCGTGACGCCGCTCCCCCCAGCGACAAGCAGCTCGACCAGCTCTTCGAGATCATTGCCCGCTCCCAGCAGGGCTACCGCGACTTGATCGATTCCTTTGACGACATTCTTCTGGCGCTCAGCCTCGAAGGCGAAATTCGCGCCGTGAACCGGAGCTTTTCCGATCTCGTTTCCACGCCGTTTCAGCAAATCATCGGCAAGCCGCTCAGCGACTTCATCGAGGAAGCCACGGGCGAAGGCAACGAGCTGATTCAGCACGCCATGCCCCGCTTCCTCGAACGCCGCCATTGGTCCGGCGTTGTTCAGGTGCACCTCAAGGGCAAAAACTCCGTCTACTACTTCGACTGCGTTGCGCACGCCATGACCCGCGCCGACAAAGTCCACGGCATCACCGTGCTCGCTCGCGATATTACCGCTCTGCGCAAAAACGAAGCGCGCTTTACCGAGCTGTTCGAATCCCTCCAGGAAGGGATCTATATCGCCACCCCCGACGGCTCGATTCTCGACGCCAACCCCGCGCTCGTCCGCATGCTGGGCTACGACTCGAAAGCCGAACTGCTCGCAAAAAACGTCGAGGAAATCCTCGTGGATCGCATGCAGCGCAAGAGTCTCAAGGCACAAGTCGAGCAGCAATCCATGGTTCAGGGCCGCGAAGTCACGCTCATTCGCAAGGATGGCTCTTCCATCGTTTGCCTTAATACATCCACCGTCGTCCGCGATGCTTCGGGCAACGTCGTCCGCTACCAGGGCGCCATCATGGACATCACGGAACGCCGCGAAATGGAGCGTCGTCTCCATCAGCAGCAGGAATTCGCCCGCCGCCTCATCGCCAGCTTCCCCGACCTTATTTTTGTTCTGGATACGGCGGCCCGCTACACGTTCATCAGCCCGAGCATCAAGGAGGTGCTCGGCTTTGAGCCGGAGG
>DASRCZ010000093.1:0-5282 GCA_035652855.1 Candidatus Acidiferrum sp.
CGCCGCCGCTCGGGTCGCCTTCTCCGGGTCCTGCCGGTCGTCCACCCACCAGGTGTGCCGCAACCCGTATTCGTTGCCCCGCCATGCCACGAATTGCCAGATGCCGCGTGCCCCCGCCCGCGAAAGCGCCAGCGGCTGAAACGCGCTCTCCGCTTGCGCCAGGTAGATCAAATCCTGGGGCAGGCCTTCTTCGCGCAGCACACGCGAAATCATCGCTCGGTAGCGCCCCGCGCGGCGAAGGCCGGTTTCCACGATGGCGCGCCCGCGCGGCGTCTGGAAAAAATTGAGGAACGAGAGCACTTCGTCGTTCACCGTCAGTGGCAAGTCGTGCGAGATGTTCTTTGCCGCCTCTTCCGCTCGCTCCTTCAGCCGCGGATCGACGGGGAACGTCATCTCCGCGACTTCATCGATCGCCGCCGGAACGGCCGGCGGTTCGCTGAATCCATCTCCGGCGCGAAAAGCCTGCAATTCGTAGCTGTAAACGCTGTCCACGACGCGGTGGAACAGCTCGGAAAGCCGCGGATCGCTTTCCGAATCCAGGCCGCTCTCCAGCATCCAATCAACGGCATCGTCAAAATCTTTCCGGGCCGCCTCCAGGTGCCCTGCCTTGTAATTCTGCTCCCCGGAAGCAAATTTCGCCTCCACCCGTGCGATCAGATATTGCTTGCTGTCCGGCGCCGCTGGCGTGAGCGCGCTGAGCGCATCGATACGTTTGTTGAGGGGCAGTTCGGGAAGACTGGAAGGCAGTTGCGGAGTCTTCCCGGCCTTGGCCTCCAGCGCTCCGGGACCTTGCCCCGCCGAGGCCGCCTTGGCGGACCTTGCCGGGCCGCTTCCCGGCACATGCGCCTGGACCGGATTGTGAGCGGCGTCTTCGCAGCCGCACAAGGCCAGAGCCAGCACCAAGGGAAGCGCCAGGACCGGCGGCAACCGCGTTCCATTTGGTCGGAAAGCCAGCCTTGGCCGCATCTGTAAATGGTAAGTAGGCTAGCGTCCCGGGGTCAACGCTTTCCAGCCTGCCGGGGTTGACCCTCTCGGTACACGACCGCCAGCCTTCCTGGGGGCGAAATGTGAGTAGCTCCCGAAGACATGCTCCCCGTTTCCTTCTCTCTGGGAACGTTTGATGCTGGGCTCAAAAGAAGAAAAAGCGTTTGCGGCGGGGCGGCGGGTCTTCCTTCAAGTCGGGAACAAACGGGAGCGGCCGGCCATCAAGAGCGGCTCGCGGATTGTCGCTGCACAGCCCGCGGGCCGTCGTCTCGCCGAACTGACTTCTAAGGAGCTCAAAAGCCGGGCGAAGCTTCAGCGGCCGGCTGCGAACATTGTGTGCATCGCTGGCGATAAAGTGAACCGCCCCTTGAGCAATCCAACGAAGCGCCTGTTTCTGGGCAAGGGGACCAAAGGCGCCGGTAAGCGAGTTTGCCGTGATCTGCACATAGCAGCCGAGCCGCACCCAATTGGCCACGCGTTTCGGCGACGTCCGCAAGATCACGTTGCGTTCCGGGTGGGTCACAATTGGGCGGATGTGCCGAAGCTGCAATTCATGCAGGGTCTGATCCATGGAGGGCGGTATCGAGAATTCGTTGAATTCGACCAGCAGATAGCAGCGCTGGTTGATGCAGAAGGGCGCGGGATCGCGGCTGAGGGCTTCGAGATTCTCGGGATTGAGATGGAAGTCGCAGCCGGTCGCCAGCGTCAGCCGGCCGCCGAGCCGCGCCTGCAACTCACCGTGCAGCGCGCGAACCCTGCGGAAATCGAAAGCGTATTCAGTGCTCGCGTGGGGAGTCGCCACCACGTGCGTGATTCCGTCGGCGATGGCATTCTCCGCCATGGCCAGGGAAACCTGGATGTCCTCCGGGCCGTCATCAATGCCCGGCAGAATGTGGCAGTGGATGTCGACCATGGTCTCGGCGAGAAGCCCCCGGTATTCTCGCTTGGCTTCTCGCGAATGGACAAACAAAATGTGAACGAATCGGCACATTCCCGGCACGCCGCGCTTCTGCCATACCGCGCGAACCTGCTATATTGAATGTTCTCTGTCGAGTGGGTTCAGCAGCCAGTTCGTATCTCCGCAAGACAAATTCACAAGGAGTCTTACGCACCAACATGCCAGCCGACCGTAAACCAGAGTTCTTCAAAGGCGCTCAGCTCAAGGTGGGAATCATCGGATGCGGATACGTCGGCTTGCCGCTGGCTTTGCGCTTCGCCGAGGCCGGGCATAAGGTGACCGGCTTCGATACCGACCCGCAAAAAGTTTCGCTGCTGAATGCCGGAAAGTCCTACATCGAGCATATTCCGCAGACCAAGATTCAGCAGTTTGTAAACAGCAAGCATTTCTCGGCAACTACGGATTTCGCCAAGCTGAGGGAAGTGGATGCCATCATCATTTGCGTCCCTACGCCGCTCGATGAGCGACGGGAGCCTGATCTGAGCTACGTCGAACAGACCGCCATCTCGATCTGCCCCCATCTTCAGCGCGGCCAGCTCGTCAGCCTCGAGTCCACCACTTACCCCGGCACCACAGAAGAACTGGTCCTGCCGATCCTCGAAAAGAGCGGGCTGAAGTGCCCGATTGCGGCGGGGCCCGAAAACGAGAACGTAGCCTGCGACTTCTTCCTGGCGTTTTCTCCGGAGCGCGAGGATCCCGGCAACAAGCAATTCGGCCTGGCGCAAATTCCCAAGGTCGTCGGCGGAGTTAATCCTCCGAGCGGCCGTGCGGCGCAGGCTTTGTACGCGCAGGTTGTTTCGCGCGTCGTGCCGGTCAGCTCGACACGCGCCGCCGAAATGGCCAAGCTGCTCGAGAACATCTTCCGCTGCGTCAATATCGCGCTGGTGAACGAGCTCAAGATGCTCGGGTTGCGGATGAACATTGATATTTGGGAAGTCATTGACGCCGCGGCGACGAAGCCCTTCGGCTTCATGCCGTTTTATCCCGGGCCTGGCCTCGGCGGGCACTGCATCCCGGTGGACCCGTACTATTTGTCCTGGAAAGCCCGCGAGTACGATTTCGCCACGCGCTTTATCGAACTGGCCGGCGAAGTGAACACCGCGATGCCCTACCACGTGGTGGACGCCGTTGCCGCCGCCCTGAATGACCGCCAGAAAAGCCTCAAGGGTTCCAAGCTGTTAGTGCTGGGCGTGGCTTACAAGAAGGATGTGGACGACCTCCGGGAATCGCCCACGCTGAAAATCATGCAGCTCTTGCAGCAGAAGGGCGCCCACGTGGACTACAACGACCCGTACTTCCCGCAACTGCACAAGATGCGCCACTATAATTACGAGCACATGAAGTCCGTTCCCCTGAACGCGCAAACGCTTGGCGGCTACGACGGCGTCATCATTGCCACGGACCACTCGAGCTACGATTACAGCGCGATTGTGGACGGCGCGAAGCTTGTGGTGGACACGCGCAATGCGACGCGCCGCGTGATGCGTCACCGCGAGAAAATCGTCCTCTGCTAAATGTCTGATCATAACGAGGAAATCCGGCGGCAGCTCGCGGAAAGCGCCCGCGTCAAGCAAAGCATTTCCGATGAGCTCATCGGCCGCATCGCCCGGTTCGCGGAGCTGGGCGCCGCCGCCCTTCGCGCCGGCGGCAAGATCGTCTTTTTCGGAAACGGCGGAAGCGCTGCCGATGCCCAGCACCTCGCCGCGGAGTTGGTCGTGCGGCTCCGGAGCGAACGACCCAGCCTTCCCGCGCTTTCCCTGACGACAAATCCCTCCATCCTCACCGCGGCGGGCAATGACTATGGCTTCGAGCACATCTTTGCCCGGCAAATCGAGTCGCTCGTTGCAAAGCCGGATGTGCTCGTGGCGCTTTCCACAAGCGGAAGGAGCGCGAACGTCTTAAAGGGAATGGAAGCCGGCCGGCGCCGCGGAGCCTTGCGGGTCGCCATGACCGGCGAAACCGGCGGGGACCTTGCGCCTCAAGCCGACCTCTTGCTGAACGTGCCTTCGCGCGATCCGCAGCGCATCCAGGAAGCCCACATCACGATCGGTCACATCGCGTGTGGCTTGATCGAGCGGCTCCTGGCCGACTGAATTCGCAAGGCTCCTGCTTGGCTGCCGCGCCGCGAACTCCGCCGAGGCCATCTGGCATGCGGCTCCCGAAACTCCGCTCAGTCCCACTTCCAATTCGCGAATTGCTCGCGCAGCGCGGTTTTCTTGAATTTCCCCACGCTGGTCCGCGGGATGGCCTCCACAAAGACGAACGCATCCGGAACCTGCCACTTCGCGAACGACTTCAGCAGAAACGTGCGCAAATCGTCTGGAGTCGCGCTGGCACCCTCCTTCAGAACGACCGCCGCCAGGGGACGCTCCTGCCACTTGGGATGCGAAACGCCCACAACGCAGGCCTCTTTCACCGCCGGATGCCCCATGAGCGTATTCTCCAGGTCCACCGAACTGATCCATTCGCCGCCGGATTTCACGAGGTCTTTCGCGCGGTCCACGATTTTGATGATTCCTTCGTCGTCCATGGTGGCGACGTCGCCGGTCCTGAACCAGCCGTCCGCGGTCCAGCGATGCGCCTGGTCCGGCGCATCGAAGTAGCTTCCCGCCACCCACGGGCCGCGCACCTCCAGCTCGCCCGGAGTTTCTCCGTCACACGGCGCTTCGAGCGGCTCATTCGTGCCTTCGGCAGGGCGCATGATTCGCAACTCGACAAACGGCGCCGGCCATCCTTGCTTTGCGCGTATTTCATATTGCCGGTCCTCGCTCCACGCGGCCATGTGCGCTTTGAGCTTGCCAACGGTCGCGAGCGGCGTGGTTTCGGTCATTCCCCAGAGGTGGAGAATGTGGATATTGTGCTTGTCCAGCGCGCGAATGAGCTGCTCGGGCGGAGCGGTGCCGCCCACCAGCACGCGGATTGGCTTGTCAAACTTCCATCGCCCTGGATGCTTCTCAAGTTCGTGGAGCACGCCGAGCCAAACCGTGGGCACGCCGCAGGCGAAGGTCACGCCTTCATCGCGCATCAGGTTCAGCACGCTTTCTCCATCCACGCTGGGTCCCGGCAAGATCAGCCGGGCTCCCGTCATCACGCAGGTGTACGGCAATCCCCAGGCGTTTGCATGGAACATCGGCGCGACGGGCAGCACGGTATCGTGCTGGCTCAGGGCGAGCGCGTCCGCCATGGCTTCCGCGAAGGAGTGCAGCACCAGGGCGCGGTGCGAATAAATCACGCCCTTGGAAAATCCGGTTGTGCCGGAGGTGAAACACATCGCGGCCCCGTCATTTTCGCCGATCTGGGGATAGCGGAAATCCTTCGGCGCCGCCGCAAGCGCCTCTTC
>DASRCZ010000094.1:0-15173 GCA_035652855.1 Candidatus Acidiferrum sp.
CTCGATTGCGATTACGTACTCGATGTACCCGAGCCCGGCGCCGCCGTACTGCTCCGGAAAAATGATTCCAAGCAGCCCCATCTCCGCGAGTTTTGGCATGATCTCCATCGGAAAATGGGAAGCCTCGTCCCACTCCATTACATGAGGCGCGATTTCGCCCTCGGCGAATTCGCGGACGCTTCGGCGAAGCTGTTGCTGTTCATCGGTAAAGGAAAATTCCACGGCGGCCCCTTGCAGTATCTTGTTTTGTAAATACCTGACCTAAGTTTATCTTATGGAGCGCGGCAGGACGGCGCAGGATGTTCTCACGCTGGCGGAGCCTGCCTGCCAAAATGGCAGTCTCGGGATGCTACAACGCCGAGGCGGACCGCTGGGCGGCAACTTTCCCAAGCACCTCGAGGGCGCGGTCGATCCCGGCGCGGTCCACGTCGCAATGCGTCACCAGCCGCACCGAATACGGCGCCGTATCCTGCGCCCAGACGCCGTGCTTCTGCAGCTCTTCGCAAAACTGCACCGCGGTCCTGCCGGTACGCGCGCAGTCGAAAATTACGATGTTTGTCTGCACCGTATCCGGATCAATGCGAAGCGCGGGCATCTGCGCAATGCCTTCGGCCAGCCGCCTCGCATTCTCATGGTCAATGTGCAGCCGCTTCGGTGATTCCTCGAGAGCGATCAATCCCGCCGCCGCGATGACGCCTGCCTGCCGCATGCCGCCGCCAAACATCTTACGGTAAATGCGCGCCTTCTCGATGAATTGGCGCGAGCCGGCGACCATCGAGCCTACCGGCGCGCCCAGCCCTTTCGAGAGACAGAACATCACCGAGTCCACATTGCGCGTCATCCTCGCGACACTTTCACCGAGCGCCACGGCCGCATTGAAAATTCGCGCGCCATCCAGATGCACTTTCAGGCCCTCGGCATGCGCACCCGCACAGATCTCGTCCACGGTAGCGGTTGGGTACACCGTCCCGCCCCACATGTTAAAGGTATTCTCCAGGCAAACCAGCGCCGTCTGCGAGTCGTAGTAAATCCTTGGCCGGATCGCGGCCTCTACCAGCTTCCAGTTCAGGATGCCGCCTTCCGCGCGTACCGTGCGCGGCATGCAGCCCGCAATGGCCGACATGGAGGCGAGTTCGTAGAGATTCACATGGCTGCGCTCTTCGCAAATAACTTCGTTGCCGTGATGGGTCCAGACCTTGATGGCAATCAGGTTCCCCATGCAGCCCGTTGGGACAAAGAGCGCCGCGTCCTTGCCAAAGATTTCCGCAGCCCGGGCTTCCAGCCGGTTCACGGCCGGATCCTCGCCGTACACGTCGTCACCCACCTCCGCGTCGGCCATGGCCCGGCGCATCGCTGCAGTAGGGCGCGTGACGGTATCGCTGCGCAAGTCAACCACACCGGCCAGCGGCGCGACGCGGTCGGGATCGCCTACAGCTTGCAGCTTGGTATCGGTTGGACTCACGGCAATCTCCGTCTCTTGACGCTAATCGGCGCGACTAGCGCAGCAATTCAACAAACGCCTCGTTCGACACGCTGAGCCGGCCCGGCGCCAGCCGAATCACCGAACCCTCCTGTTGGAGCAGCCCGCGTTTTGCCAGCGGCGCAACGCGCGAGGTGAGGGAAACGCCATACTGCCGCTCGATGTGGCTCAAATCAACCCCGGCAAGCTGACGCAAGCCGAGAAACAGCTCTTCATCGAGGGCCTGTTCGGCCGAAACCGCTTCCCTCTGGTCCACGGGCAAACGGCTCGCCTGCAACGCGGCTGCGTAGTGCGCGGAATCGGGCGCATTCGCCCAGCGTTCGCTGCCCGAAAACGAATGCGCGGCCGCGCCAAATCCCAGATACGGCTCGCGGCGCCAGTATTTCAAATTGTGCCGCGAGGCAAAACCCGGCTTCGCCCAGTTCGAGATTTCGTAGTGCGCGTATCCCGCCGCGCCAAGCTCAGCTTGCGCCATTTCGTAAAAATCGGCCATCTCGTCTTCTGAAGGCACATTCGCAGCACTATAACGTTTACCTCCGCGCAACGCCTCCCTCCCCAGCCGGCTGCCCTCGTCTATCTCGAGCAAGTAAATCGAAACGTGCTTCGGCTCCAATTGAACAAGTTCGCTGAGCGACCGTCGCCAGCTCTCTGCCGTCTGATGCGGGAGTCCGGCAATCAAATCGAAGCTGATATTTTCAATCCCAGCGCCGCGCAGGATTGGCACGGCCCGATAGATGTCCTCGCGGCGGTGCATCCGTCCCGAGGCGGCTAGTTCCTTATCAACAAAAGATTGCACGCCGAAGCTGACGCGATCGATTCCGGCCGCGCGCCAAGCCACCGCTTTCGGTGACTCGACCGTCTCCGGGTCGGCTTCGAGAGTCACTTCCGCAAGCTGGCACGCGAAACTCTCGCGAATCGCATCCAGCATCCGCCGCAATAGCTCCGCAGCGAGAAGGCTCGGCGTCCCGCCTCCAATGTAGATCGTATCCACTGTGCCCGCGGCTGCAAGAGGCGCCGAATGCAGGCCTGCCGCCGCGTAGAGCGCCCGATGTTCCCGGATCTCACGGCATACGGCATCCACATAGGGCGCAAAGCGCGCCGAGGACACTACACCCGTATGAAAATTGCAGTACGTGCATTTCGTCTGGCAGAAAGGCACTTGGACGTAAACGCCGAGGTTCATCGCCTGACCGTCAAACTCTAGCATAACTGTAGCAGCCTGCCTGGAAAGCCGCCCAAACACTCTCTTTGGCGACTCTCGCTTCGCATCAGCCGTTCGCTGCGGCGCCGGTCAGTCCGCATCCGCCACAATCTTCAGGCAAAGGTGCCGTTCGCGCGGGCCGTCAAACTCGCAAAAGAAAATGCCTTGCCACCGGCCCAGCGCGAGCTTGCCTCCCTCCACAAAGACCACCTGGCTCGATCCCGCAAGCGTTGCCTTCATGTGCGAGTCGGTGTTCCCTTCCGCGTGCCGGTACGGACCCTCAGCCGGCACAAGCCGGTCGAAAATGCCTTCCAGGTCCGCCGCCACATCCGGGTCCGCATGCTCATTGATGGTTACGCCCGCCGTCGTATGCGGAACGTACACATGGCAAACACCTTGCGCCACACCGGACTCCCGCACCGCCTTCTCCACTTCCGCGGTCACGTCCACGAATTGCGTTCGCCGGCTGGTCCGAATCCGAAGAGTATGCATTCTCAGGTTCTTTTCTCCGGGAGAACTGCGGAAAAATGGTAGCACGTGCGACGCGATGTTTCGCCGCACGCCGCGCCTATTGCACCTCGATGATGAAGTGATGCCCAAGCTGCTTCGCCGTGGCGTGGGTCTGCAGTTGTTCCAGGAAGCCTGGAATCCGCGCGAGAAACGGCAACAGATTCAATTCACGCGACGGCAAGGCCTTGCGCGGATAGAGGAGCGACTCCAAATACCGCTGATGCCGCTCAATATGGCCTGTGCGTTCATTGAGCGCGCGTCCTGTCTTCAGCTTCAGCTTCTCCATCTGATACCCGATCTTCCTGCGGGCGGTGTGCACGGCGCCGCCCAGCGTCGAATCGAGCTTTGTGACGTCTGCGCCCAGATCCTCGATCAGCTTCGCGATCCGCGCCTCGTCGCGTTCGAACTTGCGCGCCAAATCCTTCGGCACGGAAGCGGCCTCCATGCGCTTCCTAAGAGCCTGTGCTCCCTGCCAAATGTCCTCGGCCTGCAAACCGTATTTGCGCAGCAGCCTTGCGGCTTTTGCGTCCACCAGCGTGAAGTCCGCGCGCGGCAACACCGCCGGCATGCGCCCGAGCAGCCGATGGTAAATCACTTCGGATTGCGCAAAATAACAGATTTCCGCGGGCCCGCCGATGTACGCCGCCGTCGGAAAAAGATAATCCTGCACTACCGGGCGCAATAGCGCATTCGGACTGAACTCTTCCGGGCGTTCCGCCGCTGCCGCGGAAAGTTCCGCCGGTGTCCACTCATCTGCCGGCGTTCGGAATTTCCCGTTGGCCAGCGTGATCGCGTGCCGCCCCCCGCCGGACAAATGAAAGAGCAGCGCGCTCTTGCTTGTCACCTTCACTTGCGCTTCGTAACCGGCGCTTTCCAGTTCCTTGCTCCGTTGCAGCAGGGCGCGGTTCATCTCTTCCCGCTCCGCTACAACGCGCTGATAAATCGGAGCTGCAACCCGGTGCAGCGCCGGATCCAGCGGATCGGCCAGAATTAGCCCTTGCTTCTCAAAGAGCCGCGTCCACAGCCGCGCGAAGCTCGATGCATAGGTATCCTCGCTTCCGCATGCGCTTCGGACCAGCGCCGCAAGCTCGCCATTCCCGGCACTTTCCAGGAAGCCCCCGGCAATCTTCGCGATTTCCGGGGCGCGTTCTCCAAGCCGGATTCGCCCCACCGGCCGGGCCGCTTCCTCGGCAGGCCCCAGTTCGAGCCGCACCAGTTCTCCGTTGTCAAAGAAAGTCGTCCACCGCACCTCATCCACGTCATGGTCCTCGGTGGCCATCCAGAAAAGCGGCACCGCATCGACGCCGTGCGCCGTCAGCTCCCGCGCGATTTGCGCCGCGCTCAGTGCCTTGTAGAAGGCGTACGCTGGTCCGCCGAGCAGTCCCACTTGCTGCCCCGTCACGACCGCCACGGCGCCGCGCTCGAACCGGTCCAGGTGCTCCCGCGTCGCTGGTCCGCCTTCCGCATTCTGGCGCCGCAATGCATCCGCGATCGCGCGCCTGCGCTCGACTGGATACTGGATTTCCCGCGCTATCGCTGCGGCGGCCTGTATCGTCGCCGGATGCGGGTAAAAACCCCGCACGCGCTCGTAGCGCTCCAAGTAGTCAAGGAATAGCTTGGGCTGATGAGGAAGCTGCCGGAACGTGAGGGCACGACAATCCATGAGCCGTTAGATGTTCCTTCAGCGAAAACGTCTCATCGTCAAGGGTCTCACCGGTCGTCCCAAAGGTAAGGAAGACTCAGGCGCGGGCCGCCACGGGTTCCGCCGTCATCACCGCGTCTGTAACCCGCTTTTTTTGCTCATCCTGAAGCGGAAGCAGCGGTGGCCGTGCAAGGCCGCCATGATAACCGCGCAGGTCCATCGCGAACTTGATGCCCGGGATGCTCTCACCCGCCACAATTCTGGAAAGCCGCGCCACCATCCCCTGCAGTTCTCGCGCTTTCGCCGTTTGTCCTGCGCGCTGCGCTTCGAATAGTTCCACGCATTTTTCCGGAAAGACACAAGCCAGCGCCAAAATATTCCCTGCGGCGCCGGCTGCAAGCGACGGCTGAACCGCCGCCGCCGCGCCCGTCACCAATTGAAAGCCCGGCTTGGCTCCGGCAACGACTTCCACGACGCGCCGCAAGTCTCCCGAACTGTCCTTCATTCCCACGATATTCGGGTGTTCGGACAAGGCGATGACCTCAGGCGGCTCGAGCGCAACACCGGTGAAAACCGGCACCGAATAGAGCATCACTGGAATGGGAGAGGCATCCGCTACCCGCCGGTAGTGTTCCAGAAAGACGCGCGCGCTGTACGCCGGCTTGTAATAGTGCGGTGTCTTTACCAGAGCCACGTCATAGCCCAGCTCCGCCGCGCGTTTCGTCTTTTGAATCGTCTCCGCTGTGGATTCCGCGCCCGTGCCTGCAATCGCGCGTTTCTCCCTGGGGATCGCCTCGCGCGCCGCCGCCAGTACTGCGTCGGTTTCCTGCTTCGTCAGCAACACCGATTCGCCCGTCGAGCCCATCACGGTAAAGCCGGCGACTCCCGTCCGCAGATAGCGCCGGATGTTCTCCTGCAAATACGCGGTTGAGACCGCGCCCTCCGAGTCGTATGGCGTCGTGAGCGCGGGAAAAACTCCTGAGAGATCCACAGCTAGTCTCCTGAAGCGGCGACGTGTCCCTGATGGAGGTCTTGCAGCGCCGCGACTTCCGTGCCCTGCTCAACCATCGCGCGGATACCTCGCGCGGCAGCGTTGGCCGCGGCGAGCGTCGTTATGCACGGAATATTGTACCGAATCGCCGCTCGGCGGATGGATTTCTCGTCGTAGAACGACTCTCGGCCAAGCGGCGTGTTGATGACCAAATCGATCTTCCCCGTTTTCACCAGATCGACGATGTTCGGGCGCCCCTCGTTCACCTTGAAAACGGCTTCCGCCGGAATCCCCGCCGCTTCGAGCGCCGCCGCCGTTCCGCGCGTCGCCAGCAGCCGGAAGCCCAGGCTGTGCAACTCCTTCCCCAGCGCGCCGACTTGCCGCTTGTCCCGATCGTTCACGCTGAGAAATACCGTCCCTTTACGCGGCAAACGTTGTCCCGCCGCGAGCTGCGCCTTCGCGAACGCCTGCCCATACGAATTCGAAATGCCCATCACCTCGCCCGTCGAGCGCATTTCGGGTCCCAGGATCGTATCCACGCCACGGAATTTGTTGAAGGGAAACACGGGCGACTTCACGGCATAAAATTCATGCACCGCCACCTCGGAAACGCCATTGTGCTGCACCAGCGGCAGCTTCATCTCCGCGAGCTTTCGCCCCGCCATCAAACGGGCGGCCACTTTTGCGAGCGGCACGCCTGTCGCCTTGCTCACGTACGGCACCGTGCGCGACGCGCGCGGATTTACCTCCAGCACATATACGGTGTCGCGCTGAATCGCGTACTGCACGTTCATCAGACCGACTACCTTTAAGGCCAGTGCCAGCCGCTTCGTGTATTCGCGAATCGTATTCAGCACCGCGGGCGTAAGGCTCACCGGCGGCAGCACGCAGGAAGAATCTCCCGAGTGCACGCCGGCTTCCTCGATGTGCTCCATGATTCCACCGATGACCACATCGGTCCCATCGGCCAGCGCATCCACATCCACTTCCGTGGCTTCCTCCAGGAATTGGTCAATCAGGACCGGGCGTGCTGGCCCCATCAGCGCCGCTTGCGCTACATAGTCCTGCACTGTGTTCACGTCATATGCGATGACCATCGCGCGACCGCCAAGCACGTAACTTGGCCTAACGAGCACCGGCAACCCAATCTCCCCTGCCACGCGCGCCGCTTCCTCCGGCACCAGCGCCGTCGCATTCCGCGGCTGCGGTATGCGCAATTCCTCGAGCAGTCGCCCGAAGCGGCGCCGGTCCTCCGCCAAATCAATCGACTCGGGCGCCGTCCCAATGATCGGCACGCCGTTGCGCTTCAATTCCAGCGCCAGATTCAGAGGGGTCTGTCCTCCGAATTGCACGATCACACCTTGCGGCTTCTCGCGCTCCACGATCGCGAGCACGTCCTCAAGCGTCAGGGGCTCGAAGTAGAGGCGGTCCGACGTGTCATAGTCGGTTGACACCGTCTCGGGATTGCAGTTCACGATGATCGTTTCGTAGCCGTCCTCACGCAGCGCGAATGAGGCATGGCAGCAGCAGTAGTCGAACTCGATTCCCTGCCCGATCCGGTTCGGCCCGCTTCCCAGAATCATGATCTTCGGCCGTCCCTGCGGATCCGCTTCGTCCTCGTCTTCGTAAGTCGAATACATGTACGGCGTGAACGACTCGAACTCGGCCGCGCACGTATCCACGCGCTTGAAGACCGGGGCCACGCCATAGCGCGCGCGCTGCAATCGCACCGCCGCCGGCGTCGTTTTCCAGATTTGCGCCAGTTGTTCGTCGCTCGTGCCGTGCCGCTTCACTTCGCGCAGCAAATCCCTCGACGCCGTCTCGACCGTCACGCCGGCTGCCCGCCGGTTCATCGCCGTCAACTCTTCGATCTGGTGGATGAACCACGGATCAATTTTCGTCAACTCGCAGATTTCCTGCGCCGGCAGCCCGCGTTCCACTGCCGTCAATATCCAATGAATGCGATCCGGCCGCGGCGTCGCCAGCTTTTCCCTCAGCAGAGAATCCGGCGCGTCCGCGGGCGCCCGCCACGGACTGCTCGGCTCCAGCGACCGAATTCCCTTTTGCAGCGATTCCTTAAACGTCCGCCCAATCGCCATTACTTCGCCGACCGACTTCATCTGCGTGCCGAGCGTGCTGTCCGCGCCGGGAAACTTCTCGAATTGCCACTTCGGAATCTTCGTTACCACGTAATCGATCGTTGGCTCGAAGCACGCGGGCGTTTTCTTCGTGATGTCGTTCGCAATTTCGTCGAGGGACATGCCTACGGCCAGCCGCGCCGCAATCTTCGCAATCGGGAAGCCCGTCGCTTTGCTCGCCAGCGCCGAACTGCGCGAAACGCGCGGATTCATCTCGATCACCACCATCCGCCCGTTCTCCGGATTCACCGCGAACTGCACGTTCGATCCGCCGGTCTCGACTCCCACTTCGCGGATGATCGCCGCCGCCGCGTCGCGCATCCGCTGATATTCCTTGTCGGTCAGCGTCTGCGCCGGAGCCACCGTGATCGAATCGCCCGTATGGACGCCCATCGGATCGAAATTCTCAATCGCGCAGATCACCACGAAATTGTCGCGGAAATCGCGCATCACCTCGAGTTCGAACTCCTTCCACCCGAGCACGGATTCTTCCACCAGCGCTTCATGCACCGGACTCATGTCCAATGCATGCGCGATCGCTTCGCCGAATTCCTCCTTGTTGTAGGCGATCGAGCCGCCGGTGCCGCCCAGAGTGAAGGAAGGCCGAATCACCAGCGGGAATCCGAGTTGATCGCAAAGGCGCAGCGCATCCTGCGCGTTGTTCACCAGCGCCGACGCGGGAACTTCCAGCCCTATTTTCCGGCACGCATCCTTGAACCAGAGGCGGTCTTCCGCCACTTTTATCGCGCGCAGCGAAGCGCCGATCATTTCGACTTTGTATTTCTCGAGGATGCCGCCTTCGGCCAGCTCGACCGCCAGATTCAGCGCCGTCTGCCCGCCCACAGTCGGCAACAGCGCGTCCGGCTTCTCGCGCCGCAAAATCGCCTCGAGGTACTGTTTCGTCAGAGGTTCCACGTAGGTCCGGTGCGCCAACTCTGGGTCCGTCATGATCGTGGCCGGATTGGAATTGACGAGGATGACCTCGTATCCTTCCGCCCGCAGCGCCTTGCACGCCTGCGCCCCCGAATAGTCGAACTCGCAGGCCTGTCCGATAATGATCGGTCCCGACCCGATGATGAGTATCTTCTTTAAGTCCTTCCGTTTCGGCATCCCGCGCTTGTCCTGACCCGCATATTTGAGTACGAGTACTGAATGAGCTGGTAATGTCCCTACCGCCGCGAACTCCCGGGCGCGGCAAACTCCTTCATCAAATCCGTAAACTCGGTGAACAGATAGTGCGAATCATGCGGCCCCGGCGATGCCTCCGGATGGTACTGCACGCTGAAGAGCGGCAAATTCTTGTGCCGCATTCCTTCGTTCGTGTGGTCGTTTAGGTTCAGGTGCGTGATTTCCACTTCGCTCGAAGGCAGCGAATCCGGATCCACGCAGAACCCGTGATTCTGCGCCGTAATCTCCACCTGATTGGTCAGCAGATTCTTCACCGGATGATTCGATCCGTGATGGCCGAATTTCAGTTTGAAGGTCTTCCCGCCCAGCGCGAGCCCGCAAAGCTGATGTCCCAGGCAAATCCCGAACACCGGCACACGCCCCGCGAGCTTGCGAATATTTTCGACGGCATACGAGATGGGCTCCGGATCGCCCGGTCCGTTCGACAGGAAAACGCCGTCCGGCTTCATTGCCAGCACATCTTCCGCGGACGTTTGCGCGGGAACCACAACCACATCGCACTGATGATCCACGAGCAACCGCAAAATGTTCTGTTTGATTCCGTAGTCGTACGCCACTACGCGAAACTTCCGTGCTTCATTCGCGGATCCGGCCTCGCCCATTTCCTCGCTCCATGGCGACGTCGCCAGCTCAATCGATCCTTTCTGCCACTGGTAGCTTTTCTTGCAGGTCACCCGGCTGGCAAGCTCTTGGCCGGCCATCGCGGGTAACTGCTTCGCCTCGAAAACAAGCTGCGCCGCGGGTGTTCCGTCCGTCGCCACAATCCCGCGGAGCGCGCCCACGGTGCGTATATGCCGCACCAGCGCCCGCGTATCAATATCCCAAATCACGGGAATCTTGTGCCGGTTCAGATAAAGCTGCGCCGATTCCGCCGAGCGCCAATTCGAGCTGATCTGCGAAAATTCGCGCACCACCAGCGACTCGATGTAGGGCTTGGCGGATTCCTCGTCGTCAAGATTCGCGCCCACGTTTCCGATGTGTGGATACGTCAGGCAGACGATTTGCCCGGCGTAGCTGGGATCCGTGAATACTTCCTGATATCCGGTAAGGCTGGTGTTAAAAACAACTTCGCCGCCCCGGCGCGTGATCGCGCCGGCCGCGCGGCCGTTAAATACACGCCCGTCTTCGAGCGCAAGTACGGCAGGACGATGCTGTACCTCCGTCAGGGCAGCCTCCAATTTGCGGGGATAACGATATCACTTTATTTGCCTTTTGCTTCAGCCGTCGAGAGCGACCCGAAGTGGTCCACCGGCCAGTAGGCGAACACCGCTCGTCCATAAATATACCGCGCCGCCACCGGACCGAACACGCGTGAATCATTCGAGCTGATGCGATGATCGCCCATCACGAAGTAACTGTCCATCGGCACGCGCACCGGACCAAAATCGCTGAAGTCCTCATACTGTGCCGGCACGTATGGCTCAGGCGTGATTCGTCCGTTGACGTAGAGCACGCCCTGGCGTATCTCAATCGTCTCGCCGGGCAGGCCAATGACGCGTTTGATGAATGATTTGCTCCGGTCCAGGGGATACCAGAAGACCACCACGTCATCCCGCCGGATCGGCTCAAAGCGGTACACAAACTTGTTGATGAAGATGCGCTCCTGGTCCGAAAGCAGCGGAGCCATGCTCGTGCCTTCCACCTTTACCGGCTGATACAAAAAGACGATGATCACCAGCGCCAGGCCAATCGCAATCAGCAGGTCTCGCGTCCAGATGCGAACTTCATGCCGCAGGGAGTGGGTAAGGCTTGGCTGGCTCAGCGTTAGTGATGCTCCGGAATAGGCCGAACTGGAAAGCGCCTCGCGCGCGGGCGAATCCTCTGCCGGACTCGCGGATGACGCCGAACTCGGCCTGGCCTTCTCGTCCCTGCTATCCATGTTCTGTGCTCTTTTTATAGCACGTCATTTGCTGCGCGCGCTATTTCGTTTTCGCCCTCAGGATTGGACGTGCCCTATTCTGAATCCGATTCAACCCGCCCGCCCATTTGTTGCCTCTCGTGGGAGCCCAGCGCGTAGTTCACCGAAGCCAGAGCAGCCGTCACCGCGGTTTCGGTCCGCAGAACCAGCCGCCCCAAGGACGCCTGCTTAAATCGCAATGCTTCTGCCGAAGCGATTTCCGCTTCCGTCCAGCCGCCTTCGGGCCCAACCGCCAGCGTTACGCTGCTTGCTTTTGTTTTCTCGAGGACGGCCTTCAAATGGGGCGCAGTGGGCCGCTCGGAAAGCAGCAGATGAACCGCGGTGTCCGCCTCGCGGAACGCTGCTTCCGGTTCCGCCAGCGCGCCGAGATTCGGCACCCGCAATCGGCGCGATTGCTGTGCCGCCTCAAAGAGAATCTTCTCCCATCGCTCGGCGCGTTTCGGCGCCGCCGTGAGCAGGCCCTTTTCGCTCCGCGCAGCCGCCAGCGGCGTAATCTCACCCACGCCGAGTTCCGTGGCCTTCTCGATCGCCCATTCGAACGCGTCAAACTTGACCACGGAAAGAAGCAGGGCAATCTGCAAGTCTGGCAGGAACGCCGGAATCTCCTGGACGAGAGAGAACTCAACATGGTCGCGTCCGGCGCTCTCAACTCGCCCCAGCCACAATCTCCGTCCATCACTCAGTTCATAAAGCTGCCCCGCCTGCGCCCGCAGGACACGCGCCAGGTGATGCGCTCCTTCGCCGGAAAGTGTGGCGCGATTTCCTTCAAAGCTCTCGACAAAGAAGCGTCGCCGCATGTCCAAAAGTCTATCGTATGTAAGCGCATGCTGGGAAAGGCACGGCCAGGGTCAGACGCGACCAGCCGCGGAGAGGTGCAGTTCGCCCCGGGGCTCGGATGGCTCTTGGCGCCGAGCCAACTCCCCTGACTGGCTGCCCACTCTCAACTCGATTTCGGGTGTGAATGCGGTGTTGAAAAGAATGATTCGCGGCTATCCGAAAATATCTTTGACTTTGTCGAAGACCGACGCCCCGCGTTCCACCGGCTTGTTCTCGACCTTTAGCGACGCTGCCAACTGCTCCATCAGTTTTCGCTGCTCGCGGGATAGCTTCGTCGGCGTCATTACGCGTACGTGGTAATACAGATCGCCTTTTCCGCCGCCCCGCGGATCAGCCAATCCCTTGCCCTTAAGCCGAAACACTGCTCCGCTCTGCGTCCCCTCGGGAATCTTCAGCTTCTCTTCGCCATTCAATCCCGGGACCTGCAGCTCCGTGCCCAGCGCCGCCTGTGCCACGCTCAGCGGAATTGTGCAGTAGAGATCCGCGCCGCGCCGTTCGAAAAATGCGTGCTCCTTCACCTCGAGCACGACATACAAATCCCCCGGCACTCCGCCGTTCGGCCCCGGCTCGCCTTCTCCCGCCACGCGCAGACGCGTTCCCGTATCGACTCCTGGCGGAATCCGCAGCTCGATGGTCCGCTCGCGCTCCACGCGGCCCTGCCCGCGGCAATCGGGGCAGCGTTCGCGCACGATCTGACCTGCGCCCTGGCAGTTCGGGCATGTCCGGCTGATGGTGAAAAAACTCTGTTGATACGCAACCTGCCCCCGGCCGTGGCACGTGGGGCAGGTCGTCACGCCGGTGCCCTTCTTTGCTCCTGTCCCATTGCACGATTCGCAGTATTCCTGTCGCGGAACTTTGATCTTCGTTGTTACGCCCGCTGCCGCCTCTTCAAATGTCAGCGTCATGTCATAGCGCAAGTCCGCGCCGCGTTGCGCGCGGCTCCGGCCCCCGCGCCGCTGCCCGAACAGGTCCTCGAAGCCGAAGAAGTCCCCGAAAATATCGTGAAAGTCCTGGAAGATCGAGTTGAAATCCTGCGCTCCGGCCGCTCCCGCGCTCGAAAGTCCCGCGTGCCCGTATGTATCGTAAATCTGCCGCTTCTGCGCGTCGCTCAGCACGCTGTACGCTTCCGTACACTCGCGGAACTTCGCTTCTGCTTCTTCCTTGTTGTCCGGATTGCGGTCCGGATGCCACTTCAGCGCCGCCTTTCGATACGCCGACTTGATCTCCTCGACGGTCGCCGTCCGCGATACGCCCAGCACTTCGTAGTAATCTCTCTCGTTGACCTTAGCCATTTCTCGCCCTTAGCTCTTTAATGCCTTTCTGGTCGTTTTTCCCGACGAATCTTGGTTCTCAGACTCGCCTCACAGAGCTTCCGAAAATCCATTGGCGAACCCGCGCAGCCTGTCCATATCCCGAGACGCTCGACTCCCCGCGGCTTTGCCGCGACTGCAGGCCTTCGGCCGTCTGCCTTCTAATTCACCGCTTTGGATGCTGCCGCGGGTCGCACTGCTACACGCACCATGGCTGGCCGCAACACCCGGCCGTGAAACACATATCCCGGCTGAAACACTTCCAGAATCTGCCCATCCTCTTGCTCTGTCGTTTCCGTCCGCTCCATTGCCTGGTGCAAATGGGGATCGAATGCCTTGCCCGTCGGGTCCACGCGCTCCGCCCCGAGTCGCCGCAAATGGTCCAGCATCTGCTTGTAGATGATTTCGAAACCTTTCCGATAACCTTCGTACGCGGGATCGCGATGCGCTGCCAGCGCATGCTCGAACCCATCCACCACCGGAATTAAGCCCTCGATCACTCGCGCCGTCGTTCGCTGTGCGTCTTCCGACCGTTCCTTTTCGACCCGCTTCCGGTAATTCTCAAAATCCGCCTGCCGCCGCATCAGCGTTTGTTTCAACTCCGCCATGTCCGCCGCCAGCTTCGTCAGGCTCTCATTCGCCTTTGCCGACTCCTCGGCGAAGGCGCTCGATTCGTCGTCCCGTCGTTGCTCCTCTTGTGCTCGTACCAGATCTTCTTTTTCGTCCATGATTCCTGCCCCTGGGCATGCTCATTTTATTCGTTTAATCTCTTCCGGGGTTCTTCTATTCCGCCTTCGCGAGGGCCTCGCTGAACAGCCTCGCAACGTAGGCCACCGCGGTCATGGCTCGCTCGTAGTGCATTCGCGTCGGCCCCAGGATTCCCAGGGAACCTTGCACCACTTCGTTGCGCATGTAGGGTGCGCTGATCAGCGCCAAATTCTCTCCCGCCGCTGCAATCTCTTTGATTCCAATCTGCACGTGCACGGGTTCCGGCGTTTCGATGCACGCGTTCAGCACCGCGATCAACCGGTGCTTCTCCTCAATCGCCGCCAGCAAATCTCGCAGTTGCGCCTGGTCGGCAAAGTCGCCGGACGCTACGATCTGGGCCGTGCCCTCCACGTGTACTTGCCGTGCCGTCTCTTCGCCCAGCACCGCGGGATCGCACAGCGTCAGCGCGCTCCGCGCAATCCCGTCGTACCGCTCGCGCTCCGTCGCCAGCTTCTGCAACAGGTCCGCGCGAATGGCGTCCAACGCCCAACCCGAGTAGTGCCGGTTCAAGAAGTCCGCCGTGGCGTCAAGCTCCGCCTGCGTGAAGGTTCGGTTCGGCCGCAAAATCTTGTCCCTCGTGCTCCCTCCCGGTGAAATCAGCAGCACCACCACGCGCCCGTCCGGCAGCAGCCACATTCGCGCGTGTTCCAGCACGGTTTTCGCCAGCGGCGGCGCCACCACGATTCCCAGCCCCTTCGAAACCTCCGCCAGCACATGTCCAGCGCGCTCGGTGATTTCCGCCGAGGATTTCGCTCCCGCAAACTCCCGCTTAATCCACTCACGGTCCTCGGGGTTGAGCGTTGCCTGCGAGGCAATTTCCTGCGCGAAAAACCGGTACGCTGCCGCGGTCGGGACGCGTCCCGCGGAGGTGTGCGGCTGGTACAAATACCCTCCGTCTTCCAGGTCCGCCATTACGTTGCGGATCGTCGCCGTGCTCAAATCCTCTTCATATCTTCGCGAAATCGCGCGCGAGGAGACCGGCTCGCCCGTCTCGATGTACGTGCGCACCAAATCCGCCAGAATCTGCCGGTTCCGCCGCTCTTGCAGAGCCGAAGTTCGCATGCGCAAGCCAAATTCCGCATCTCGGCCAAGGTGGCCCCTCGCAACGCTCCGGAGAACCGCGCGTTCGCCGAGCTCACCCGCAAACTGGCCGTACTTCTATTTTAGGAACGGTGTCAAGGACCGTCAAT
>DASRCZ010000095.1:0-5186 GCA_035652855.1 Candidatus Acidiferrum sp.
GGAGCCGGTCGCAGGCGGCACAATGGTTTCCTCCGAAATATCAGCGACACCGGATTCGGGATCGCCGGGCTCTGCCCGGCACGGCAAGGTCGCCGTCACCACGGTTCCATTTGCATCGGACTGAATATCGAATTGGCCGCCCTGTTCGCGAACGCGCTCGCGCATGCCAGCGAGGCCGACGCCCGAGTGTGAGCCAGTGGCAAGAAAGCGCTGCAACACGTCTAACGGAATGCCTTTGCCGTAATCGCGTATGCGCAAAACCGCCTGATCATCGAGCCGGCGGAGCGTGACGTCCGCTCGCATGCTCTTCGAATGGCGATGAATATTCGTCAAGCCCTCCTGCAGCACTCGGAACAGCGCGAGCTCCGTGGCCCGCGGAATGCGCTCGAGATTAGACGGAATGTCCGTTGTGACCTGCAAGCCGCTGCGCTTGGCGAATCCATCCACATACCAGCGCGCGGCGGAGGCAAAGCCGACTTCATCCAGCAGCGGAGGGTGAAGAAGATGCGAAATGGTGCGCGTCTCGGTGATGCACTGTTCGAGATAAGTCAGAGCATCCGAGATTTGCGGGTCGGGAGGATGCGTTCGCGCAAAGGAATCGAGATTCATCTTCACCACGGCAAGGTATTGCCCGAGGCTGTCGTGCAGTTCGCGAGAGAAGCGGCGCCGTTCTTCGTCCTGGAGACGCAGCAGCCGTCCGCTCAGGTTCCGGAGCGTCTCCTGCGTGGCCAGCGCGCGCTGTTCGGCCAGCAGACGCTCATTGAGTTCGAGCGTCAGGCGGCGATAGTGCCACCATAGCAAGCCGAGCGATGCCGCGAAGACCGCGGCCAGAATCCCCAGCATCGCGGAGAAGAGGCCCGAGAAGGCGCTGCGACGCTGCAGCAGCACGATTTGCTCGCTCGCGCGCATCTCCCGGACTCTGTTCCCAAGCTCGGGCGTTTCCAGTTCGAGTTCGCGGACAACCGCTGAATTCACGGCGGCGCCCGAATGCATTTGCCGCAGCATCTCGTTGGTTAGAGAAATATAGGTGGTCGAAAGGAGCTTCAGCCTTTGGAAAGGCCCGGCGTTGTCCGGGCTGGCCTGCAGCGCTTCCAGGTGGCGCAAGCGGTCTTCGAGCAGCGCGTTGGCGGAGCGCAACTCTGACTCGTCCTGGGCATCCCCTGCCGCGAGATAGCCGATCCGCGCATAGCCGGCGCGAATCACGCAGGATTCCATGTCGGCAAGCGTGAGCTGCACATCATCATTGCGCGCGATGCGGCGATTCGCGCGCGACATTCGCAGGATCAGGACCGTCACACACACGCCGCTCGCAGCGAGCAGGATGAGCGTGGCTACGAACGCGAACCGGGGATTCCGCCTTGTGGTCATGGGACGTACCTAAGCTGGCTCAGGCGCGACGGACGCGGCGGCGGCTCCGAGGTCCGAACTGGATACTACCGCAGCGCTGCGACGGTTGTCGAGCGAGGCGGCGAAACGCTGGCGATGGAGCGTATTTGGAATCCGCGCTTGCTCCGCGTGCTGCGATCACATCGGGACCGGCTGTGAAATCTTGCGCCGCACATACCAGCAGGGGCCGTGCCTGGAGTGTGGGAACAGCGCATGCACGCAAGTTACGCTTTCTTCGGGATGAAGTTGGTCGATCTGGTACTCCGTCTTTCCGTTGTTTTCTGGAATGGCAAGGATGCGTGGCACGGTCATGGTTTCGTAGGGACTCGTGGCCGTCGGGTGAAGCGCGCGAACGCTCACCACGGCCCAATCAAGCAAGTAGACAAGCGCCAGCGCGAAGAGAAGCGAGGCCGTGACGTGCTTAAGAACGGTTCGCGGCGCTGGCATGCGGCCTCCGTTTTACACATTCCCGCGCTTCAGTTCGCCCATCAGATAGTCGCAGGACCGGACCGCCAGCGTCATGATTGTGAGTGTGGGGTTTTGGCAGGGATTCGACGGAAAGCTCGAGGCGTCCATGACGAAGAGATTCGTAACGTCGTGGGATTGCTGAAATTGGTTCAGGACGGACTTCTTCGGATCCTGGCCCATGCGCGCCATTCCGGCCTCATGCATTGCCCAGCGCGGCGCCGACGGATGAGCGTACGTTTTGATATTCTTTGCGCCCGCCGCTTCCAGCATTTCCCCCGCGCTCACGCCCATGTCCTTGATCATCGCGCGTTCGTTTTCCGCGTCGGAGAAATGAATCCGCAGGACGGGAATGCCGAAAACGTCCTTCATCTCGGGATCGAGTTCCACGAAATTCTCCCAGCGCGGCAGCACTTCGCCGAAGCCGGTGATTTCGAAAGTGGCGCGTGGCTCGCGCAGCGCCGCTTTATACGCCTGCCCGAAACCCGGCGCGTCCCAGCGAAAATCGACTGCCGATTCGCCTTCATAGCCATAGCCGCGCAGAAAATCCTTCGAAGGCGTCTGATCCCTCAGGTTACGAAACCGCGCCACGTAGATGCCGGCGGGCTTTTGCGGCGCGCCAAGGGAAGCCTTCGCGCCCAAGCCGGGCATTTCGCCGCTGCCGCCGCCGCTCCGTACGTGCGCGGTCATGTAATGACCCAGCACGCCGCTGGAATTGGCGAGGCCGTTCGGATACTGCGCATTTGCGGAGTTCAGCAGGATGCGAACGGATTCCTGCGCCTGCGCGCAGAGCACCACCACGCGGGCAAAAATTTCGCGCGGCTGTTTCGTTTGCCGGTCAATGTACAGGACGCCGCGCGCCCGCTTGCCGTCCGCGTCCATCAGCACCTTGTACGCCATCGCGTGCGAAATGAGCGTGCAGTTCCCGGTCGCGAGCGCATCCGGCACCGTGGTGAACGCCGCATTGAAATACGAGTGCGTCACGCAGCCGCGTTCGCACGGGCCGCAGTAGTGGCAAGGAGCGCGGACGCCGGCTTTCGTGCTCAGCGGCCGGGTCAAATTGGCCGAACGCGCCAGCGTAACGGTACGTCCCATTTTCTCCTTCACCCGCTCGCGGAAGAGCTGCTCCTGACAGGTGAGCGGCATCGGTGGCTGAAATTGTCCGTCGGGCAGATGCTCAAGTCCTTCCGCCATGCCAGTCACGCCCACGTACCTCTCGACGAGGTCGTAGTACGGCGCGAGGTCAGCATAACTCAGGGGCCAGTCTTCGCCGTGGCCGTCGTGCGACGCGGCCTTCAAGTCCCAATCGCTGTAGCGCAGCGAAACCCGGCCCCAAACATTGGTCCGCCCGCCGGTAACGCGCAACCGGCCCATCCAGAGAAACGGATGATCCGCCGGCGTGGTGTACGGCTCCTCATGATCGTTCACGAACCAGTCCTGATTGTATTCGGTGCAAGCCATCACGGACTGCACCGGCCGCGTTCGGCGCAATAACTCGAGGGCTTTATCGCGGTACTTGAGCTCAAACGGCGCTTTGTGTTCGGAAAAGTTTGCGTCTGATTGTGGCTTTCCCGCTTCCAGGATGACGACCTTCAGTCCCGCCTCGCTGAGCCGCTTGGCCGCCCAGCCACCCGATGCGCCCGAGCCCACGACGATGACGTCGTAAGCCGCCCTGGATTTCCCCGCCGTGCTGTGTGCTCGCAAATCCATGCGACGCATGATAACAGAAGCGACCGCCGGCGATTTCCATTCGCGAATCAGTGAATCGCGTTGCGTCACAAACGGGGCTACAATGCCGCCATTTCTCCCAAGGAGCATTCATGCCAAGCCAAACGCTTTCGCCTTCCCGTTTGCAATCCTTCATGTCATCAGCGTCTTTTTCCGTTCGCCTCGCCGCCCTCCTTCTCTTCGTATTGGTTGCGACGGCTCCGGCGCCGATTCAGATACACGCTCAACCCCAGCCCCAAACGGAGGAGCAAGTCACGGCGAAAGCGCTCGCCCTGCTCGGCAAAATGACTCTCGAAGAAAAAGTCGCGCAGCTTTCCCAACTGCCCGGCTTCCCGGTTCCCGAATTTCAGCAGCTCCTTGGCCTCTCGCCGCAACAGGTCCTCCGGAAGTATGGAGCCGGCTCCGTCCTCTGGGTTTCCGATCCCAAGGAAATCAACCGCTGGCAGCACATTGCTGTGGATGAATCGCGCCTGCATATTCCTGTTCTTTTTGGGCTGGACGTGATTTCCGGTTATCACACCATTTTCCCGGCGCCAATTGCGATGGCGTCCTCCTGGGATCCCGCGCTGATCGAATCGTCGCAGCGCATTGCCGCCAAGGAAGCGCGTGCGGCCGGAATCGCCTGGACCTTTGCCCCGATGGTGGATATCGCTCGCGATTCTCGCTGGGGCCGCATGGTGGAGGGTGCTGGCGAGGACCCGTATCTCGGCGCAGCAGTCGCCCGGGCACAGGTGCTCGGCTTTCAAGGAGCGCGCCCGGGATCGCCCGATAGTGTGCTGGCCAGTGCCAAGCACTTTGCCGGCTACGGCGCAGCGGAAGGCGGACGCGATTATGACGCCTCCTACATCCCCGAGGAATTGCTTTGGAACGTTTATCTGCCACCCTTCAAGGCGGCCGCCGACGCCGGTGTTGCCTCCTTCATGAGCGCCTATATGGACCTGAACGACATTCCTGCAACCGGAAACCGCTGGCTGCTCCACGATGTCCTGCGCGGCGCCTGGAATTACAAGGGTTTCGTGGTGAGCGACGCTTTCGCCGTGCGCAGCCTCGTTACGCACGGCTATGCGCGTGATGCTCGCGACGCGGCCCTGAAGGCCTTTTCCGCCGGAGTAAATATGGACATGGCCAGCGGCACGTTTCTCAAGTACTTGCCCGAAGCCGTCAAGCGCGGCGAAATTTCCACTCGAGAAATCGATGCCGCGGTATTGCCCATTCTGGCAGCCAAACTTCGTCTCGGCCTCTTCGAGCACCCATTCGTGGACGAAGCCAAGCTCGATTCCGTCCTCAATGCGCCGGAAAGCCGCGAGCATGCGCGGCTGGCGGCGGATAAATCCATCGTCCTGCTGAGGAACGACGCGGGCTTGCTTCCGCTGGACAAATCCGGGCAGCGCTTCAAGTCCATTGCGGTCGTCGGTCCGCTCGCCGATTCACCGGCCGATCTCTTGTCCATGTGGGGCGCCGTAACCAAGCCCGGGCCGGTTGTCAGCATCCTGCAAGGCATTCGGGAGAAGGCCGGGAGCGCCATTCACGTGGAATTTGCCCGCGGTCCGAATATCCGGCGCGATTTGCCATCGCCCTTCGAAAATATTCCCCTGATCACCGCCAAG
>DASRCZ010000096.1:0-5029 GCA_035652855.1 Candidatus Acidiferrum sp.
CCGGCAGCGGCGATTTCCGCCGCGGTGATGGCTCCAGCGCGGCAAACGATGATATCGGCCCAGGCAAAGCGTTCCGCCATGTTGGCGAGGAAGGGCGCAACCTCCGCGTGGATTTCGCGCCGCGCGTACGCGGTCCGCACCGCATTATAGTCGCGCTCGCCGGTCTGATGCACGATACTGAGGTCGGCTTTTCGCGCAGCGATGCGGTCCATGGCATCGACAAAAGCTCGGTTAATCGGCAGCGCTCCCTGGCTGCCACCGGTGATGAGCAGATGAACGGGCTTTTCCGGTTTGCGCGGAGCGATGGTAAAAAATTCAGAGCGGATGGGACATCCGGTAAGAATTGCCTTGCCGCCAAGAAGCTCTGCGGTAACGTGGTACCCCGTTCCGATGCGCTTCGCGATGCGTGCCAGAACCCTGTTGGTGAAGCCCGGCTCGGCGTTCGGCTCGAAGATGACGTTCGGAATGCCGCGCAGCCACGCCGCCAGCAGCATAGGTCCCGCAGCGTAACCGCCGACGCCAAATGCGGCGACCGGTCTGTGGCGGCGCAAGACTCCAAACGCGTCCTTGAGGCCGAGGCCAAGCATGGCGAGATTCTTCGCGAGCGTCAGGCCGCCTTTGCCCTTGAGCCCTGCCACCCGCAGGGTCTCGAGCGGAAGTCCTGCTTGCGGCACAAGCTTCATCTCCAGACCCCGCTGCGTGCCCACGAGCACGACTTCGCGTTGGCCGCCCCTCGCGAGCCATTCCTTGGCAACGGCAATCGCCGGAAAGACGTGCCCGCCCGTTCCTCCGCCAGCAATTAGCAGCTTCACGATCGTTCACGACCAAGCCGGCTCGGACGACTGCTGCGCGATGTTCAGCAGCACTCCCGTTGCCAGCAGCATAACCAGCAAACTCGAACCGCCGTAACTCACGAAGGGCAGCGGAATCCCTTTCGTCGGAACCATCCCAAGCACGACGGCAAAATTGATGAGCGCCTGGCACAGGACGAGCAAGGTAATGCCCAGAGCGAGCAGGCGGCCAAAGTTATCGGGCGCGCAGAAGGCCGCGCGCAGGCCTCGCCAGCCATAAACTGCGAAAAGTGCGATCACCACGATCGCGCCAAGGAAGCCCAGCTCCTCGCAAATCACCGCGTAAATGAAATCCGTATGCGCTTCCGGCAAGTAGAAGAGCTTCTGCTTGCTTTCCATCAGACCCACCCCGCTGAAGCCGCCCGAACCGATCGCGATGAGCGATTGAAGCAATTGGAAGCCCGCGCCCTGCGGGTCCGAATCCGGATGAAGGAAGGCCATCAGGCGCGCCTGGCGATACGCAACGTGCGTGATCAGCAGATACAGAGCGGGGACAGCGCCGGCCGCTCCAGCCGCAATCCATTTCCACGAAAGACCCGCAACGAAAAGCACTCCCGCCGTTACGACGAGAATATCAATCGAGGTGCCAAGGTCCGGCTGCAACAGAATTAGGCTGACGTATAAGAAGATGGGAGCGCCGGCGGGCAGAATCGTCTGCACGAAGTCCCGCTTGCAGAACTCCATTCCCGCCGCGTGGCGGCGCTTCTGGTCGAGAAACCACGCGAGATACAGCACAGCGGCAAGTTTCGCGAGTTCCGAGGGCTGAATGCCGACCGGCCCAAATCGAATCCATCGGTGCGTGGCGTGCGATTTGTCGAGGAAAAAGGCGCCGGCGAGCATCAGCAGAACGGCGCAGACCGCCGGATAAACGACGGCTGGTTCGCGCAAGCGCCGGTAATCCATCTTCATCAGCGCAAACATACCGGCAAGGCCGATGACAAGCCATGCGCCCTGGCGCAGAAGAAAAATGTACGAATGGCCGTACTGATGCTCCGCCGTTACCGCTGACGCGCTGAAAATCATCACCGCGCCGAAGAAGCACAGGGCCAGAGTCGCGCCAAAGAGCCACCGGTCGTTCTCGAGTCGTCTGGGCACTGGGACTCCTATTTTCCTGAAGTCGCATTCGCAGCTTGGCGTTCCAATTGGCGCACCAAATCTTTGAACACACGGCCGCGATGCTCGTAATTTTGAAACTGGTCGAAGCTGGCACAGGCCGGAGCCAGCAGCACGATATTGCCCGGCTGCGCCGCCTGCGAAGCAATCTCGAGGGCGTGTTCCAGGGTTCCGGCACGCTCGATTGCCACACTGCCTGCAATTTGCTTTTCGATTTTTTCGGCGGCCGCGCCGATGAGCAGCGCGAGGATGGCCCGGTCGCGCAGCGGTTGACGCAGTACCGCGTAGTCGCTGCCCTTGTCCTTGCCGCCGAGAATCACGAGAATGCGCCCGGGGAACGCGTCGAGCGCCTTCAGGGTGGCGTCAACGTTTGTGGCCTTTGAATCGTTGTAATAACGGACGCCGCCGATTTCCGCCACAAATTCCAGCCGGTGCTCGACACCGGCGAAGGATCGCACGCCGTTTGCAATGGCTTGCGGCGCCGCCGATGCCAGCCGGCACGCACAAACGGCCGCCAGTGTGTTTTCTAGATTGTGCGCTCCCGCGAGCGGGATATCCGCTACCGGCAGGATGCTCTCGTCCCGGCTGCGGTCGCGAAAGATGATTTCCTGGCCATGAACGAACGCGCCGCGCTCGACTTGCTTTTTTCGGCTGAACCAATACACGGCAGGCCGAGCTGGCGCCATGCGCCACGTTCCTTGGTCGTCCGCGTTCAGAATAGCCGCATCGGCTTCGCCTTGATTCTCGAAGATTCGCGCTTTTGCCGCGGCGTAGGCTTCCATCGTGCGATGACGATCGAGATGGTCCGGCGTGAGGTTCAGCAGCAGGCTGATATTCGGGCGGAACGTCTCCACCTGCTCCAGTTGGAAGCTGCTTAGTTCCGCCACCGTCACCGTGTCCTCGCGCGATTGCTCTACGCAGGCAATCAGCGGCGTGCCGATATTGCCGGCAAGAATCGTGGCAAATCCAGACTGACGCAAAACGTGTTCGATCAGGGAAGTGGTGGTCGTCTTCCCGTTGGAACCAGTGATGCCGATCAGTTTTCCTTTCAGAAACCGCCAGGCCAGCTCGATCTCGCTCCAAACCGTGATTCCCTTTGCTCGCGCGGCGTTCAGCAGCGGAGCATCCGCCGGCACGCCAGGGCTCGGCACGACCAGGTCCTGTCCGAGCAACAGCTCGTCGCTATGGGGGCCCAGGACCAGTGACGCGCCGTTACTCTTCAGCTTTGCGACTGCTTCCGCCATTTCGCTCTCGCTTCGCGTGTCCGTACAGGTCACCCCTGCCCCTCGGTTCATGCAGAAGAAGGCCGTCGCCACACCCGTGCGAGCTAGCCCGACGACCAGCACGCGCTTGCCTCGCAGATCAACCGGCGAAGCCATCCGTCTTCCCTTCTGCCTCCTGGCAGCACCGCGTATTTCGGCGAATAGCCGTGCGCCGCGTCGTTAGCGCAACTTCAGAGTCGTTAGCGCAAACAGCGCGAAAACCAGCGCCGCAATCCAAAACCGCACAATCACCTTCGATTCGCTCCACCCGAGCAGCTCAAAGTGGTGGTGAATCGGCGCCATCCGAAAAATCCGCTTGCCACGCAGTTTGAACGAGCCTACTTGCAGAATCACCGAGAGCGCTTCAATGACAAAGATGCCGCCGACAAAAAACAGCAATATCTCCTGTTTGATGATGACGGCGATGGTTCCAAGCGTTCCGCCTAGCGCCAAGGAACCCACGTCGCCCATGAAAATCTCCGCCGGATGGGCGTTGTACCAAAGGAAACCCAGCGCGGCTCCGACAAGCGCTCCGCAAAAGACGGTCAGCTCGCCGACCCCCGGAATAAATTGAATCTCGAGATAGGAAGCGAATCGGAAATTGCTGCTGATATAGGTCAGCACGGTCAGCGCGCCCGCCGCGATCACTGTGCAGCCAATCGCCAGCCCGTCCAGGCCGTCCGTCAGATTCACGGCGTTCGAAGACCCGACGATCACCACGCAAATGAACACGAGAAACGGCAGAAACGCCAGCGGCCACAGATGCGCCGAATGCACGAGGGAATGCACCACCAAGTCGGGGTGCAAGCGCTTGAGAAACGGGAACACCAGCGTCGTCGAATACTTGCTGTAGGTCGCCAGCACCAATAGCGAAACCCCCACCACGACGCTCACGAACACTTGAAAATAAATCTTCTTTCTCGCGGTCAGACCGAGATTGCGCTGCTTGGAAATCTTTGCGTAATCGTCGATGAATCCAATGGCGGCGAAGCCCGTCAGCGCAAACAGCGAAAGCAAGAGGAACGGATTCGTCAGGTCCGCCCACAGCAGCGTCGGCACCGCCGTCGAGAGCACGATCAGCACGCCCCCCATGGTCGGTGTTCCCGCTTTCTTCTGATGCGCCTGCGGACCTTCCTCGCGGATGTACTGTCCAATCTGCAGCTCGCGCAAGCGCCGGATAAGCCAAGGGCCAAAAACCAGCGCGAGAAACATCGCCGTTAAGCTCGCGTACACCGTCCGAACCGTGATGTACCGGAAGACATTCAGCGGGCTGAAATAGCGCTGCAGAACATGATAGAGCAGGTAGTAAAGCATCTAGTGCTTTGCCTCCTGCCGCGCAAATTCTCCGGGCGCTTGGCGTGCAATCAGCGCATCCACGATGACTTCCATCTTCACGCCGCGAGAGCCCTTCACCAGCAGCAAGTCACCCGGCTCGAGGAAGCCCTCCAGAAATCGCGCCGCTTCCTCGGAGGTGCGGAAAAATTTGGTGCGCTCGAGCGGGAGCCCCGCGGATACGGCGCCCTCCGCAATCTCCGACGCGTCTCCGCTTACTGCCAAGATCCAGTCGATTGCGCCCGTTTCCGCGGCGAATTTGCCAGCCTCCCGGTGCAGCTTCGCCGATTCCGGCCCGAGTTCGCGCATTTCTCCCGCCGCCAAGATTCGGCGCCGGTAATTCGGAGTGGTGGCGAGCAGAGCCGTCATGGCTTGCAACGCCGCCGGACTGGAGTTGTAACAGTCGTTGATCAGCGCCGCGCCATTCGAAAAGCGCAGCAACTCACCGCGCATGGCTGGCGGCCGCAGCGT
>DASRCZ010000097.1:0-14576 GCA_035652855.1 Candidatus Acidiferrum sp.
AAGCGGGCGGCGGCTTACGCGCTCGAGAACTTGCAGTTCAATCTCGGCTTCGGTTCTCTGAATCTTTCTGCAAGCGTCGCGCAGGCGCTCGCGTGGCTCCGCGCGATCCCCGGCAAAAAATCCATCGTCCTGCTCTCGACCGGCGTCGATACCACTCCGCCGGACACCGCAAAAGCCCTCCTCGATCAGCTGCAAACCAGCGGCGTCCGCATTCTCGCCGTCTCCTTGAGTGGCGGCTTGCGCGCTCCTGTCGCGCAGGGCAGAAGGAAGAAAGCGGCTGACTCCGAAAAGCTTCCGCTCACTGAGCAGCAGTTCGAAGCCGCGGACGGTGTTTTGCGAGCCCTCGCGCAAGCCTCCGGCGGCCGCGCCTATTTTCCACGGAGCGCCGCTCAGTTTTCCGCCGCTTACGCCGAAATCGCGGAAATCATCCGCCACGAATACAGCCTGGCCTTCGCTCCGCCCGTTCGGGATGGCCGGGTCCACTCGATTGAGATTCGCTTGATCTCCTCGGATCCAGGGACTTCCGCGTCGCTCTCAGCCGACACCATGGACTATCGGCGCGCCTATGTCGCTCCTCTCCCGCCCGCGCCCTAACTGCTGCTATTCAAATTCCTTCATCGTCTTCGCCATTTCGCTCAGGCGTTCATCAATCATTGCGAAGACCGTGCCCTTTTCGAATGTTCCGTCGCCGTTTTTGTGCCCTGCTGGCCGTCCCGTCAGAATCTCGATCCCTTGTTCCACTTTGTGAATGGGCCAGACGTGAAATTTTCCCTCCGCAACGGCATCGAGCACGTCGTCGCGCAGCATCAAATCTTCCACGTTGGATGCGGGAATCAGTACTCCTTGCGTTCCCGTCAATCCCTTGATCCGGCACACATCGAAAAATCCTTCAACTTTTTCGTTTACTCCGCCAATCGCTTGAATATCTCCCTGTTGGTTCATTGAGCCGGTTACGGCGATGTCCTGTCGCAGCGGCAATTCGGAAAGCGCGGAAATCAGAGCGTAAATTTCGGTCGAGCTCGCGCTGTCGCCGTCCACGCCTGAATAGGACTGCTCGAAACAAATGCTGGCCGCCAGCGAGAGCGGTTTGTTCTGCGCAAAGCGGCTCCGCAGATATCCCGCGATGATGTGCACTCCCTTGTCGTGGAATCTTCCGCTCAGGTTCGCTTCGCGCTCAATGTTGATAAGTCCGGCTTTGCCGAGCGCCGCCGTTGCCGTGATCCGCACCGGCTTGCCGAAGGAATATCCGCCGGTCTCCAGCACGCTCAATCCGTTCACTTGGCCCACGCGCTTATCGTTCACATCCACGAGCAGCGTGCCTTCCTGAATCATTTCCCGGATGCGCGTCTCGATCAGATTGTGCCGCTCGATCTTCGATGCCAGCGCGCTCCGCACGTGCGCGGCTCGCACCACCGATTCGCCCGCTGCCGCCGCGGCATAGTGCGCCTCGCGCGCCAGGTCCGCGATGTCCACAAATCGCGCGGTCACTTTGTTGCGCCGGCCCGCTTGCCGAACGCCATACTCGAGCATCGCCGCAAACGCCCCGCGGTCGAAAGGCGCAAGCCCCTCCTTCTCCGAAAGCGCCCTCAGCCTTCCCGCGTACTCGGCGATGACCTCGTCGCTCATCGCCATCTCTTCGTCAAACTCCACCCGCACCTTGAAAATTTTCCGGAAATCCTCTTCATAGTTGTAGAGCAGTTCGTACAGCTCGCGGTCGCCGATCAAAATCACCTTTACGTTGATGTCTATCGCTTCCGGCTTGAGCGCGCTCCCTCCAAAGGGATAAAACATTTCGAGCGGCTGAATCTCGAGCCGATTGTGGTTCAGCGTGCGTTTCAGCGCCCGCCAGACTCCCGCCTCGGACAGGGCCTCCACCGAATACATGATCAGAAAGCCGCCGTCCGCGCGCAGCAGCGACCCGGCGCGCAAATCCATGAAGTCGCTCGTCCATCCGCCGCGCTGATCATAGGCTCGCTGGATCGTCCCGAACAAATTCGCGTACGTTGGCGTCGTCTCGAAAATCACCGGCGAGGCATCCTCGTCGTTGTGCGCCAAAATCACGTTCACGCCATACACGCGGAACGGGTCACGCTCCGCCTGCCCCCCCGGCGGCTTGGGAACTCCGTCCGGCGCCGTCCCTTCGCCTTCCTGCTCGCCCTCTCCCTCGCGCTCCTTGAAAGGGTCCAGATTGTCCAGCAGGTGATGCCGCACTTCCTCCAAATACTCCGAGACGCTGGACCCCGGATATTTTTCCTTTAGCTCCTCGATTACTCCATCCACCAGCACGGACGCCGCTTCCTGCTCCAGATAGCTCAATTCGCTTGCCAGCTCACGCGAAAGCGTTAGCGTCTTCCGGTACACCACCGTGAATTCCTGCCGGAACTGTTCGTACTTCCTTTCGATCTCCTCTGCGGCCGTTCCTTCCAGCTTTCCTTCGTGCACCATCTTCGAAATATCCTCGATGGGCACCATCTGCCCCTCGAGGACAGGAAATATCTCCGGCAGTGCCACCGCGCCCACTTGCATATGCCCTAGCGCAAACTGTTCCCGCGCGATGCGCCGCGTGAAGTCGTCCATCAGCTCCTTCTCGCGAACCGTGAACCGCTCGACAATCCTTCCTTTCTGCCTTTGGAACGGCTCGCCCTCGAAGACCTGCGGAATCCTGCGCCGCAAGAAATCAATTCCCGCTTGCATGTCCTTCTTGAACGAATTCGCCTGTCCCCGCGCCAGCGTCAGCAGCCGCGGCCGGTCCGGGAGCTTGAAATTGTTCACGTAGCAGCGGTCCAGGGAGGGCTTCGTTTTTGGGTGGAGCTCCTCGATCATCTTCGCGATCGTTCCGCCCCGGCTCGTTCCCGCCAGCCCGCAGACGAACACGTTGTACCCCGGCGCGGACATCTCGACGCCCATCTTCAGCGCCTTTAGCGCCCGGTCCTGTCCGATGAATCCTTCCCGCAACTCCGCCTGCGCGGTCGTCTCAAACGGAATCCGCGAAAGGTCGCACCGCCACCTCAGCTTCGCTGCCGGGAGTTCCTCGTGCTCGTGTGCTCCGTTTGTATTCACCGAACTCACCCGCGTTGCGGTACTCTAGCACAGCGCTCCCGGGCCGGTGCGTCATTTCGAATTCGCTGTTTCGGATAGCTTACAGTTGCCGTGCAGGATGGCTTTTCCCACTCTCTCGAAACGCTTCGCTGCTCCTTCCTCAGCAGTCCTTCACCCCGGAGGCACGCTTTTACCGCCCTCCCAAAACGGTAACAGCGCCCTGCTGCCCCGCGACTGCCGGCGCGGTCGCCATGAGGTGGCCAGCCTCGCCTAAGTCCCTCAAATGCAGCCGAGCTCGAGGAATCGGCCAGGCCTTTTGAATTCGCGTTTACGTTGCGCCGGCCGCATGAATATACTTGGGCGGCTTGAAGAGAGATCCATCGAGAGGCGGCGGCATGACAGGCGAAGCAATCGAGCGGCGTGAGTTTCTCAAGACGACCGGGAAGGCCGTCACGGCGGGGGCAACGGTGCTCGCACTCGGCGGAAAGGTGCTCGGCGCGAATGATCGCGTTCGCGTCGCGGTTTGCGGAGTGCGCGGCCGGGGCAACGATCACATTCACGGCTTCGAAAAAATTCCGGGCGTGGAACTCGCGGCGCTTTGCGACGTCGATGAGAACGTGCTGAATCAGCGGCTGGGCGAAATCGAAGGCCGCGGCTTGGCAAGACCGAAAGGCTATGTGGATGTCCGTAAGCTTCTCGAGGACAAGGAAATCGACGCCATTTCGATTGCGACGCCGAATCACTGGCATTCGCTGATCGGTATTTGGGGCTGCCAGGCGGGAAAAGATATTTACGTCGAGAAGCCGTGCTCGCACAACACGTTTGAGGGCCGGCAACTCGTTCGCGCGGTGAAAAAGTACAACCGCATCTGCCAGCACGGCAGCCAATCGCGCTCGAATCCCGGAATGATCGAGGCCATCGGCCGTCTCGGCGATGGAACGATTGGGGACGTCTACTTGGCCCGGGCTCTCTGCTACAAGTGGCGCGGCAGCATCGGCCACGCGAAGGAAGAACCGGTTCCCGCCGGCGTACATTACGATCTCTGGACCGGACCTGCTCCGCTGAAGCCGTTCACGAGAAACCGTTTTCATTACAACTGGCACTGGATCTGGGATACGGGCAACGGCGAAGTTGGAAACCAGGCGATCCATGAAATTGATATCGCGCGCTGGGGACTTGGCGCCGGCTTTCCAAGTTCGGTTTCCGCGATGGGCGGGCATTTCATGTTCGACGACGATCAGGAGACGCCGAATACCCTGAGCGCCACGTTTTGTTTCGAGAACGGCGGCAAACGCAAACTGATGGAGCTGGAAGTCCGCCACTGGATCACGAATCACGAAGCAGAGATTGGGACCGGAGCCTATGGCGCGAGCGCGGTTCCGCCCGCGGGCCTCACCTCCGCGCCGCCCAAGAAGGCGGCGCCGCCGCCGCTCGGGCCACGCGACGCCAAGACCAACACGATTGGCAATATTTTTTACGGTTCGAACGGCTATTTGGCGATCGACGGCTACGACGCTTACAAAACGTGGCTGACCGAGGAGGTTACGCCGGGACCTCACGGCAAGGCCTCGGCGGACCATTACGCAAACTTCATCGCTTGCGTGCGCAGCCGGCGCGCGCAAGACATTCATTCGCCGATTGAAGAGGCGCATATTTCGACGACGCTCGTGCATCTGGCGAACGCTTCGTACCGGCTGGGGCGCACGCTGCGCTTTGATGCGGCAACGGAGCAAGTCATCGGCGACGAAGAAGCGAATACGATGCTGCGCGGAACGTACCGCGCTCCGTACGTGGTGCCGGAAAATGTGTAATCGCGGACATGGGTCATCTTCCGGACACGCGTGGCCTTGGTTTCCACTCCGGCCGGAAGACCGCATGCTAAATTTTCCTGGATGAGCGAAGAACGCCGCGGACTGCGATTCCCGTTTGAAGCCGATGCCGAAGTGGCGCCGGAGGCCGCTCCGAACGCAACCATTCCGGCGAAGGTGCGGCAAGTCGGACTGCACGGCTGCTTTGTGGAGACGGCTTCGCCGTTCGCGCCGGAGACTGCCGTCGTGCTGAAAATTTTCAAGCCGGGCGAATATTTCGAGGCGAAAGCCACGGTCATTCACATCCAGCCGCCCAGCGGCATGGGACTGGCGTTCCGCGAACTGAAACCGAGCTTCCGAGGAGTCCTGCAGAAGTGGCTGCTCGCAGCCATGCGGTCCGATTCGGTCAAAACGGCTTGAGCTAGAGCTGACGAACGGATTCGCACGTCCTCCCGCGTGATTTCGGCACACCGCTTTGGCAAAATCCGCATCCTACTTGCGTGAGACAATCTGCGTTCGCGCAAGGAGGCGGGGCATGCAACTGAAGCAGGCGGCCGGTTCCAAGTTCCCGGCGATTCTCCAAGTGGCGGCGATCGCGACGGCAGTCGGCGCGATCGGCGCAGTCGCGGTTGGCGCCTTCGCGATCGGCACGCTGGCGATTGGGCGGCTGGCGATTCGGCGATTCTTGGCGCGGAAAACGAAGCTCGATTCACTCGAGGTTGAAGAGCTTACGGTGCACCGGCTTCGCGCTTCGGAGCTTACGGTGAGCGACACGCTGGATTTGCCGCGCGAACTCGAGCGCGCCTCGCGCTGATGGGTTGGGGCGGAGCCTGATGCTTACGTTGCGGCGGATCGCCAAAAGCGGAAGGTGGCTGCGGAAATTGCGGGAGTCGCGGCGGCGGATTCCTCGCCATAGATCTCGGCGAGCGCGCGGAAGAATGCCGTGGCTTCGGGTTCGAGCCCTAGCAGCCGGAGAGATTTGAGAATGCGCGTGATGCGGAGATGGTTGTGATTGGCGGGAGTGAGCCAATTTCTCGAGCGTTCGGCGAAATTGGCGGCGCGCGCCACGGCAGGCGTGCCTGAAGAATTGTCCAGACGAAAGCCGTAGAAGGCGAGCATACGAAGGAATGCCGCGCGCAATTGCTCGCGAAGTTCGGCGCGCGCGCGGAAGGCTGAAATCGCGGCATCATCGAGAATAGGCGCGTCCGGATTGAAGCCGCTGCGTTCCGCCAGCGGGAAAAGCCACTGAATGTAGTCATGCGTAAGTTCGAGCGCGTCATCGGACCAGCGAAGGATTCCCTCGAGCGACCGGCCGCGATCGTCACAAGATGCGCCGGAGTAGAACGCGAGCAATCGGGAATCGCATGGTCTGCTGGAGCGTGACCCCATGGGCGCTGTCTCCTGGGCGGCTACAGCAGCTTCGTGCGCTTCTGTTGTTCGAGGAGCTTGACCAGCCCAGCGACGTCCTGCGCGCGGTGGCGTGGGACGATGAGCAGCGCATCGGGCGTATCGACGACGACCAGATCCGTAACGCCAATGGCCGCCACGAACTTTTTGGGGCTGTACACGAAATTACCGGCGGAGTCGATGGTCTGGCCGGGACCTGCAAGCACGTTCTCGGCGGGCGTCTTGGCGAGAAGTTCGTAAACGGCGGCCCAGGAGCCGATGTCGCTCCAGCCGACTTCCGCGGGAATGACGAAAACACTTGCATTCTCGATGGCGGGTGTCGTCTCGGCCGCGCCGGATTCCGTTGTTGGACGCGTGGCGGGTTCGAGAATCGCGTAATCCACTGAAATATTTTCGAGCTTGGGATAGATGGCGCGGAGCCTGCGGTCGTAGTTCCGCTTGCCAATGTATGCCGCGAGAGATTCGAGAGCGGCGCGCGTTTTTGGGAGAAAGCGCTCGAGATTTTGGAGGTAGGTCGAGGCACGCCAGAAGAACATGCCGGCGTTCCAGTAGTGATTGCCGGAGGCGGCGTAACGTTCCGCCACCTCGTGTTTTGGTTTTTCCGTGAAGCGCCGCACGGCGAACACAGGGAAGCCGAGTTCATGAAACGGCGCTTCGAGCGGAAGCTCCTGCGCGTCCGCGAGACGCTCGACATAGCCAAATCCGGTTTCGGGTCGTGTGGGGGGAATCCCTAGGACGACCATGCGGCCCGGATTGCTGGCGACAATCAGCGCGGCGCGGACAATGCGGCGATACGTTTCAGCGTCCGCGATGAAATGATCGGAGGGGAGGACGGCCATCAGGGCATCGCTTCCCGCCGCTTTGCGGATGTGAACGGCGGCGAGACCGATGGCTGCCGCTGTATTCACGCCGACCGGCTCAACCAGCACGCGTTTGCGCGCGCCAAGGGGAAGCTGCTTGCGGACGGCCGCGGCCTGCTCCGTATTTGTGACCGTCCAGATGCGGTCGGCAGGAACGAGCGGCAGGAGGCGGGTTACGGTCTGTTCGAGCATGGTGGTGTCGCCGACGATATTGAGGAGCTGCTTCGGGGTACGAGTGCGGCTCCTCGGCCAGAAGCGCGTGCCGCGGCCCCCGGCCAGGATTACCGCGTGCTTTGTAAGTTTTTCGCTCGACATGAAAGGCAATCTAACACAGGTACCGAACGTCAGCTTAGGACGGAGTGCGAGATGGCATTGGCCGAGATGCCGGCGGCGTGAAGTTGCGAGCGGAGCGCGGCGAGATCGGGGACGTAGGCGCGGAGGACGGCCGTAAGCTGCAGCGGGTGAAGGGCGGCGAGAGGGAGCGAGGCCGGAAGGAACCAGCATTCGCCCGCGCTATAGCGGGCGGCGCTGGATGGCCAGCCGAGATTCCCGCGACCCGCGAGAATGACCAGCAACTGAAAATGGCCATCACCGGCGGAAAACTCGCGGCGGCTAGAAAACTCGATACGCTCGGCGGCGAAGTAGCGGCAGGCGCAGAGGAGCTTTGCTTTTTGATCCGGATCGAGAGAGAGAGGCGCGATTCTAGCGGCACCGCTGTAGCCGAAACGAAGCACGTCCAGCGCCTTGGCAATGTGCAGTTCGCGCGGATGGCCTTGAGCATCGGTGCGGCCGTAGTCATAGACGCGATAGGTGAGGTCCGAATATTGCTGGACTTCGCAAAGGACCATGCCGGGGCCGATGGTATGCGGCGTACCAGCGGGAATAAAGAAGGTGTCACCCGCGTGGACGGGATGGCGTTCGAAGAGATCCTCAAGTGTGTGCGCCGAGAGAGCTTCGAGAAAAGCCTCCTTGCTGACGCCAGGTTTCAGCCCGATGAGCACGTGCGCGCCGGGCTGGGCGGAGACAGCGTGCCACATCTCCGTCTTGCCTGTTCCGCCTGCGCTCTGTTCGTAAGCGGCGGCGTAGGAGTCGTCGGGATGAACCTGAATCGAAAGCTTATCCATCGGGAAAATGAATTTGAGGAGAAGGGGAAAATCGCGAGCAGCGCTCAGATGGCCGCCGCGCCAGTCCGGCGGCATTTCGTGCCAGGCTTCTCTCAGGGTCTTTCCCGCGAAGTGGCCGGTGGCAATGCGGCAGTCGAGTCCGGTGAGCCAGGCTTCGCCGACAGGTTCCGGAAGACTGGTTTTCTGCGGGTAAAGCGGCGCAAGGGAGCGCACACCCCAGATGCGCGGGGAGAAAATCGGTTCGATGCGAAAAGGCTCTGGATTCATGGGCTGCATCGAGTGTGCCAGAGCCCGGCGAAAAGGCAATTTCCGCGCCGATGGAGGGCGCGTTTCGAGCAAGAGCGGCTAGCGGAAGCTAAACGGCGGCTTCGGCGCGCGTGAAAAAACGTTCCATGCGGCGGAGGCCTTCGTCAATGCGGTCAATCGAGGTGGCGTAGGAAAGGCGGAGATATCCGGGAGCGCCGAAGGCTTCGCCGGGCACCAGCGCGACCTGTACTTTCTCGAGCAGCAGGCGAGAAATCTCCGTGCAGCTCTTGCCGAGAGCCTGGTGCGCGGAGCCGTTGGCCAGGTGCGCGGAGATATTCGGGAAAGCGTAGAACGCGCCGCCGGGCCATTCGCAAGTGACGCCATCGATAGCACGCAAGCCCTCGACGATGCGCTTGCGGCGCCTCGCGTACTCGGCAAGCATGACCGGAACGGAATCCATCGGGCCAGTCATGGCCGCGAGAGCGGCGTATTGGGCGATGGATGTGGGATTCGAGGTGGATTGGCTTTGCAGCTTGATCAGGGCTTGGACGAGCGGCTCGGGCGCGAGCGTGTAGCCGATGCGCCAGCCGGTCATGGCAAACGTTTTGGAAACCGAGCCGATGATAATCACGCTGGGCTTGGAACCGGCGACACTAGCAATCGAGAACGGCTTGTTCGGTTCATAAACGAAGTGCGAGTAGCACTCATCGCCCATGAGCCAGACGTTATGCTTTTTGCAAACGGCGAGAATGCGCTCGTATTCCTCTGGAGGGACGACAGCGCCAGAAGGATTGCTAGGGGAATTGAGAATCAGCAATTTTGTTTTCGCCGTGATGGCTTTCTCGATGGCCGCAGCTTTCACGCTGAAGCCGTCTTCCGGCCGCGTCGGAACGGCAACCGGAGTGCCGCCGGCGTACTTGACGATGTCCGGGAAGCTGACCCAGTACGGCGCGGGGATGAGGACTTCGTCGCCCTGCTGCACGAGCACGCTGACAACCTGGAAAATAGCGTGTTTGCCGCCGACGTTCACGACGCACTCTTTCGCCTCGTAGCGGGAGCCAAGTTCGCGTCTGTGCCAGGCACAAATCGCTTCACGCAGCGGCATGATGCCGGCAGTTGAGGTGTACTTGGTCTTGTTCTCCTCGATCGCCTTGATCGCCGCGCGCTTGATGTGGTCCGGCGTGGGGAAATCCGGCTCGCCGGGGCCGAAGTCCGCGACGTCCACGCCGCGCGACTTGAGTTTTTCGGCTTCGGCAATGACCGCCGAAGTGGGCGAGACTTGAATACGGTTGATGCGCTCGGTGAGTTGCACTGCTGCTCCTATCTACAGTCTTGACTGCTGCTGCCGTGTTTCCGCGGGCAAACGTTGGTCTGGAAAAAGAATACAACACCGGGCGGGGAATTTAGCGGCCCAATTTGGCGGCGAGGCCGCGGCGGGCGGCTCCGTTACGAGACTTTCGCGCGCAGCCGTTGCTCGACAATTTCAGGAACCAGCCCGGTGAGCGGGCCGCCGAGTTGAGCGATTTCGCGGACCAGCTTCGAGCTGAGGTAGCTGTAAGGCTCGCCAGGGAGCATAAAGACAGTCTCGAGGCGCGGCTCGAGTTTCCGGTTCATGAGCGCCATCTGCAACTCGTATTCGTAGTCAGAAACGGCACGGATTCCGCGCAGGATCACTCCGGCGCCACGCTTGCGCGCGTAGTCCACCAGCAAGCCACCGAAGACATCGATTTCAACCCCGGGCCACTGCCTGGTGACCTCGCGCAGCATTTCAACGCGTTCGGCCACCGTGAAGAGCGGAGCCTTTTCCGCGTTCCGCAGCACGGCGACAATCAACACGTCAAACATCTTTCCGCCGCGAGCAATGAGATCGAGGTGGCCGTTCGTAACGGGATCAAACGAGCCTGGGTAGATGGCAACGGAGGTCTTCATGGCCGGGCTCAGGATGCCCTATTTTATGCGCCGGGGAAAGAGGGCCCGAGGGCCTGGACTAGAAAGAGTGTTGGAGTCCGGCGCGGGATGTGACAGTATGCGGGCTGCTGCTATGTAGCAGCTCCTGGCGAGCAATTCCAGACGAGAGAGCGGGGAAATGAGGGAAATACATTCGGCAGTGTGCGCGGTCATGCTGGCCATTACCGGGACGCTCTCGGCGGGGGGAGCCATGGGGCAGGAGCAAACCACGCCAAACCTGATGCCGATGCCCTCCAATGTGCAAATGGGAACCGGAAGCCTGGCCATTGATGCGGGCTTCACGGTGCAGTTGACGGGGTACACGGAACCGCGGCTGGAACGCGCTGTAGGGCGCTTCGTGCAGCAGTTGGGGAAGCGGACCGCGATTCCACGGTTTGCTGGAGCAGCGCCCGGGGAAAGGCCTGCAACGCTCCTGATTGTAACGGATCATCCCAGTAAGCCAGTGCAAGAACTCGGAGAGGACGAGTCCTACCAGCTCGACGTGACGCCAAATGGCGCGAAACTCAGCGCGGCAACCCCGCTTGGCACGATGCACGGCTTGCGGACCTTTCTGCAGCTTGTGGATGTTTCGCCTAACGGCTTCGCCGTCCCAGTCCTGGCCATCCGGGATCGGCCGCGGTTTCCCTGGCGCGGGTTGATGATCGACTCGGCCCGGCACTTCATGCCAATGGAAGTCCTGAAACGGAACATCGATGGCATGGAAGCCGTGAAAATGAACGTGTTCCACTGGCATCTTTCGGAAAACCAGGGCTTTCGAGCAGAGAGCAAGAAATTCCCGAAGCTGACGGGATTAGGTTCCGATGGGCTTTTCTACACGCAAGCGGAAATGCGCGAGATTGTCGAATATGCGCGGGACCGAGGGATTCGCGTCGTGCCGGAATTTGACATGCCCGGGCATAGCACCGCGTGGTTTGTGGGCTATCCGGAGCTGGCAAGCGGCAAGGGTCCCTACGCAATCGAGCGGCGCTGGGGCGTTTTCGACCCTGCAATGGACCCGACCAACGAGAAGGTTTACAAGTTCCTCGACCAATTCATCGGGGAAATGACGAAGATTTTCCCGGACCACTACTTTCATATCGGCGGCGATGAGGTCAACGGAAAGGAATGGAGCGCGAACCCGAGGATTCAGGCGTACATGAAGGAGCACGGCATCGCCAACAATGAAGCGTTGCAAGCGTATTTCAGCGGGCGCGTGCAAAAGCTGGTGGTGAAGCACGGGAAGGCGGTGATTGGCTGGGACGAGGTGCTGGTGCCAGGAGTTCCGAAGGATATCGTGATTCAGTCCTGGAGGGGAGCGGCTTCGCTGGCCAAAGCGGCACAGCTAGGCTACCGCGGGATTCTATCGAACGGCTATTACCTGGATCTCGGCTGGAGCGCGGCGCGGCATTACGCGGTGGACCCAATGAGCGGAGATGCCGCGAAGCTGACTCCGGAGCAGGAGCAACTGATTCTTGGCGGCGAGTCGTGTATGTGGGCGGAGTACGTTGATGCGGAAAATGTGGATTCTCGTATTTGGCCGCGGAACGCCGCCATTGCCGAGCGGCTTTGGTCGCCGCAGAGCGTCACGGACGTCGCTTCGATGTACCGGCGCATGGCGGGGGAAAGCCAGCGGCTCGAGTGGCTGGGATTGACCCATCGCTCCTACTATCACCTGATGCTGCAACGAATTGCGGGCGAGAACGCCACCCCGGAGGAGTTCGCCGCCCTGAAAACCCTGGCGGACCTAGTCGAGCCCGTGAAAGACTACACAAGGCATCGAACCGCACCCGCCGAGCCGACAAGCGCCACCCCGCTGAATCGAGTTGTAGACGCAATCCCGCTCGAAAGCGACGAAGGGCGGCGCTTTAACGATTTGGTCGATCAGTATGTTGCCGGAAGCTGCGGGGACGCAGCCCTCAAAGCCAGCCTGCTGGCGCAATTCGGTGTCTGGAAAGAGAACGACGCCAAACTGCGGCCGCTTTTTGACCGGTCGTTCTTGGCGAAAGAGGTGGCCGGAAATTCGGCGGACCTCGCGACGCTAGGAGCAATCGGCGCGGACGCCCTCGGGCAAGGCGGACACGTCTCGGCAGGCTGGAAGGCGGAGCGGGAAGACTCACTCAGCAAGGTCGGCACAAGCAATCCCACTTCGCAACTGCTCCTAATTCCCGCAGCCGGGGTGCGCAAGCTGGTGGAGGCGGTAGCGGGCGGTTCCTGCGCATCTCAATAAATCTTGTATCCATATAAGTCTATGAAAAGAATGGGGTTTTAAGACAGCTTCGCGCTTTCGGTTGACTTCCCACGAAAAGGGACTACAATAAAAATCCGACTGATTCAGTCGCATATGCTTGGGGTGAAGTGGCAGTAGATGTTCAAGCTTTCCAAGAAGGCGGATTACGGACTGATTGCCGTTAAGCATCTGGCGATGCATCGCCATCAGCACGCGTGCAGCGCGAACGAAATCGCCGAGGATTACGGCATTTCGATCACGCTGATGGCCAAGGTGCTGCAAAAGCTCGCGAAGCAGGATTTGGTGATTGCCAAGCATGGCTCAAGCGGGGGCTATCAGCTGGCCAAGGAGCCGTCGCAAATCAGCGCCCTAGATGTAATTACGGCGATCGACGGGCCGGTGCTGATTACTTCCTGCGTGACCAGCCACGGGCCATGCGACGCTACGGAGAAATGCTCGGTACGCGAGCCTCTCCGGCGAGTCAACGAAAGCATCCTCCAAGTGCTGAGCACGGTGACGATTTCACAGATGAGCGACGAACCGCATGAGCCGGCTCTTGTGGAATTGAGGTAGGGCGGACAGGAATGGCTGTTAAGCTGCCAATTTATATGGATCATCATGCAACAACGCCCGTTGACCCGCGCGTGCTGGAAGCCATGCTGCCCTACTTTGGCGAGAAGTTTGGAAATGCCGCCAGCCGGAATCATTCCTTTGGCTGGGCGGCGGAAGAGGCCGTGGAGACGGCGCGCCGGCAAATTGCCGCCTTGGTTGGAGCGACCGCAAAAGAGATCATCTTCACGAGCGGCGCAACGGAATCCGACAACCTGATGATCAAGGGCATCGCGGAGATGTACCGCGACAAGGGTAAGCACATCATCACGCAGGTCACGGAACATAAAGCCGTCCTGGACGCCTGCAAGCGGCTGGAAAAACAAGGGTATGAGGTGACGTACCTGCCCGTGCAAAACGATGGCTGCGTGAATCCAGATGAGGTCAGCGCGGCAATCCGGCCGACAACCATTTTGATCACGGTGATGTACGCAAATAACGAGATTGGGACGATTCAGCCGATTCGCGAGATTGGACGCATTGCCAAGGACCATGGAGTCTTCTTTGCCGTGGACGGCGTTCAGGCTGTGGGAAAGATCCCCGTGGACGTTCAACGGGACAATATTGACCTGCTGGCACTTAGTGCGCACAAGATGTACGGACCCAAAGGGGTTGGCGCGCTGTATGTCCGGCGCGGGAATCCGCGAGTGCAGCTGTCCCCCATGGTCGAGGGCGGTGGCCACGAGCGTGGGATGCGTTCTGGCACGCTGAACGTTCCGGGCATTGTCGGCCTGGGGAAGGCTTGTGAAGTTGCTCGGCAGGAAATGGAAACAGAGTCCACAAGGTTGCTGGCCATGCGGGAGCGGCTGCGGGAAGGCTTACAAGACCGTTTGGATGGAGTGACGGTAAACGGCTCGCTCGAACGCCGCCTGCCCGGCAACCTGAACGTCAGCTTTGCCAATACGGACGGCGAGAGCTTGCTAATGGGGCTGAACGATATAGCAGTCTCGAGCGGCTCCGCCTGTAGTACGGCAACCCTCGAAGCCAGCTACGTGCTCAAAGCTTTAGGCGTGGGTAATGACCTGGCCCACACCGCGATTCGCTTCGGTCTAGGCCGCTTCAATACCGAGGAAGAGGTTGACTACGCGGTCGAGAAAACCGTGCAGGTAGTGACGAAACTCAGGGAGCTATCCCCGATCCCGGAGAAGGCCAAAGAAGGAATCGAGATGGAAAAGGTCAGATGGCAGACAGCCTGATCTACAGCCCTGGAAAGGCAAGGAAGTAATCAATGGCAACGACAGCGACCAGTGAAGGAACGATTCAGATTCACCGCTCGATTGCGGGTACCGGCGCGCCGTTTCGCGTGGCC
>DASRCZ010000098.1:0-6599 GCA_035652855.1 Candidatus Acidiferrum sp.
ATTGCGCGGAACTATATTGTGCAAGACGGCGTGATCCCGAGGACGGCGCTGCCGGAAGTGCTCGCGGAGATTGCGCGGCTCAGCGAGCAAGCGGGTTTGCGCGTCGCCAATGTATTTCACGCGGGAGACGGCAATCTGCACCCCCTTGTGCTCTACGACCGCCGCATCCCAGGCCAGGAACAAGCCGCCTACGCGCTCTCGGCCAGCATTCTCGATTTGTGCATCGCGGCGGGAGGCTCGATCACTGGCGAGCACGGCGTTGGCGAAGACAAAAAACGCAATATGTCCAAAATGTTCGCGGAACCGGATCTCGCTACCATGCAGCGCGTTCGCTGCGCTTTCGATCCGCTGCAGCTCGCAAATCCCACTAAAATCTTTCCCACCCCGCGCCTCTGCGGGGAAAAGCCCGGCGAATACGTACCGCATCCCTCCGAGCTTTCTGGCGCCGCCGAGCGTTTCTAATCTGGCGCTCTCTCGCGCCGCCGTTTCAGTGTAATGTATCCATCCGAATCCATGAGCGTGCTCTCCTCGCCCCATCCTGGCGAACCCAACTGGCACTCCCTGCTCGGCGATGAAGGCGTTCGCACCCCCGCGTCCGGGGATACCGTGGCCGGGCAGCAGCCACATCTTGTCCTTGAACCCGCCGGCGAAATTCAGTTGGCAGCAGCCCTGCGGGAGGCGAATCGCGCCGGCCTTGCCGTTATCCCGCGCGGCGGAGGCACCAAGTTGAGCTGGGGTCATCCGCCTGAGCGCGCGGATGTGATCCTCTCCACCCGCCGCCTCGATAAGGTCATCGAGCACCCCTGGGCGGACCTGACCGTATCTGTCGAAGCCGGAGTGACAGTCGCCAGCCTGCAAGCAGCTCTTGCCGTCCATAACCAGCGGCTCGCCATTGACGTGCTCTGGCCGAAATCGGCGACTGTGGGAGGCATTCTTTCTGCTAACGACTCCGGCGCTCTCCGGCTCCGCTTTGGTTCGCTGCGGGACCTGATCATCGGCGTCACCATTGCGCTGCCCGACGGCACTCTGGCCTCCGGCGGCGGCAAAGTGGTGAAGAATGTAGCGGGCTATGACTTGCCCAAACTGGTGACCGGCGCGTTCGGCACACTCGGCGTCATCACGCGCGCCGTGTTTCGCCTGCATCCGCAGCCGCGAGAGTCGCGCACGTTTACATGCCTCGGAAAGGACCCTGCTGATGCCCAGCGGCTCTTATTGGCCATTCAGGATGCCAAGCTTGCTCACGCCGCGCTACAGGCCCGCTTTGTGGAAGGAGTGCAGCCGCAGATCGATGTGCTTTTCGAAGGCACGGAGGCCGGCCTTGCCGCTCAAGCAGCGCAACTGAAGTCCCTTATTGCCCCGGCTCCGATGAGCGAAACCGGGCCTCCCGTCTGGAACGCGCGCCAGGAGCTTTACGCGGCCGCGCGTCGGCAGGATGGACCATGCGCGATCGCCAAAATCTCGATCCTGCCAACCGCCGTCGCGCAAACCACCGGCGCTATTGCTGCGCTGGCGCGGGCTCTGCAACTGCGCGCGCACACTGTCATGCAGGCCACTGGGCTTGGCTGTACGCTCCTCGAAGGGGATCCCCAGCATATGCACTCCGCGCTGCAAGCTCTTCGCTCTCAATTGGAAGCGGCGTCCGGCTCGCTGTTCCTCGCTGACCACTCGGCGGATTTACCCCCTTTCGACCCCTGGGGCACGCCGCCCGGTTCACTGCCACTGATGCGCGCACTGCGCCAGCGTTTCGACCCCGCGCGAACTCTGAATCCCGGCCGCTTCCTTGTCTGACCAAGTCTAACCAATTCCGGCTTAACCACAGCGCGATGACGGCACTGCCATGACGCGGCGCGCGTGCTACACTCGTGCTTTCCGTATGCAAAAGACCTCCACCTCCTCCGCCAAGCGAGCTACCGGTCCGAGCGACGTCGGACGTTACATCGCCCGGGCGCCTGAACCGGGCCGGGCGACGCTCAAGAAAATTCGTGCCACGATCCGCTCGATTGTGCCGCACGACGCCACGGAAGCCATCAGTTACGGCATACCCGCGTTCCATTGGAACGGTGCACTTGTCGGTTACGCCGTCTTCAAAAATCACTGCAGTTTCTTTCCCATGGGCAGCTCGGTCCTAGAATCGTTTCGAGACGAGCTAAGGCCCTGCCGGACCGCAAAGGGCACGCTGAGCTTCCCGCTCGACAAGCCGATGCCCGCCAGTCTCATCAAAAAAATCGTCAAAGCTCGGCTGGCCCAGAACGCGGCGAAGAAAGCCCGCTGAAAGGCGTTTGGAGCAGGCCACACGAGCCGCACCACCTGCCAATCCGGCTGTTTTCGCCCGCAAAACTCCTCGCTTATACTGGTTCGCGAACGCATGACCCAAATGCATCATCCGATCAAATTCGGCACCGACGGCTGGCGCGGCATCATCGCCGAAGATTTCACCTTCGCCAACGCCCGCCTTGTCGCGCAGGCTATCGCGCGCTACGTCGTTCGCGGCGAAGATCCGCGGAAAGGTGTGCTGGTCGGCTATGACCATCGCTTCGCATCGGATGCGGTGGCCGCAGCTGTAGCGGAAACGATTAGTTCGACGCGAACGCCCGTCTGGCTTGCGGATAAGCCCTGCCCAACGCCGGCGATCAGCCTTCTCGTCCGCCAGCGTGCAGCCGCCGGCGGCATTGTCGTCACCGCTAGCCACAATCCCTATCGCTGGAACGGCATCAAGTACAAGGCCAGCTATGGCAGCAGCGCGCTTCCTTCCATCGTGGCGCAAATCGAAAAGGAACTTGCCGTCGTGCAATCGGACGCCGCGCCATCCCTCCCGCCGCGCCGCGATCTGATTCATGCCTTCGAGCCCCGCGCTCCCTACCTCGACACCATTGAAAAGCTGATCGACTGGGAACGGCTCCGCGCGCGCAAGTTCCGTTTCGTCGCCGACCCCATGCACGGATCCGGCGCCGGGCTCCTGAAAGAGCTTTTCACGCGCAACGGCGTGCATTGCGACGAAATCCGCGGCACCCGCGACCCGCTCTTTGGCGGCTCGCACCCCGAACCAATCGAGCCGCACATCGAGCCGCTGCGCCAGGCCGTCCTGGCCGGAAAGTACGACGCCGGCTTTTGCGCTGATGGCGACGCCGATCGCATCGGCGCGATTGACCGCACGGGGGCCTTCGTCAATCCACACCAGATTTTCGCGCTTCTCGTTTGGCACCTCGCTGGAATGCGCAACCTGCCCGGCGACATTGCCAAAACCTTCTCCGTCACCAAGCTCATCGACAAGCTCGCGGCCAAGCTCGGCCGCAAACTCCACGAGGTGCCTATCGGCTTCAAGTACATCTGCGAGCTCATGCTCGAGCAAAATATTTTGCTTGGCGGCGAAGAAAGCGGCGGCATCGGCACCAGCCTCTACCTGCCGGAGCGCGACGCCACGGTCTCCGCGCTTTTTCTCGCCGAACTGATGGCCTGGCACGGCAAGTCGCTCGGCGAACTGCTCGGGGCGCTGCATGCGGAATTTGGCGAATATCATTACGGCCGCGTGGACCTCGACGTGACTGCCGCACAGAAGAAAAACGCCATCGAGCATTTCTCCGACGGCAAACTCACCCGTTTGCTCGATTTTGCCATCGTGCGCCGGGAAAACATGGACGGCATCAAGGTCTACCTCGATGAGGCCGGCTGGGTCATGGTGCGCGCATCCGGCACGGAAAATGTCCTGCGCGTTTATTCCGAGACGAATCGTCCGGAAACCACGCGCCGCGTTCTTGCTGCCGTCACTGAACTCGTTCACAAGCTCTGAGGCCCGCGACCATGAACACCGTCAATCTCGATCAGAAATTCGCCAGCTTCTCCGAACACTGGAATCCCAAAATTCTTGGCGAAGTCAACGACTTCTGCATCAAAGCGGTCAAGCTCAAGGGCGAATTTGTCTGGCATCACCATGACCTTGAGGACGAACTCTTTCTCGTCATCAAAGGCGCTCTGCGCATGAAGTTTCGCGATCGCGAAGAGCTCGTGCGTGTTGGCGAGTTCATTATCGTCCCTCGCGGTGCCGAACATTGCCCCGTCAGCGACGAGGAGACCCACGTGCTCCTCCTCGAACCAAAATCCACCTTGAACACGGGTAACCTCACCAACGAAAGGACCGTCGCTGAGCTCGAGCGCATCTGAGCCGCTCGGCCCTGGCCCGCTGCCTCCATGGAACACCGCTTTTACACACTCGACGTTTTCACCAACACCCGCTTTGAGGGCAATCCGCTCGCTGTTTTCACCGATGGCGACTCCCTTTCCACGGAGCAGATGCAGGCCATCGCCCGTGAAATGAATCTCGCCGAAACCGTCTTCGTCCAGAAGCCCACGGACGAGACGGCTCTTGCACGCCTCCGCATTTTCACCACGCAGGAAGAGTTGAAGTTGGCCGGCCACCCCGTTATCGGCACATGGTTTCTGCTTGCCAGCCTCGGCGTCGTGCCTGCTCAGGAAGGCGGCGTTCACGTCATGCAGCAGACGGGTGCCGGCGTCCTGCCGGTCGAGATCCGCTTCAAGGACGGTCGCCCGCAGCGCGTTACCATGACGCAAACCGAAGCTCTATTCAGGCCCATTAAGTTCAAAAAAGCCGCGCTCGCCAAGGCGCTGGGCCTTTCCCTCTCCGATTTCGATCCGCATCTCGATCCGGAAAACGTCTCGACCGGCATTTTCAATCTCATGGTTCCGCTCCGCAATCGCGCCGCGCTCGGCAAAATCGCCATGAACATGTTCGACCTCCGCAAGCTCTTCGGCAAAGCTGCCACCATGGCCTATTGCTTTGCTCTCAGTGGAAATGGCAAAGGCTTTGCCCGCGGTATGCTGCCTTGGGAAGTCTACGAAGACCCCGCCACCGGTTCGGCTGCCGGCTCCCTCGGAGCCTACCTTGTTCGCCACGGCAAGCTCTCGCCCGGTCACACGCTCAGCCTTCTTCAGGGACACGAGATGGGCCGGCCGAGTCACATTGAAGTGGAAGTAACGCAATCCGGCAAAAAGCTGATTCCGCGTGTCAGCGGCGCCGCAGTCCGCGTCTTCGAGGGGACCCTAACGATTTGACCCAAAATTTGCCGCCCTGCGCACATGACGCGCCGTGTCGCCCGGCAGGTTTTGGCTCCGCGCTTTACGGCGATTTGTGAATGGCATCGAGAATCCCGTTCACAAAAGACCCGGACTCCTCCGAGGAAAATTTCTTGGCCATTTCGATGGCCTCATTCAGCACTACCCGCGGCGGCGTGCCCTTGCCCCGCAATTCGTGAATCGCCAGCCGCAATATCGCGCGATCAATTGCCGATATGCGCTCGAGCCGCCAGTTTTGCGCGTGCTTCGCGATGATCTCGTCGAGCGCCGCCGCTTCGTTTGCCGCTCCCTCGAAGAGCGCATTGGCAAAGCGCCGCGTCTGGTCGGCGGCCTTCGCGCTCTTCCAGAACTTGCTCTCGATCTTCGCGCAATCCTGCTGGCTGATGTCCCATTGGAAGAGCATCTGCATCGCATACTCGCGGCCTTTTGTTCTCAGGGACACGTTACTTCCGCCGGGCTTTCCCGTTCTTTCGCTTCCCGCTGGCCGCCTTCGCCGCGCTCGGCTCGGCGCCGCGCAGCTTTCTTGAAAGCCGCGCCATCTCGATTGCCGCCAGCCCTGCCTCGAATCCCTTGTTGCCGCCCTTCAGCCCCGCGCGGTCAATGGCTTGTTCCAGCGTGTCGCATGTCAGCACGCAAAAAATCACCGGAACGCCCATATCCATCTGCGCGAGTTGCAGTCCTCGCGCGGTTTCCGAGCAGACATAATCGTAATGCGAGGTCTCTCCCCGCAGCACGCATCCAATGGCGATCAGCGCATCGCATTCGCCCATTGCCGCCAGCTTCTTCGCGGCCAGCGGCAGCTCGAACGCCCCCGGCACATAAACCACTTCGAGGTCCTTGCCTTTCGCACCTGCCCGCTCCAGCGCATCGACCGCCGCCGCTCGCAGCCGCTCCGTGATGAAGCTGTTGAACCGGCTCACGATGATCCCGAAGCGCAATCCCGCCGCGTTCAGCTCCCCCTCGATCCGCCGAACCGGTTCTGCATCCCCCCGGCGCTTGGATCTGCCCGCCCCGCTTCCGCCTTCCGTCCTCGTGGATTCGATCTTCGTCGCCATGCCGTCCGCGCCGCTCTGCTTACTTTCCCTGGAACTGTGCCGTCCGCTTCTCCAAGAACGCCCTTGTTCCTTCGCGCATGTCCTCTGTTGCGCAGCACAGGCCGAACAACGTCGCTTCCAGGTACAGCCCTTCTTCCTGCGGCATCTCCGCGCCGCGCTCAATGGCCTCCATGCAGTACCGCACCGCCAGCGGAGCGTTTGCAATGATCTTTTTCGCCATCGCTTCCGCCGCGGGCATCAGCTCCACCGGCTCGCAAACATGATTCACCAGCCCGATCCGCTGAGCCTCTTCCGCGCTGATCATTTCCCCGGTCAAGCACAGCTCATGCGCCACGCCTTTTCCGCAAAGCCGCGTGAGCCGCTGCGATCCGCCATATCCGGGCAGGATCCCCAGCTTGACCTCTGGCTGGCCAAGCTTTGCTGTTTTGCTTGCCAGCCGGATCGAGCAGCACATCG